>JAEWMS010000086.1 GCA_023393115.1 Bacillota bacterium
CCTGTAGCACCAGTAGCGCCTGTTACGCCAGTAGCACCCGTTGCTCCAGTTACGCCAGTAGCACCCGTTGCACCAGTAGCACCAGTAGCACCCGTTGCTCCGGTAGCGCCAGTAACACCTGTGGCACCGGTAACACCTGTAGCACCAGTAGCACCAGTAGCGCCTGTAGCGCCAGTAACACCTGTGGCACCGGTAACACCAGTAGCACCGGTGGTTCCTGTAGCACCAGTGGCGCCAGTCGGTCCTGTGGCGCCTGTAGCGCCCGTCGCGCCAGTCGGTCCTGTGGCACCAGTAGCACCTGTAGCACCGGTCGTACCCGTTGCACCCGTTGCTCCAGTTACACCAGTAGCGCCAGTAACACCTGTGGCACCGGTAACACCTGTAGCACCTGTAGCGCCCGTTACGCCAGTCGGTCCTGTAGCACCAGTAGCACCTGTGGCACCGGTAGCTCCCGTAGCACCAGTAGCACCCGTTGCACCAGTAACGCCAGTAGCACCAGTGGCTCCTGTTGGACCGGTCGGTCCAGTCGGTCCAGTCGGTCCGGTAGGTCCGGTCGGACCAGTCGGACCCGAAGGGCCAATACTGTTAGCAGTCAATGATACATCGTCAACAACAATCTCTGAACTACCAGGGTCGCCCTGCTTACTGAATGAAACTATTGCAAAAGCGGTACCTGGGGGAGCTGGTGTAGTTGCACCTACAAATTCCTGCCAGTTCCCCATTGTAACATCCGGAAGACTATTCGGTGGAATACTTATAGTCATACCCAGTCCGAGATAATTAAATCCTGCACCAAAATATGAAACAGTGATTGTTGTCAGCGGATTCGGTAAAGGACCAACCTTTCCTAGGAATACTGAAAAAGTAGTACTTTGACTAAAATCATATTCAATAATCTGATATATAACGGATAAACCAGTCTGCAATTGAGCAGCAAAAATACCAGAATGAGCATATTGTGATGTTATGCTTGCATTATCGACTAACCAGGGGGGAAAAGAGCCAGTTTCAAAACCGCCGTTAACTATCAACTCACTTGCCATATCAAAATTCACCTCCAAAATAACTATGGATTGAGCATACACAGCTATTGCATGCTATGTAATCATTATATGAACATTTGTACTGTTTGGTAACTTTTGCAAATACAAGCCCGAGAAAAGTAGCGAATAAAGATGAAAAGTCATATAAATATATAAGACTTATATTTGGCTATTTCAGACGTATTTGATATAGGGGGGATATATGGGTCAGCAAAAGCCTAAAATTGTTTTCTTCTCAAAGGGTGATAATAAATTTCTTTGTGAAATAATTGATAGTTTATCAGAGAATTTTGAGACGAGACTAATTACAATTCCTTCAGTCCAAAACTACAAATTAATCGACCAATATATGGACTGGTCTCATATATGTTGGTTTGAATGGTGCGATGAACTTATTGTCTATGCAAGCAAACTTGAAATTGCCGCAAACAGAATAATACTTTGCAGACTTCATAGTTATGAAGCCTTTACGGGTTATCCCTCAAAGGTCAATTGGAAAAATATTGACAAACTAATTTTTGTTTCAAACTATATCAAGAAATATGTTACTGCAACCTTTAATATTGATGAGGAGATCACTATTGTAATAGCAAACGGGGTACAAGTTGACAAATTAAACTACACACAAAGAAATACGGGTTATAAGGTGGCTTATATAGGTTATATAAACTACAAAAAGGGCCCGATGCTTCTACTACAAACCTTTAAGGCGATTTATGAAAGAGATCCTTCATATCAGTTTTATATTGCCGGCAGGTATCAGGACCCGAGGTATCAGTTGTATTTCAATCAGATGGTTAAGGAGTTTGGCCTCGAAAGTAATTTCTTTTTTGAGGGATGGCAGACTGACATTGATAATTGGCTGGAGGATAAGAATTACTTAATTTGTTCCAGTGTTCTGGAGTCCCAGAATATGAGTGTAATGCAGGCGATGGCTAAGGGAATAAAGCCTGTTATTCACAATTTTGCAGGTGCAAAGGAGATCTACCCGGAAAGATATTTGTGGAATACAATAAGTGAGGCTGTAGAAATGGTAACTGACAAAGAATACAATTCCCAGGAATACAGGGACTTCGTACACAAAAATTACTCTCTGGAACAACAGAACGAAGTTATTACGAAAAGCATATATGAATTGCTGAATAAAAGAATGACCTCTTCAAATTTAGTTGTTGAACATAATATTAACGACGGATATCCGAGATTTTTATATGATAGAATGAATGAATTTATTTCATATGAGGTTAAAGATTTTGACAGTTTCGACTTCGATGATGCCCGTATCCTTCTAGGAAAGATAGATAAATCCATAATCGGATACAGGATAATAGAATTTATTATTCGTGATAAGCAGAGTAACATTCTCATACTGAATAACATCTGGCAGGCTGAAATCAGTGGATTATACTCTTTACCGGACCAAATGAAAAACAGTATAAACTCTGACAAAATCATTAAACTTTGTAACGAAATTCTTACTTTAAATATTAATTATAGAAACAATATTGGAGGCTTTATTCTGGACTCCTCAATTCAGGAGGATGTAAGAAAAAATTATCTTGCATATATGTGGGAAAGAGGAATTCCTGCCTCTCAGTTCCTCCCCATGGTAAACTATTTGAAAATAGCTGAGAGGTACATTTTTGCCTCTGAATTTCTTGATAAATTGAGTAAATCGGGAAACATTCTTGAAGCCCCCTGCGGCTTCGGATATGGTGCGGCGTATCTTTCAAAGTATTATAAAGAGGTTGATGCACTGGATATAGCAGAAGAGAACATAATATTCTCAAAGCAGGCCTTCAGACAGGCCAATATAAAATGGGCTACAGGTGATGTTACGGCACTTCCTTATATGGACAACAAATTTGATGCCTATGTATCCTTTGAGGTTTTTGAACATTTGCCTGTTGATACCGCCAAACGCCATATAGAAGAAGCTTTTAGAGTTCTCAGAAACGGCGGAAGATTTATTATATCTACTCCGAACAGAGAAATGAGAAAAAACATAAAGAATCCTTTTCATGTAAAAGAGTACGACTTCAATGAGTTCAGTGAAGTGTTGAACGAAGTATTCAAAAATGTTGAACTTTACTCCATGGTTGGGCACAGGATTGAAACAGGAATTAAGGATAATGCGTACGTTATAATTGGTGTTTGTATAAAGGAGTAATACTTAAATGAAAGCTGATTTATGGGAAAAAATCGAAAACAAGACCGCAATAGTGAGTGTAATAGGCTTGGGGTATGTGGGTCTGCCCCTGGCAGTCAATATAGCAAAAGCTGGTTATAGGGTCATTGGTATAGATGTCAATGAGAAAGCAGTTGAAAAAATAAATTTATGCGAGAACTATATTTCCGATGTAGAAGACAAAGATCTTATTGAAGTGGTAAAAAGTGCAAAGCTTGTTGCAGTTTCTGACTTTAGTTTGTTGGGGGAGGCGGATTGTGTTATTATTTGTGTGCCTACACCTCTGGATATTAACAAGCAGCCTGATATGGGTTATATTAAAGCAGCAGTAGAACAAGCGGCGAAATATCTTCATGTTGATACACTTGTAATTCTTGAAAGCACCACATACCCAGGTACAACGGAGGAATTACTGAAACCTGTTTTGGAGAGGGAATCTGGGCTTCAATGTGAGGAGGATTTCTATCTGGCTTTTTCTCCCGAAAGGGTTGATCCGGGCAATGCAGTGTATAAAACAAAAAATACTCCAAAAGTGGTGGGGGGTATAGGGAAAAGCAGTACCGGAGTAGCAGCAGCCCTATATAGAAAGGTTCTTGAAAGTGATGTTCATGAGGTGTCCAGTCCTGCTGTAGCCGAAATGGAAAAAATTCTTGAAAACACATATAGAAATATAAACATAGCCTTGATTAATGAGATGGCAATCATTTGTGAGCAAATGAATATTAACATCTGGGAAGTAATTGACGCTGCCAAGACCAAGCCTTACGGGTTTCAAGCATTTTATCCCGGCCCGGGTATCGGGGGCCATTGTATTCCCCTGGATCCCTTCTACCTCACCTGGAAAGCCAGAGAGTTTGATTACCATACACGGTTGATTGAGCTTTCCGGTGAAATTAACCAGTATATGCCGCAATATGTCCTTGAGCGTATATACAGAATTCTAAACAGATTTAAAAAACCATTAAACGGATCAAAAATATTAATATTAGGAGTTGCCTACAAGCCTGACTTGGGTGATTACAGGGAAAGCCCGTCCCTTAAAGTTATAGATCTGCTGGAAGAGGAAGGGGTTGAGGTGAATTACCATGATCCCTATGTGACTCAATTTACTCACAAAAACAAAAATTACACAAATACAAAATTAACGGCCGAAAGCTTGAATAATTCAGATCTGACAGTTATAGCAACGCACCACAGATGCTATGATTACGATTTTATTCAGAAGAATTCCAGGTTTATTTTTGACACCAGAAATGCTATGAAGGATGTAAAAAGCAGGGAGAATATTGAACTACTATAACCTGCTAATCTCCCATAGTCGCCGGGACAGCAGGATTAATTGTAACCTGTTATCCGATAAAAGATAAAGGCGCTTCACCGAGTTGATATGTGAAGGGCCTTTATCTGAACCATGTAACTCCAATTTTCTCCCGGCTAATAAACCATGTATATGAAAATCCGAGATATTTTATTTTTTTGTTATTGCCTGTTTCATTTTCTGAACGTACTCAAATAAGGGTTTGGCTGATGCCTCTCCATGTTCTTCAATGAGCTTTACAATAGCACTCCCTACTATTACTCCATCAGAATATCTGCATATCTCGGAAGCCTGTTCAGGAGTAGATATTCCGAAACCTACTGCCATAGGGACGTCGGTAGCAGAGCGAACAGCACTGATTATTAAGGATAAATCCGTTTTAATTTCCTGTCGTACACCTGTTACTCCCATTGAGGAAACACAATAAACAAAACCTTTGGCCTCCGAGGCTATTTTTCCAATACGTGCTTCAGAGGTAGGCGCAATTAGTGAAATAATGTCTATGTTGTATTTTTCGCTGAAAGGCAGCAGTTCTGCTTTTTCCTCATAGGGAATATCAGGAATTATTACTCCGTCTATGCCGGACTCATTACAATCCTTGAAAAAATGGTCATATCCATAGGTAAATACGGGATTGAGATATGTCAGAAATACCAGAGGTATTTTAGTCTTTAGTCGGACTGTCTTGACCATTTCGAAAATTTTTGGCAGGTTTGTTCCCACAGACAGTGCCCTGACATTTGCTTTTTGAATAACCGGGCCCTCTGCAATAGGATCAGAAAAAGGTATCCCTATTTCAACAAGGTCTGCACCTGCCTCTGCCATTGAAAGTATGAATTCTGCGGTCTTTTCCAGTGATGGGTCACCGGCAGTCAGAAAGCCTATAAAGGCTTTGCCCTTAGAAAAAGCATTTTTTATGTTACTCATTTATATTCACCCCCATATATCTGGCTATAGCAGCCACGTCTTTATCTCCGCGTCCTGAAAGGCACACGACAATTATCTGGTCATTGTTCATGGAAGGCGCAAGCTTCATGGCATGGGCTATGGCATGTGCACTTTCAATTGCTGGAATAATGCCTTCAGTTTTTGATAAATATTCGAAAGCGTTTACTGCTTCTGCGTCTGTTACCGGTACATACTTTGCACGATTCAAATCATGCAGATAGGCATGTTCCGGGCCTATTCCGGGATAATCCAACCCCGCTGATACAGAATAAACCGGCGCGATCTGCCCATGTTCATCCTGGCAGAAATATGATTTCATTCCATGAAAAATACCCAGCTTGCCTTTTGAAAGAGTCGCAGCATGCATATCGGTATCGATACCTTTCCCGGCGGCTTCACAGCCTATAAGCTGGACAGAATAGTCATTAATAAAATCATAGAAGAGTCCCATGGCATTACTGCCGCCGCCGACACATGCTATTGCAGCATCGGGTAGTCTGCCTTCCTTTTCAAGCAACTGCTCCTTTACTTCTTTGCCTATTACACTCTGGAAATCTCTGACGATTCCGGGAAAGGGATGGGGACCCATGACAGACCCCAGCACATAAAGTGTGTCATTAACTCTTGTGGCCCACTCCCTCATGGTTTCGTTTACTGCATCCTTAAGAGTTTGTGTTCCGCTTGTAACAGGGTGTACCTTTGCACCCAATAGCTCCATCCTGAACACATTGAGGGCCTGACGCCTGGTGTCTTCCAGTCCCATGAATATTTCACATTCAAGCCCCATCAATGCAGCAGCGGTTGCAGTAGCGACACCATGCTGTCCGGCTCCTGTTTCGGCAATAACACGTTTCTTTCCCATTTTCTTAGCAAGGAGTACCTGTCCCAGCACGTTATTTATTTTATGTGAGCCTGTATGGTTCAAATCCTCTCTCTTGAGATAAATTTTAGCTCCGCCCAGGTCTTTGGTCATTTTTCTGGCATAATACAAAAGTGAGGGCCTGCCGGCATATTCTTTCAAAAGCGTATTGAGCTCCTGGTTGAAGTTATAATCATTTCTATAAAAATTATAGCTCTCCTCCAGTTCTATCAGTGAATTCATAAGAATCTCAGGCACATACTGGCCTCCATGTTTTCCATATCTTCCTTTTACCATCTATTTCACACTCCTAATAAGTTTTACAATATTTTTAATTTTTGTTCTATCCTTGAAACCGTTACTTTCAACTCCACTGCTGATATCAACACAAAAAGGATGGGCAGTATTTATTGCTTGCAGGACATTTTCATAATTTAAGCCCCCTGCCAGAAAAAAAGGTCTGTTCAAACTGCCCACAAGCTCCCAGTCGAAGCTTTTTCCTGTACCGCCATATTCCCTGTCTGTAAAGGTGTCAAGGAGCAAAAAGTCTGTGCTGTACTGCCCGGCTATACTTAAAGATTGGGCATCCTTAACCCGGAGAGCTTTTATCACGGGTTTGAGGCAATCCGCTTTGACCAACTGATCGTTAAGGCATTGTATATATGAATTATCTTCATCTCCGTGAAGCTGAATATAGTCAATAATACCTTCAACGCACAAGCTCTTAATAAATGGGATATCAGCATTCACAAAAACCCCTGCTGACTTGATTTGGCTGTCAAGGGAGGCCTTTAAACCTTCTGCTGTTTCAAAGCTTACCTGCCTGCGGCCTTTGGCAAATACAAAACCTACAAGATCAGGTAAAGCCTCATTACAATACTCGATATCCTGTTGTCTTGTTAAGCCGCAAATCTTAATTTTAGTTTCCAATTACACTCTGTACCTTTCACATTATTTTAGTACTGCAATTTCATTTACAATTTGCATAGTAAAATTACGTAACTTTTCCCTTTTAACTCTTCACTTTAAGATTGTTCAGGGTTTCAGTGATATTTCCGCTTTTCATCAAGGTCTCTCCTATAAGCACCGCATTTGTCCCATTTGCTCTAAGTACCAAAATGTCCTCGGGTGTTTTGATTCCGCTTTCGGACACAAACAGCTTATCCTTCGGTACTAGTTCCCTTAACCTGATACTGGTGTTTATGTCCACTTCAAAGGTGCTAAGGTTTCGGTTATTTACACCGATTACTCTTGCTCCGGCTTCAAGAGCACTGTAAAGCTCTTTTTCATCATGGGCCTCCACAAGACAGGATAGCCCCAGCTGATCAGCAGTCTTAATATATTCTTTTATTGTTCTGGTATCCAGTATGGCACATATGAGAAGTACTGCATCGGCGCCAATAGCTTTTGCTTCATATATCTGGTATGCATCAATGGTAAAATCCTTCCTGAGCACAGGTAGTGATACTGACTGCTTTATTTCCGTCAAGTACCGGTCACAGCCAAGGAAGAAGTATGGCTCAGTCAGCACCGAGATTGCGCCGGCGCCGGCACATTCATATTCCCGGGCAGCGTCAAGATAGGGGAAATGCTCTGAAATAACCCCCTTTGAGGGGGAGGCTTTCTTTATCTCGCAAATAAACGTAATGTCTTCTGTTTTCAGAGCATTTTCAAAGAGATAGCAGGTGCTGCCCGGGGCGGCAGCCAAGGCAGCCAGAGCTTCCTTTTTTACAGCTTCACAGGTTTTGGCTGCTTTGGCCTCGGCAACCCTTATTCTTGTTTTCTCAACAATTTTATCTAGTATCATAAATACCTCACATCCTGTAATTGACTTTAGGAATTTGACAGGGTAATAAATTTTTGCAACTGGGTACTTGCAGCACTTGAATCAATCAGCATATCTGCCATTCGGACACATTCTCTTAGGGTTATGTGGTTGTGTGACATATACAGGCATAAAGCAGAATTTAAAATGACTACATCCCGTTTTGGCCCTTTCTGGCCGTTCAGAATATCCCTTGCTATCCTGGCATTTTCACGGGGATCACCTCCAACTAGATCAGAGGGCTGACATCTCTTGAGGCCGAGCTGTTCAGGACTGATGAAGAAGCTGTTTAACTTACCGTTATTTACTTCACATATGGTAGTGGTGTCACAGAGAGTAACTTCATCAAGCCCGTCGTGGCCATGTACCACCATTGCACGCTTGACACCCAGGTTAGCCAGCACTCTGGCCAGAGGTTCCACCAGGTTTTCATCGTAGACACCCAGAAGCTGCATATTGGCACCAGCGGGATTGGCAAGAGGTCCTAATATGTTGAAAATCGTTCTGACGGATAATTCCTTGCGAACCGGTGCCGCATACTTCATTGAGGCATGATAGGTGGGGGCAAACATAAAGCAGATACCGATTTTTTCTAGTATCTGAGCACTCTGTTCAGCCGTTAGGGCTATATTTACACCCAAAGCCTCCAACAGATCTGCGCTGCCGCATTTGCTTGAAACTGAACGGTTGCCGTGCTTTGCCACAGGAACTCCTCCTGCAGATACAACAAATGCCGAAACAGTTGAGATGTTGAAAGTATAGGCTTCATCACCACCTGTTCCTACGATATCGAGAACATCCTTATCAGGACGGATTTTAGTACATTTTTCCCTCATAACAGTTGCACAGGCTGTTATTTCCTCAATTGTCTCTCCTTTCATGCGCATCGCTGTGAGGAATGAACCAATTTGTGCATTTGTAGCTCGACCCTCCATAATTTCTTCCATAACAGTTTTAGTCTGCTCGAGACTTAAATTTTGATTGTTTATAATCTGATAAATAGCTTCTTGAATCATACTAGCCTCCTATATTAAGAAAATTCTCAAGAATTGTTTTACCTCTTGGGGTTAGTATGGATTCAGGATGGAACTGAACTCCATATACGTCAGCATTTCTATGCTTTACCCCCATAACTTCACCTGAACTGCCTTCGGCTATTATCAGCAGTTCGTCGGGCAGCGTTTCTCGTACCATAGAAAGCGAATGATACCTGGCTCCGTCAATAATCGGGGGAAGGTCTCTGAATAATTCGCTGCCATTAGCTATGTGTATCAGACTCTTTTTTCCGTGCATAAGCTCTTTAGCATAGGATATAGTTGCTCCAAACACCTCACATATTGCCTGATGCCCGAGACATACCCCTAATATGGGTACCTTTCCTGTAAAATGACGGATAACCGTCTCGCATATTCCTGCATCCATGGGTCTGCCCGGCCCGGGAGAAATAATTATATGAGAAGGGTGTAAGGCTTCAATTTCCGCTATGGTAAGTTCATCGTTTCTTACTACCTTTATATCGTTATTTATGACTCCCACAAGCTGAAACAGATTGTAGGAAAAGCTATCATAGTTGTCAATTAACAGAATCATCAGTCAAGCTCCTTTCCGGATAGTTCCAGTGCGTTAATAATGGCCTGAGCTTTGTTTATTGTCTCAACATATTCGTTTTCAGGTACACTGTCGGCTACAATGCCTCCACCTGCTTGAACATACACTGTACTATCCTTTAGAACCGCAAATCTTATTGCTATACAGGTGTCCATGTTTCCGGTAAAATCTATATAACCTATGGCGCCACCATATATACCTCTTCGAACTCCTTCCACATCATTAATTATCTGGCATGCTCGTATTTTGGGTGCACCTGAGAGAGTCCCGGCGGGAAGCAGGGAAGAAATGGCGTCCAGTTGATCAAGGCCTTCCCTTAATTTACCTGTAACCTTTGATTCAATATGAATAACATGTGAGAATTTCCTTATACTCAGGTAATCCTCTACTTCTACTGAGCCAAAATCACTGATCCTGCCGAGATCATTTCGCCCTAAGTCTACAAGCATATTGTGCTCAGCAAGCTCTTTCTCGTCACTAAGTAATTCCTTAATTGCCTGAGCGTCTTCATGGTCGGTTTTCCCCTTGGGCTTTGTACCCGCTATAGGAAAGGTGGACAAATTACCGTCCTGCAGCTTGAGTAGTGTTTCAGGAGATGTTCCGGTTATCTCAAGCTCCTTAAACTTCAGAAAAAACATATAGGGAGAGGGGTTAGTTGTTCTGAGAACTCTGTATGCCTGATAAAGGCTCCCTTCATAACCGGCAGACCTTCTTATTGAAGGAACTGCCTGAAAAATATCACCCTCAAAAATATGTGACTTGACCTTATTAACTATTTCACAATATTCCTCTTTGCTGAAAAGGGACTTAAATTCTGACAGCAACCTTGATGGGGAAGAGGGAGCAGGTAATGAGGCCTTGATTAGGGCTGTCATATTGTCCAGTTCGTTGATGGCTTCATGGTAGTTGGCCTCCAGGTTATCGGTTTTAATGTTAATCATCACTATTATTTTTTGTTTAAAATGGTCAAAAGCTATAACCTTGTCAAACAGCATAAGGTCAACATCATAAAAATTAGTCTGATCTTTACCGTCAAGTTTAAGTGACGGTTCAGCATATTTGATGTAATCGTAGGTAAAGTAGCCCACAAAGCCCCCCGTAAACGGAGGAAGAAAGTCCAGCTTTGGGCTTTTGTACTCCTGGAGAATAGTTCTGATGTAACTGTTTGGATCTGAGGTTTGCGTTTTCAGTTCCTTAACTCCTGTAATCTCCAGCTGTCCATCCTTGCATTTTAGTTCGAGGGTGGGATTAAAGCCCAGAAAAGAGTATCGGCCCCATTTTTCACCGCTCTCAACACTTTCGAGCAGATAATACTGACTGCTTATTGCTTTGATATTCTGTAGTACTGCAATAGGGGTTTTGATGTCGGCAAATAATTCCCGGCTTATCGGTATAACGGTATAGCCTTCAGAAAGTTTTTTTGCCTCATCGAGACTTGGTTTAAACATTCTACCACTCCTTTAAGATTTATATGTCTTACTTGTGAACAGTTACCCCGGTAACAATTCACGATGTAGCAACTATGATGAAAATAAAAACACCCGCCCATGACTAGAAATATAAGTCAAGGACGAGTGTATAATTCACCCGCGGTGCCACCTTGTTTTGTAAGATAAATAAACCTTACACGCTTATAGAAATACAAACATATTTCCCACAAATAACGCATGTGTTACGTCGCAGAATACTTTGAAGAACAAGGTCTTCATTTGACTGCGCCCTCAGTGGTCCATTTGATGTACTGCGTTCTGCGGGGCTCTCAGCTTCCCCCGCTCTCTGTAAGTGCACGTTCGGAATAATAAAAATAATATTCCAACACCGTTATCTCCACTTCAACGGTTTGAAGGAATAGTCAAATAGTAATTTAACTTTTCCTACAGGGCAGATATTTAATTAATAATAGATTACAACTGATATAAATTTTTGTCAATATGGAATTTTTCGTAAAATCAGTACATATTCTTACAATTTACTTCCGTACTAACTTTGAACAATGGGTTGACACAAAGTAACTACACATCTTTGTAAGGCGCATCACAGGCCGTAAAACCGCCGTCCAACAAGCCGCATCCATGCGTCTCTTGACGTATAGGAATTTATCTATTTTTATTCTTTAAATGTGTTATTATAACTTTGGTCGATGAGTTCGCCATAAAATCCTAAGCAATCAAATTCCTATACGTGGGGATTGAAAAGGGGAATCCCCTTTCCGGTTTCAGGAGGGTGCTCAGAAATGTGAAACATTTCGTCGAAGGGAACCTAGGGTTCCCTAGCGAACAAGATAATTTGCGAGCAATGACAAATTAATTAGTCCGTACACCTAAAACTTAGTGAAGCAAATTTCTTGGACTCAAAGTGACCTCCTGTCACTTTGTCGGTAAACGGCCTGTTCTTTGCCAACAAAGCTGGCAGTTACTTTTAACCGTGCTTTCCATTGTTTCAAAGTTGTACTCGCGTAAATTGTAAAACTAATATGATACTCCCGTACACCCTAACAATGTACTGCACACAAAGCAGCTACGCGTCCTTGTAAGGCTCATCTGCATACTAATGAAAAATCTGAAAAATTCCTACAGCAATAAGTAGTAAGCCTGAAATCACTGTTGCTTGGTCACCAAGGAATTTGGCTGCCCATCGCCTTCCAATAACTTCACCTAGAGATATTGTTGCAATACTAAACACTATCACTGCGAGAGTCAATACACCAAAATTGACTCCCGTCATACCAGCACCGAACCCTGTCCCCAGACAGTTTACAGCCAACGCTATTCCAAGAAGTACTGATTCCTTAAGCGAAATATCTCCAGAATAATCTCTATCTGCAAGACTTGGATTATCCATTACAGCTTGTAATTCTTTAATGTATTGATTGGATGTTTGATGTTCCATTTTAGTGATATTCTTTTTTTTATTAAAATAATAGCTGATTATTGTATATAGACCTATGAAACACACTATTGAACCGCCGATTATGTTACCGTAAAACCTTGGAATGTAGTTAGCAAGAGCGCTTCCCAACAAACTTGACAGCAGAGTTGCAATTCCTGAAAATAAAGCAATTGCGAAATTTGACCTAAAGGGGACTTTTATTTTTCTTGATCCATAGGCAAGGCCGATGACCATATTATCAAGATTTGGTGCTAAACATAGTAGAAATATGGATATAAAACTAACCACTGATAAATCACCTCACTAGGTCAGTATATTGACCTGGTGAGGTGATAGTGTATGTCCGGTAATAATATATCTTTGCTAATTATGTTAATATTACTTACTTTTCTCTTTATCCGAACTCTTTGAATTGTCTTTATTCAGAGAACGGAGAATCTTTTCTGCAACAATTTTACGGGCATTTGCTTCACTGGTAAGCTGGAGTGCAAATAAACGCAGAGAGGTTTCATAGTCTTCCTCGGATAGTTGTTCAATATTGGCAGAAAGCATGCTAGATACTCTACTGAAGGCTTCATCCTGAAGCTTTGCCAGTTCCTCAAAAAAAGTATGATATTTCTCTTCGTTGGCTAGATTGCTCAAGGAACCTGCTATAAGAGGTATAGGCAAAATTGGTTTAAGCATTGACATAATGTAAAGAGTCACAAGATGAACTCTATCGTACTTTTTGTTGACCGGACGCTTAAGATAACCCTCTTTAACATAATTATTTACCATGCTTGAGGTTATTACCTTACCTGAGGCATCAGTATCGAAAAGCTTCAAAAGCCGATCAAGATAAGTTATAACCTGATCCATATACAAATCTATACCGGGAAACTGATTCCAACTTTCGGTTTTGAAAGTGCTCAGATCAGCTGAGAATTCAGATAAATCCTGTCTAAGCATATCAAATTTTTTTGTATTCTTATCTGTACTCAAGTTTACCTCCAATTATCATATGTTTTAAGTATAGCATATAAAGTTAATTTTACAATCTAGATATTTATTAACGTTGACAACAAGAACGAAAACGTGTAACATAGTATTCAAAACTAGATGATGTAATTATTTTTATTCATGCACTATTGTAAATGTTATTACATATCAAAATAAATAATTACAGAAAATAACACAGTGCTGATTTAATATTATATTTAAATCTTCGGAAGGAAATAATAAGATATAGATTTGGTGAATGGAAGGTGATTGCGTTGATGAAATTAAACAGTAAAAGAATTACTGTATGGGGAGATTCAATTTTGAAGGGAGTAATTCTTGATGAACAGGACGGTAGGTATAAGGTACTGAAAAACAGCAGTGTAAACAGTTTTGCCGAGATAACCGGCTGCTCACTTAAAAATAATGCATATTTCGGAATGACCTCTACCAAGGCACTTAATAGAATGGTCAGTTACATGGAAAAACAGTCATTGGACAAGAACGATATTGTTATATTAGAATTTGGAGGAAATGACTGTGATTTCAACTGGGCAGAGGTTTCGGGTTCACCTGAGTACGAGCATCAGCCGAAGACTACTATAGAAACCTTTAAGAATTCACTTCAGAATATGATAACCTTATTCAAGGAAAAAGGTGTAACACCAATACTTATGAATCTGCCTCCACTGGAACCTGAAAGGTATTTTAACTGGATTTCAAGAGGTCTGAACAAGGATAACATTCTACGGTTCCTTGGTGATGTATCAAGGATATATCGCTGGCAGGAGGCATACAATAATGCTGTTGAGTGGGCTGCAAGACAATACAACTGCAAGTTGATAAATGTAAGAGAAAGGTTTTTGGTAAGTTATAATTACAGCTCACAATTTTGTGCCGATGGGATTCATCCCAATGAAAAGGGCCATGAAAAAATACTGGAATCACTACTGGATTTTGCTTTTTAATACTTAATTAATGGTTTAATAAACCCTTGATAATAGAATCGGACAGACAGTAAATATACGACTGTATGTCCGATTCTATTAAAAGTACCTACCGGGCTTGCAGTTCGGCAAGCTTGGCATCTATATCCTCTTTTGCAATGGCCGAAAGGTAATTTGTCTTGAATTCCTGAGCTTTTTTCAGCATTTCAATGGCCTTTTCAGTATCTCCCCGCTTATCAAGTACCAGTGCATAATCATAATAGGCTTCAGGGAATTTAGGGTTAAGCTCCATAAGTTTTTTAAAGGTTTCCGTTGCTTTATCCTGATCTCCCAGAAGAAAATAGGTCTGTCCCAGATTATCAATAATTACTGCACCCGTACTATTATAATCAAGGGCCTCAAGATTAAAACTCAATGCTTTTTCAAGGTCCCCTTTAAGATTATACAAATACCCAAGACTACCGTAAATATTAGTATTTTTGTACTTAAGGATTACTTCTTCCAGTAATTTAATAGCTTCATCAAGCTTACCCTGTTTCCAAAGGCCAAGAGCGTAATTGGACTGAATGTTATATAGCTCGTTGTTAGATATCTTGGGGGACCGCATTTGTTCTTCAAAAACTTTCATTGCATCTTCCAATCTACCGCTTTTAAGAAGCATATACCCATATGTTGTCACAACGTTTGATTTGGCAGAGCCGGTTTTATAAGCCCGTTCAAGCCAGTTTACAACTGCTGTATTGTCCCCGCTTGCATAGGCCTTATTAGCTTTTATTATATAATATGATGATTTGATTTTTTCGAACAAGATATTCCCTCCCTGGTACATAAGGATAAAATTAAAATGATGTTTCTAGGTTTTTCGATTTAATTATATCAAATAGTGTCCAAATGTACAGGCATTTTATCCCACTGAAACACAGAGAAAAATAAATAGAAAATTAATTTTTTTAGTCCAAAAAATTTATCTGAACATATGTGTTATAATAGGGAATGGTCACGGTAATATAATTAAGATGACCCTAAACCAGTAACAAGGCTGGATTAATCTTTATTTTAATCAATTGGATGAGGTGTATTTTCGAATGGAGTATGATATTCACATAAAAAAGGCAGTACTGCATATTTTGGACACAAGTATTAACTTTCCGGTTTTTTCAAACAGGGAGCTGGAACTGGATGGAGAGGTTTCCGAATTCCTTGAAAAGCATTTAGCTAAAATACTCGAAGACAATAACTTGAAGAAGGCTCAGTTTGTTGGAGAGGCCAATCCAGCACGGGATATTTGTGCTGCTGTAAAAAATGATGAAGGCTGCTTTTTGGAGGTCAGCAGTGCTTTAGGCGGTATGTTGTTTAATATAATGCTAAAAAATGTTGATATTACACCAGCCGATCTCATATGCTGCCTGTGTTACATAAATAATGAACAATATCTGGGTATATTAAAGTTGAACTATAAAACCGGATTTACCCACTATGTAAATCAACAGGAGGAGGGGGCAAGCAACTCAATTATAAGACACAAAACCCTTCTTCCCTCTGACGGGCAAAAGGTGGACGAAGCAGTTTTAATAAGTATGGAAACAGGACAACTTAAGCTTTTGGAGAAACTCTATGAAATTAATGGAGCAAAGGAATACTATTTATCTCAATATATTTTCAATTGTTCCACTGACCTGTCGGACAATCAAAAACTGAAGATAATTGACAACGTTACAAAGAAAATCAATAAGAAATACTACGATGAAGATTTTGACAAGGTGGCCAAGCTTAAGAAGGTAGTGTCCGACAGCATTGAGGAGAATAAGGAAATAAGGGTAGAAGCTATAGCCGAAGAAATCTTTGAAACAAACCTCGCTGTCAGGGAAGAATACATCCAAGAGATACAGAAAGCCGGGCTCAAGGATGAAGCAATTGAAATTCCTGAGAAAATTGTCGAGAAGAAATTTAAAACTCATAAAATAAAGACCGACACAGGTATTGAAATTAATTTCCCTCTAAGCTACTATGACGACAGGGATATGATAGAATTCTTCAATAACCCAGATGGCTCTATATCCATAATAATTAAAAATGTAAGCAAGATTACAAATAAATAGCGTCTTTACTTCCTATGCCTCTCTATAAGGTTTGAGGAAATAAACGAAGGCAGATATTTTTTCCATAAGGGCTCATCTTCGGCATGTTCATAAGTCGCTATTTTTTTGTATAGCAAGGCTCTGTCAAAGGACTCCCCCTTTAAAGGTATGTTTAAAGGGTTCATATCCCTGTCCAGAAGATTTGTGCCGTCTGAGTAAACCTTGTAATCAATACCCGAGGTCTTGAGAATAGTCGGAGATATATCAAGAAAGGATGCCACCACCTTGTTTTCTGTGTATTTCTGATTGTCCGGTGTAATAATAAACAGCGGTACAAATTCAAAATATTTGTCTCCATCTATAAAGGACGCCTGTGCAAATTCAGTTGAATTTATGTTAGGGGTATGATCACCGTAAATTATTATATAGGTATTTGGAAATCTCTTTTTTACCTCAGTCACATGGGTTTTAATTGACTCATCCACATAGCTGAAGGAATTATAGTAATTTTTTACCAGTTCGTTCTCGATATCATCATATAACGGATTATTGTAATATTCTCTGGCACTTTCAAAGGGACCATGCCCTGTCATGGTTATAATGTATGAAAGAAAGGGCTCTTTTATTTTTGTTAATTTATCGAAGGCAAAGGAAAATACTTTGTCATCGGGAGCACCCCAGCCCTCGTCCTCATAATTCATTGAGCTTATGTCATAGAACTTTTTAAAACCCATTTTTGAGAGGGCAATATTTCTGTTATAAAAGGTTCCTACATTACCATGAAAGGCTATGGTATTATAAGATGCTTTTGAAAGCTTTGATATCACTGAATTCGGATATTGGTATGAGGTTAGTTTAATGGCCGGGAAGGAGTCCAGTGGTTCTACACTGTTTATAACCGAAAATTCAGAATCTGAGGTACCTCCACCTTGATGATAACTCAATGTATATGGATAATAAATACTATTATTGGTCAATTCATTTAAGAAAGGCATAACATAGGAATTTTTATACTTTTGACGTATGATATTTGAATCCATGGATTCAACCTGAATGATTACAAAGTTTGGCTTCCTGGAATAAATTGATGAAGTGACGGAATCTTTTCCTGTACCGGCCCTATTACCTCCTGTTTGTAATTTTCCATAAATTATTTGTTCAATAAGCTTTGTTTCACTATAGTTCTTAATAATATTTACCGCACCGTTTGCAAGTGTTCCATACCTCTCGACAATTTCCGTTTCTCCGGTATATCTGTCATCCATATACTGGACTATTGATCTGTTGGAATAGTAGTTATTGATTTCTACAGAAATAAGTATAACTAAAGAAAGAGCCAGTACAGCAAACTTTAATATAGGGAGTGAATACTTTCTGTTCTCCTCTTTGAAGTATTTGAGGAAAATATATAGTGCGAGGGGCGCGTCAATAAAAACCACCAGAAGCTGCATGCTTTTGGGGTTTGCTAAATGAGTTGCAGAAATAAGCGCCTCTTTGAACAGTGAAATCCACTGTAAAAAATGAAGATAGCTGTGATAATACAAAAAGTAGGATATGTTTGTAAAGCAATAAATCCCCTGAGCTATCATTACAACTAAAAAAACATACCGGGATTTGAAGCTGAGCACTATGGCAAATACTATAATACTACACAACAAACTAAACTCAAATTTGTAGATTAGCAAATCTTTTGTAGCCTGAGGGATAAGGAAGTAGTTATATAATGTTAGTTTTATGCTATTAATAATAATAAAAAGAACAACTATACTGAATAACTTTTTATATTGTTTATTATTAAAGGCGGCTTTAATATTACTGTTTAAAATACTCTTAAGCATTAACTTGCACAGCATTCCTTTCTACTTCATTTTCTCCATTATCCCCATGGTATTTTTATAGGATTGCTTGATAAACGGCCTGTTATAATCTGTTATATATTTTTCTGATAGATTATCGATGTCTGGTATGGGAATAATTTTAAACACTGGTCTGTTATTCACATAATATTTATCCACCCAGGTAGGGACATAATCTACATCCTTTATTATTATACCCTTATCTGGAGCTTTTTCCAGCTGAAGGTTTACAATCACGCCATCTTCGGTAAACACTTTATTTGGCCTGTTGGCTTTATCCACTCTTCTATATCCAGATATAAAGTTCCCCATTGAATAGATAATATATTTATTCTGTCCATTAACTTTTATAATTTCAGATTTTTGAATAACATGAGGATGAGATCCAAGAATGATATCGGCACCCCAGGATATAATTTTCTTAGCTAACGCCTTTTGGGTGGAATTAGGTTCTCTTTGATACTCAGTTCCCCAATGTACAATAACAATTACTGCATCTGCTTCCGCATCCTTGGCAGCTTTAATATCCTTCTGTATCTGTTGCTCATTAATAGGGCTTATATAGGTGTTTTTCTGCTCAGTACTGAGTTTCCTGTCCAGCCCGTTATACATTCCTGAATAGGCAAGAATACCTAGCTTTATTCCATTTACCTCTTTGATGACATATTTATTACTTCCATTAGTTGAACTTCCGACATTTATCATATTATTTTTGTTAATCATTTGAATGGTGCGGGATAATCCTGCTATGCCTCTGTCCAGACTGTGATTATTAGCTGTTGATAATATATCAAAGCCTCCACCCGACAAGGCTGTAAGTATGGCATCTGGAGTATTAAAACTGGGGTAGCTTGTATAGCCTGTTTTTGGACCAGCTGTAACTGTTTCGAAATTTCCTATTGTCAAGTCTGCTTTTGAGAGATAGGGCTTAACATATTCAAGAAAACCGGTAAAATCATAGGTTCCCGTTTTTGGAGAGTATGCGTTATTCAGGTTGCCCTGGTGAGCCATAATATCTCCAACGGCAGAAATGGTAACAGAAGTAGCTGTTCCGGTATCGGATTTGCCTTCTGACTTACTGCCGGTATCTGACTGGGACGGAGCTTGAGAGTCGGGTTCTGCCGCTTTTTTTTCAACGGAGGGGGCGTTTGATTTTGCACTTTCATCTGTCGAAGACGGCTCTGCAGATGTCGAAGATGGCTCTGCTGATGAAGAAGAAGGTTCTACAGATGGCGAAGATGGCTCTACAGTTGAAGAGGAATCTGCGCTCTGGAGTTGTCCTTCTGCAATAGTTGTATTGGCTGAAGCATACTCAGGCCCGGGGGTTGAAGAAACTTCAGATGTATTGAAATCATATAAAGCATATATAATTGATGAACTTCCCAGCAGAATACAGCACATTATACCCAATACGATAAAAGTATGCTTGAAAATACGATATTTGCTATTCATTTATATGTACCTTTCTAAAACAAAAGAATTTTATGTATTATAAAAACTATCAATAAGACTATATCATAAATTTGTATTTAAATGGTATACAATTTGAATAATAAGCAAAAATTAATTTAGCAAAAAAACAGAATTTTAACCGTTTGTTTATTGTAATTCGGTTTAAAACTGTGATAAATTGGTATTAATAAAATGTATGATATTATTGAAAATAAGGGAGTTATGGAGGTTGATATATATGGAAAATATTAATAGAGCTATTCTTATTGTACTGGATAGCGTGGGAATAGGAGAGCTGCCAGATGCTCCGGAATACGGAGATGCCGGCAGCAACACTTTGGGAAATATCACAAGCAGCTGTGGCGGGATTAACCTACCGAATATGGTGCGCATGGGATTGGGCAAAATCGACGGAGTTGATTATCTGCCTGTTCCACGGGACATCACCGGAAGCTATGGTAGAATGGCAGAGGTTTCAAAAGGTAAGGATACTATTACCGGACATTGGGAAATAGCAGGTCTCCAGTTGGAATATCCTTTCCCTACCTACCCCGATGGTTTCTCAAAGGAGCTGCTGAATAAATTTGAGCAACTGACTGGAAGAGGTATATTGGGCAACTGTGTGGCTTCAGGTACAGAAATAATTAAAGAATTCGGCGAAGAACATATGAAAACAGGAAAGCTGATTGTATACACCTCTGCCGACAGTGTATTTCAGATTGCTGCACATGAGGAGATTGTTCCTATAGAAGAGCTCTATAGAATATGTCAGATTGCAAGAGAAATGCTTCAGGGAGAGAATATGGTGGGACGAGTTATAGCCCGCCCATTTATTGGACGGCCTGGCAGTTTCTCACGAACTTCAAACAGAAGAGACTTCTCTGCTGAGCCAACCTCTGACACAATACTTGATAAACTAAAGCAAAAAGGTCTTGATGTTATTGCAGTAGGTA
The DNA here is from genome assembly GCA_023393115.1 of Bacillota bacterium. Classification (GTDB taxonomy): domain Bacteria; phylum Bacillota; class Clostridia; order Acetivibrionales; family DSM-1351; genus Ruminiclostridium. Next base: position 20,943 of record JAEWMS010000086.1, read on the forward strand.
AGATAGAGGATATTTTCTCAGGCAAGGGCATTACCCTGGCCGAACACACCAAGAGTAATATGGATGGTGTTGATGTGACTTTGAAATATATGAGGGAAGACAATAAAGGACTTATTTTCACAAACCTTGTGGACTTCGATATGGTTTTTGGCCATAGAAATAATCCTGAGGGTTATAAGCAGGCTCTGGAGGAGTTTGATGCAAGACTCCCTGAAATAACTTCAGCGATGAGGGATGGGGATCTTCTGATAATAACGGCTGATCACGGATGTGATCCTACAACTCCAAGTACAGATCACTCAAGAGAACATGTACCCGTACTTCTGTATGGTAAAAACATAAAACAGGATGTTAACCTTGGAACCAGAGTAACATTTGCAGACCTTGCAAGTACTATTTCAGAGGCCTTTGAAATTGAAAACACTTTTCCCGGTAAAAGCTTTTTCAGGGATATAGCAAAATAGGAAATTTGTTTGACAATGAAATTTTGATGTATTATTATCGTTATAGAACTGATTTCCATTAAAGTAAGTCTTCCTCATTAACAGGCTTAGTTTAATACGGATAAATTGAAAAATGAATATTTGGGTGCAGATATGGGAAGCAGGTTAGAACCCTGCACGGTCCCGCCGCTGTATTGGAAGAATTCTCTAGGATATGCCACTGGTTTTTTAACTGGGAAGGTTTAGAGAGTGATGATGCCTAAGTCAGAATACCTGCCTGTATCCTGAGAATGGTTAAGCCCATTCTCCGACACTATTACTCTACGAGAGATAGGGGAGGTGATTGTCAATTTTGTACTGTATAGTTATATACGGTAATAAAATTGGAGTGAAAATAAGCTTTTATAGCCGGGTGTTACATGATGCCTGTAAAATGGTTCAATGTCAGCCGGGTAATGCTACACTCCAGTGATGCTGTTTTTACTGATAAATACATCGCCCCTTGAACACTACGTGTTTAAGGGGTTTTTTACTGTATCTTCTTTACTGTATCTTTTTAGGTGTATTTATTGGTATCCATTTGAAAAATCAAAATCGGAGGACATTTGAATGCAAAGAAAAATATTACCATTATTACTTATTATGATTCTAACAGTAGGATTATTTTCAGCTTGCGGGCAGCAAGGTACACCAGCGACGGGAAACTCAGCCGATACTTCTACCGCGGTCCGGGTTGGAACCGGAACGTCGGGACAAACAACTGAAGGAGACTCAACACAGGACGTTTCCGATAGCAAAGTGACAACCTACCCTTTAACATTGAATGATGCTAATGGCACACCGGTAACAATAAAGTCAAAGCCTGTGAAAATCGTTTCACTACCGCTGGGAATCTGTGAAATGCTCAATTCAATGGTTGAAAAAAACGAAATTGCTGCTATGACCCATTATGTTGATGACCCTGTAGTCTCAAATATAGCTGATGAAGCAAAGGGTGTGGGGCAAAGACTTGACTTTAATGCAGAAAGGATAATTGCGCTGCAGCCTGATCTTGTGCTGGTAGACACCTGGCAGGATGCCAATATTGTTAAACAACTGAGAGATGCTAATATAAATGTTTTTGTCACAAATACCATGACAAATGTTGAACAACAGAAGGAAATGCTCAGACTCTTAGGGAAAATAACAAACAATGCTGCAAAGGCAGAAGAAATTGTCAATTGGATGGAGCAGAAACTAAAGACTGTATCTGACAAGCTTGCAGGACTTAAGGATGATCAGAGACTGACAATTATTGATTACAGCGAGATGGGGTCCACAAGTGGTAAAGATACAAATTTTGATGATGTGGTTACCAGAGCCGGACTTATCAACCCTGTCTCAAAGGAAGGGCTGGCAGGCTGGCCAGTGCTTTCGAAAGAGATGATAGTAAAATATAACCCGGATATTATCTGCCTGCCTTCCTGGTATTACGACGTAAAGGTAAACCTTGATTCCCTGTCCAAGTCCATCAGAGATGATAAATCTCTTGCCGGGGTAAAAGCAGTTAAGAATAATAGACTGATTACAATACCTTACAATCATATGACTACAACGTCTCAATACTCGGTGTTAGGTATTGAAGATATGGCAAAAGCCGCATATCCGGATTTATTTAAATAGACGTGGAGGTTCCCGTTGATAAAATCAAATGTTAAAATTGGATTAATACCGTTAATGCTTATTGTATTACTGATTGTAATGGTGGCGGGCACTGCCATAGGTGCGGTTTATGTACCGTTTTCAGATACCTTCAGAATAATTCTTAAAAATATTGGAATTCTGCCTAATGCAACCTTTACAGAAGGGCAGGAGCCAATAATATTTCTTGTAAGATTTCCAAGGGTGGCGGTAGCTGCCCTTGCAGGTATTGCACTTGGCAGCTCGGGCGCAGTTATGCAGGGTATGTTCAAAAATCCTATGGCAGACCCCGGAATACTTGGAATATCCAGTGGGGCGGGTCTTGGTGCTGTCTTGGCGATAAAGCTGGGTCTGGTGGCCGCTGGTATGTTCATGTTGCCCTTGTTCGCCTTCGTCGGTGCCTTCATTGCCATAATGGCAATCTACATATTATCCTACAGAAAAGGAAAAGTGCCTGTTCTGACTTTAATACTTTCAGGTATTGCTATCAGCACTTTTCTTGGGGCAATAACAAATATAGTATTGACGCTATCTTATGATTATCAGGTTAAGGAGTTTCTTTTCTGGTCCACAGGAGGCCTTGAAGGCAGACGTTGGGAACATTTTCAGCTGATACTATTACCTGTTCTGATAAGTGTAATCCTTATGTTGGTTTACTCAAGGGACTTGAATGTGTTGCTAATGGGTGAGGAAGAAGCCAAATCAGTGGGACTTAACACAGGAAGGCTAAGAACAATTTTATTGGTGCTGGTATCGGTGGCAACTGCCAGCGCTGTTTGTGTAACCGGAGCAATAAGCTTTGTAGGGCTGATTGTCCCTCATATTATGAGGTTGCTGGTGGGGCCTGACCATAAGATACTTCTCCCTGCCAGTTCAATTGGAGGTGCAATTTTTCTTGTGAACTGCGACCTTATTTCCAGAGTTGTTGCAATCCCCTATGAATTGGGAGTAGGTATTATAACTTCTCTGCTTGGAGCACCATATTTCCTTTATCTTCTTCTTAAATCAAAAAAAGAAGGGGGTACCGTAATATAGCCATGAACAACCTGATAGAAATAGAAAATCTAAATTTTACAATAAACGAGAAAAAAATACTTGGGGGAATATGTATCAGTGTTAAAGAAGGTGAATTCGTCGGACTAATCGGACCTAATGGAGCCGGCAAAACCACATTACTAAAATGTATTAATGGAATCAACAAGGCCGAAGGCAAAATAAAAGTAAATGAGAAAAACATCCGGAGTTTTTCTGATAAAGAGCTGGCAAGAGAAATTGCTCTGATGAATCAGAATACAACCATAGGGTTTCCCTTTTCAGCCCTTGATATTGTTCTGATGGGTAGATATCCCTATCTTAAGAGATTTCAGGCCGAGTCAAAACAGGATCATGCCATAGCTAAAAGGAATATGTGCTATACCGATACAGTCATGCTTGAGAACAGTCCTGTCACCGAAATGTCAGGAGGAGAGAGGCAAAGGGTTATGTTTGCTAAAACCCTTACCCAGGAAACAGAAATCGTACTGCTGGATGAGCCTACTGCCAGCCTTGACATTACATACCAGGAACAGATCTTTAAATATTCCCGGGAGTTGGTAGGTCAAGGGAAAACTGTGATTGCTGCAATACATGATCTTAAGATTGCCGCAAGATACTGTACAAGGCTTGTATTGATGAACGATGGGGAGATTGTAGCTGACGGTGTACCGGAAAAGGTACTTACTTCGGAAAATTTATCTGCTGTTTACGGAGTGAATGCGCTGGTATATAGAAATAGAATAACCGATCAACTGGACCTTATTATCAACAGTAACATTTCCGAAAAAAAATCAGAGAGAGTTCATGTTATTGGCGGGGGAGGTGCGGCATCGGCTGTTCTCCGTGAACTCTACGAACGAGGCTATACAGTAACTGCCGGAGTTTTCTCCCATGGGGACAGTGATATATCAAGTGCTGAAGTATTCGGAATAGAATATGTGGTTGAAAAACCTTTCAGTGAGATATCTGCTCAGATGCATTCAAAAAATCTTGAGTATATTAGAAATTCGGGTTTAACAATTCTTTGTAACATGCCTTTCGGGCCACAGAATGTTAAAAATCTTGAAGCGGCATTAGATTCGAGGAAACTTGTTATAATAGAGGATGAAAAACCGGAAATCAGGGATTTTACCGGTGGCATAGCCCTTGAACTCTATACGAAATTAAAGAGGACAGCAGTTGCTGTAATTACATCAGCCCAGCTGCATGAAGTCTTATAATAGCAGTGAAGAGTGAAGAGTGAAGAGTGAAAGGTGAATGGTGAATATGGGAAAATTAATTCTTGTAACGGGCGGGGCCCGTAGCGGAAAAAGTACATTCGCAGAAGAAAAGGCCAAAGAGCTGGGAAGTAAAGTACTTTATGTTGCAACAGCAAAACAGATAGATGAGGAAATGGAGCAAAGAATAGCCAAACATAAGGCTCGCAGACCAGCAGTATGGGAAACCTACGAGGGCTATAAGAATCTTGATATGACCCTTGATGGAATAATAAAAGGCAAGAGTGCTGTGCTTCTAGATTGTGTTACAATAATGATAACAAATCTTATGCTGGACGAGAGCTTTGATTGGGACAGTCTTTCAAGAGAAAGAATAGATGAAATAGAAGAACATATTCTTCATCAAATAGAAAGACTTGTCGGCGTTATAAAAATGAATGATGTACCTTTTATTTTGGTATCAAATGAGGTGGGTCTGGGTGTAGTGCCAGCGTCTTCCATGGGAAGAGACTTCCGGGATATTGCCGGAAGGATGAATCAGTTCCTCGCCCGGACAGCAGACGAGGTTTATTTCTGTGTATCAGGTATACCTATGAAAATTAAAGGAGCTTAATATGAAAGTCTTAAAAAGATTTGTGTTGATGCTGCAGTTTTTTACCAGGGTACCAATAAAAGTGCAGATTACTGCTAACAGCTCCGATTTTGGAAAGGGACTTTTATTTGCACCCTTTGTAGGACTTGTGATCGGAGCTGTTCTATCAATTGCGGCTTATGGATTACAATTTGTTTTTCCCAATGTCATGGTTTCAGCAATAACCCTGGTGCTTTACATAGTAATAACCGGGGGGCTCCATCTCGACGGTCTGGGAGACACCTTCGACGGAATATTTTCAAACCGCTCCAGAGAACGTATTCTGGAGATTATGAGGGACAGCAGGGTCGGAACCAATGCTGTCCTGGCTGTATTCAGTGTTTTACTTCTGGATTTTGCCGCATTAACTCAAATTGACAATCAATATTACTTAAGAATAATTCTACTGATGCCCATGGTCGGAAGAATTGGCTCCCTTGTAGGAGCGGCAGCTTCGAACTACGCCCGACAGGGGGCGGGGCTGGGAAAATCTTTTATAGATTTCTGTGGTAAAAAGGAACTGGTGTGGGGATTAGTCATATACTCTGTGATCAGCTTGCTGACTTTGGACTATAAACTGTGGATAGTTATGCTGCCACCACCAATAATAGCCTTTTTTTTAGTACGATATTTCAGCAGCAAAATAGGCGGAGCAACAGGAGACATACTTGGCGCTGTCTGTGAGCTGAACCAATGTATATTCCTGTTATTGGCATGCGGAGTGCTGGTATAATCCATATCCTATTTGAAGATTTAACTTAGTTTCAAATACTCATTTTAGTGTCGCCTTATACATAATTGCCTCTTTGGTAGCTTCACTGCGTCTGAATTCTCCCGAGATCTTCCCTTCGGCAAGCACCAGTACCCTGTCACACATGCCGAGTATTTCTTCGATATCGGAGGATATCAATATAATTGAGGCTCCTTTTGTTACAAGATCCAGCATACAATTGTAAATATCTGTTTTGGAAGCAATATCAACCCCTCTGGTAGGTTCATCAAGAATATATATTTTTTGACGGCTCATCATCCACCGGGCGACGGCAGCTTTCTGCTGGTTGCCTCCGCTGTAAGTTTCCAGCAGATCATTAAGATTACCGGGCCTGATGCTGAGCTTCTTTATATATGTATCTGTAACGTCGGTCATTATCTGATTGTGAAGGTATTTGTACTGTTCAAACCTTTTTAGAGAAGAAAGTGTCACATTGCTTTCAAGGTTCAGACAGCCGAAAATGGAGCTTGAGGACCGGTCCTCGGGAAGCAATGCTATACCGTTCCTGATTGCGTCCTCAGGGGATGAGAACTTTTGTTTTTGACCATTTATTTCAATAGTACCGCTTTTAATAGGTGTTATTCCGAAAAGACATTGGGCCAGAAGAGATCTGCCTGAGCCCATTAAGCCTGTAATACCCAGAATTTCCGATTTCCTGAGATCAAAACTGATTGAACTTAGAATATTTGCAGCACTCAGATCCTTGACTGACATAACTACCTTTCCCAATGAAACATTCAGTTTGGGATAACGGTTTTTCTCTACGGGAACAGCCAGCATTCTTATAATGTCATCCTTTGTAGAATTACTTACACTTTGAGTTCCTATTACTCTTCCCTGATGAATGACAGAAAACTTGTCCGCAATCAGCTCAATTTCATCAAGCAAATGAGTTATATATAGAATTGCAGTATTTTTTTCCTTTAATGCTCGGATCAGTCTGTATAGAATGTCTTTCTCACTGGAGGTAAATGCTGCCGAGGGCTCGTCAAATATAACAATCTGGGCATTGGACACATAGGCCTTGACCATTTCTACAAGCTGTTTCTGAGCAAAGCCAAGCTGACCGGCCTTCATTCTGGTATCGATATTTATGCCGAACTCATTAAATATTTCACTGCAGTCACGATACATTCTGTACTGATTGCGCGTAAGAAAACTGTTTTCAGTATTTGGGTGATCCATGTAAATATTTTCGGCAACTGTAAGATTTGGATACAGGTTAATGTCCTGCCACACACAGTATATGCCGTGCTGTCGCGCACTTGCAACACTGCCTATATTTACCGCAGCGTCATCAATGAAAATTACTCCACTATCCATTTTTATAACGCCGCATATTATTTTGATAACAGTGGACTTCCCGGAACCGTTCTCACCCATAAAGGCATGTACCTCGCCTGATACAAATTGAGGGATACGTCCCGAAGAGAGAAAGCGTCACTGAAGTATTTACATACATTTCTTATTTCCAGCTTGGGAATTCCCATATATCTGATAACCTCCAAAAAGAAGATTTTATACTTTGCCTTCAAATAAATCTATAGAGGTAAATAACTGAATATTTGATTTAAAAATGTTATTTTTATGCTGATCTGATAATGTATGATTTGTTATTAGCTTGTCACATAAATCCTTTAAAAATCCTGCCTTAAAGAAAGAATTTCTCTCGAAGGCACCGGAGGTACAGACAATTATTCTTTCATTTGCATTTTTGGCTGCTTCTTTAATAAATGTTGCCATATCAATGTTTGAGACTGTAAGTTCCAGGTTGTTTGATATTCCATCTACTTCTATGAATAAACGGTTCACAAAGAAATTATTCAGGTTATTTATGGTCAAGGTACCGAATACGGCTTTTGTATTATAATCAATGTCACCGCCCAGTAATACTACCTTTGCAGATTGTGCCTTCAGTATGTGGGATGCTATGGTCAGATCATTGGTAAGTACAGTTAACCTGTTTTTGGAAGACAGCTGCTTTGCAATTTCCAGATTTATTGCCCCGTTAGTAAGCATAATTACATCTCCGTCGTTAATCATCCGGATAGCAATTTTGGAAATTTCAAAATAATCCTGATATGATTCTGCTTCGGCATTGTCCGAGGTTGCCTCTTTTATGCTGCCCAGGACAGCACCTCCATGAGTGCGTGTCAAAAACTCTTCGCTCTCAAGTTTCTCCAGATCCCTGCGAATAGTTACCTCTGAAACTCCAAGCATTTGACTGAGCTGATTTACCTCAACCTGTTTGTTTTCAAGCAGATAATTTTTAATTATTCTAATTCTCTCAATAGCAAACATAAATTCTTTCCTGTAGTTGTTTATAAATCGAAACTTTTCGAAAGTAGATAATTTGAGTATAAAGCATATTTTACCTAAAAGCAAGAAATACTGAGTCGAAAACAGATGTAATGCGGCATGTTATATGAAGTTATAAGATATAAAAACAGTAGTTATACGAAATAATCAAAAACGAAAACAAACAATATGCCATGAGCCAGAAGTGAGAGATGTATGGGTAATAATGCACAAAACAGAATAATATAAAATATTTAATTTATTAAATTTGCACAAAATTATTGACATCTATACATAGGGATGTTAACATGAAAATGCAAAACGAAAGCAAACGAACATAAAAGAAAATGCATTGTGGGAAAAGGAGAGTGTTTAAATGAAATTGAGAAAGATTATAGCAGGTACTCTTTCAATGGTAATGACTCTTTCGGTGGCTTTAGGCCTTACTGCTTGTGGAACAAAAGATACAAGCAAACTCGTTGGTGTTGCAATGCCTACAAAATCCTCACAAAGATGGATTCAGGACGGCGACAACATGAAGAAACAGCTTGAAGCAAAAGGTTACACAGTTGATTTGCAGTATGGTGAAGATAACATCGATAACCAGGTTGCTCAGATTGAAAACATGATTTCAAAAGGGGCAAAGGTATTAGTTGTAGCTTCTATCGATGGTTCGGCACTAACAGATGTACTTAAAAAGGCAGCTGACGCTGATGTGAAGGTTATAGCTTATGACCGTCTGATCAGAAATTCCGAAAATGTAAGCTACTATGCAACTTTTGACAATTACAAGGTTGGTGTTCAACAGGCGACTTCACTGGTAAAAGGCTTGGGTGCCGATACAAAGCCAGGCCCATTCAATATTGAATTATTCGGTGGCTCTCCTGATGACAACAATGCTTTCTTCTTCTATGACGGTGCAATGTCGGTACTTCAGCCACTTATCGACAAGGGTGTTTTAGTTGTTAAGAGCGGTCAGATGGGTATGGATAAGGTTTCAACACTCCGCTGGGATGCTGCAACAGCTCAGGCTCGTATGGACAACATATTAAGTGCAAACTATACAACTGAAAGAGTTGATGGAGTTTTGTCACCATATGATGGTATCTCAATAGGTATTCTATCCTCACTTAAGAGTGTTGGTTATGGTAAAGGCGACAAGCCAATGCCTATTGTAACCGGTCAGGATGCAGAAGTTGCATCAGTTAAGTCAATCATTGCAGGCGAACAGTATTCAACAATCTTCAAGGATACAAGAACCCTTGCTGAAAAGTGCGTTAAGATGGTAGACGCTGTATTCAGTGGTTCTGAACCTGAAATTAATGACACAAAGACATATGATAACGGAAAGAAAGTAGTTCCATCTTACCTTTGTGAACCTGTTCCTGTTGACAAGTCAAACTACAAAGAGACATTGATTGACAGTGGATACTACAAAGAAGCTGATTTACAGTAACAGCATCCCTTTGAAATTAGTTCATAAATAAATTGCAGAGTTGCCATTTTGCATAGCTGACCTTGATAAGATCTCAGTTGGCAGAATGGCACTCTCTGTAATAGGTAGCAATTAAATAAAAAATATTTTTAGATAGGGAGCTGGAAAAATGTCTAAACTATTACTGGAAATGAAAAACATTACCAAGACGTTTTCTAGCATCAAAGCACTTGATAATGTTAACCTGACAGTGAGAAGCGGGGAAATACATGCTTTGGTAGGCGAAAACGGAGCCGGAAAATCGACCTTGATGAATGTTTTAAGCGGTATATATCCATATGGAACATATACAGGAGACATAATGTTTGATTCAAATGTATGTCACTTTAAGGAGATAAAGGACAGCGAAAAACTTGGTATTGTCATAATACATCAGGAGCTTGCCTTAATTCCCTATTTATCTATAGCTGAAAATGTATTTTTAGGAAATGAACAGGCAAAGACCGGTGTAATTGATTGGAATGAAACAACCACAAAGACAAAAGATTTGTTGGAACTTGTAGGATTACATGAAAATCCTAATACATTAATTACAAATATAGGTGTCGGCAAACAGCAGCTTGTGGAAATTGCCAGAGCATTAGCCAAGGATGTTAAGCTATTGATTCTTGATGAACCAACTGCTGCATTAAATGATGAAGAAAGCAATAAGCTTTTGAATTTGCTTATGGATCTAAGGAAAAAGGGTATTACCTCTATTTTGATATCTCATAAACTTAATGAGGTCGAAAAGGTTTCAGACCGCATAACCGTTATAAGAGACGGTAAAACAATCGAAACCCTTGAAAAGGGTAAGGATGAAATTAGCGAGGATAGAATCATTAAGGGTATGGTAGGCAGAGACATGTCCCATCGTTTTCCGCACCGTGAGCCGAAAATCGGTGATACCATAATGGAGGTTAAGGACTGGAATGTAACGCATCCGTTGCATGATAGAAAGGTAATAAACAATGTAAATCTTAAATTGAGAAGCGGTGAGATAGTAGGGCTTGCTGGACTGATGGGTGCAGGGCGTACCGAACTGGCAATGAGTATTTTTGGTAAGAGCTACGGAACCAAAATTACCGGAACAATAGAGCTAAAAGGCAAACCAGTTGAATTATCAAGTGTAAGTAAAGCGATAGAATCAGGTATAGCTTATGTAACTGAAGACAGAAAGAATTATGGTCTTGTTCTTATAGATAATATAAAAAATAATATCTCAATGGCCAATCTTAAGAAGATAAGTAAAAATTCCGTGGTCGGAGAGCAGGAAGAAAATCTTGTTGCAGAAGATTATCGTAAAAAGTTTAACATCAAATCTTCAAGTATTATGCAAAAAACCGGAAATTTAAGCGGTGGAAATCAACAGAAGGTAGTATTAAGCAAATGGATATTTACCGACCCTGATGTCCTTATACTTGATGAACCAACGCGAGGTATAGATGTTGGAGCGAAATATGAGATATATACAATAATAAATCAGTTGGCAGATAGCGGGAAATCTATTATTGTAATCTCATCTGAAATGCCGGAACTATTAGGTTTATGCGATAGAATTTACGTTGTAAATGAAGGTGAAATTGCAGGTGAATTATCACGTTCAGAGGCTACTCAGGAAAGTATAATGAAATGCATAATGAGTCACAGTAAGGGGTCAGCGTGAGTGCTTTTCCATCAATACTAAATGTTAAGTAACGTATTGCATGCGTTACATGGAGGTTATAAATGAATAATATCAAATCCTTTATAAAAAATAACATACGCCAGTATGCTATGGCTTTAGCTCTGGTAGTAATAATGGTATTCTTTCAGATACTTACCGGAGGAATACTGTTTAAGCCGCTAAATATCACAAACCTTATTCTTCAAAACAGTTATGTTCTTATTCTTGGTATAGGTATGCTTCTGGTTATATTGACAGGAAATGTGGATTTATCTGTAGGTTCTGTCGCAGCCTTTATTGGTGCCATATCAGCAATTTTTATGGTTCAGATGAAAATGCCTGTTCTTCCGGCTGTTATATTGTGTCTCGTAATAGGCGCATTAGTTGGAGCATGGCAGGGTTTCTGGATAGCATATATCAGAATACCCGCATTTATAGTAACTCTTGCAGGTATGTTGGTGTTCAGAGGCTTGACAATGGTATTGCTCCAGGGTCAAACAATTTCTCCGTATCAAGAGTCTTTCCAGGCTATGTCTAACGGATTTTTACTCACAGATGCCTTTGTTGTAAGTGGCTTAAACATGATAGCGGTAATTACCGGAGTTGTTTTGTCTCTGATATATATTATCATCGAGTACAAAAATATTCAGAATATGAAAAAGTACAATTTTGAAACACTTCCTATGCCGTTAACAGTAGCTAAAATAGCAGTAATAGTCGTAGCTATAAATCTTTTAACTATCAGTCTTGCAGCTTATAAGGGAATTCCGATAGTTTTGATATTAATAGTGGCTCTAATAGCTATTTACACTTTCATTACTCAGAAAACTATTGCCGGACGTCATGTTTATGCGTTGGGTGGAAATGAAAAGGCTGCTAAACTATCAGGTATAAAAACCAAGAGAGTTATGTTCTGGGTATATGTTAATATGGGTATGCTGGCTGCTTTAGCGGGATTGGTTGTTGCAGGACGTTTGAATGCGGCTACTCCCAAAGCTGGTACAAATTTCGAACTTGATGCCATTGCGGCCTGCTTTATAGGCGGTGCTTCAGCTTCAGGCGGTATCGGTACAGTAATAGGTGCCATCATCGGTGCACTTGTAATGGGTGTACTGAACAATGGTATGTCTATAATGGGTGTAGGAGTAGACTGGCAGCAGGCTATTAAAGGTTTGGTTCTTCTTGCAGCTGTTGCTTTTGATGTATATACAAAGTCCAAAGCAAATGCTGATTAGTAAGTAGAAGTTTGCAGACATATATGGAGGCACAATGCGGAGTTTGGTAAATATCCGCGTTGTGTCTTTTTTGGTGCTATATTGAGAATATTTTAGTTTAGTTATTTATTTGTTGATTATGTTATAATAAATTCACATAAACGAACAATTGGAGGGATATGATTGAGAAAGCTAACGGATTTAAGTATTGATGAACTGGCAGGCTATTCCTATGATTGCAGTTGCGGAAGAAAACACAGCGTGGACATAAAAAAAATATCCATAGGAAATGAGATATATAAAGAGCTACCAGCTATACTAAGTGAGTTCAAGCAAAAGAAGATATTCATCATTGCCGATAATAATACTTATATAATATATGGTAAAAAGGTACTCGGGTACCTTGAAGAAAAAGGTTTTAGGACAGCCTCTCATGTATTTGACTCAAGAGGTCACCTGGTTCCTAACGAAGAAGCTTTGGGAAGACTACTTGTTGAAATTGACAGTGAAGTCGGGATGATTGTGGCAGTTGGTTCAGGGTCCATAAATGATATTTCCAGAATGATAAGCTTTAAGCTGGGGATACCTTATATAATCGTGGGAACTGCACCTTCCATGGATGGATATGCATCGACTGTATCCCCTTTAATAATTAGTGGTTTTAAGAAAACCTTTGAGGCTGTTTATCCCTACGCCATTCTTGCAGAGATGGAGGTTCTGACAGCCGCCCCTAAAGATATGATTTGCGCCGGCTTTGGTGATATACTTGGAAAGTTGACAGCCTTGACTGATTGGAGACTTTCCAGAAAAATAAATAACGAATACTACTGCCAGGCTTGTGTTGAGATGGTTGAGCTTGCAATAAAGAAATGTATTGATAATGCAAAAGCAATCGATTCAAGGGAGCCTGAAGCCATTGGATACCTTATGGAGGCACTGATTCTGTCTGGAGTAGTAATGGGCATGGTGGGCAACTCAAGACCAGCTTCGGGTTCTGAGCATCACCTCTCTCATTACTGGGAAATTGATGCCCTGGCCAGAGGAGTTGAACACCCTTTACACGGTAATTCTGTGGGAGTTGGAACGGTTATAATCAGCAGCATTTATAAGAGGATTAATGTGTTAGTACCTTTGGACTTTGAACTGCCCACACCTGAGTACGTTATTGAACAGCTGAAGAATGCAGGAAGCATTTGTGATCCCAAAACTTTGGGAATAGAAAAGGAGGTCTTCCGAAACAGCGTAATTCATGCAAAGGAAATAAGACCGAGATATACTGTTCTTCAGTTGGCGCAGGACAAAGGAGTTCTTGAAAAAGTGGCCGAGGAGCTTACAGAGCTTTACTACGGGAAATAGAGGCAGCGAGCGTTGATGAGGCCAAAGTCTTTACCAACCTTAACGAATTCCCATTTACTATAGGAATGGTATGTATAGTAATATATATGGGTGACATCGTATCATATTAGGAACGTACTATTTGTATACGCGCTCTGTGCGGAATGAGGGATTAATATGAAGATAAAAATGAGACTTAAGAAAGCTAACTGGGAAAACATAACTTTTTGGTTTGTGTTCGCTACTCTTGTAGCATCAACTATTTTTTCACTTATAAATGTTATTTTATCGCCTTCAGGTGTTAATCAGCAAAACCAATTTCAAAAGCTAAAAAGTGATTACGTTCTTATGCTTATTCAGTGTATACTGGGTATTGTTATTATGTTTCTTCCTTCCATGCTGGAGAGAAAGCTTAAAATTAACGTTCCAAGCTTTATGCATATAGTATTTGTAATCTTCTTGTATGCGGCAATATACCTGGGAGAGGTAAGGAGCTTCTACTATCACATACCTCATTGGGATACGGTTTTACACACCTTCAGCGGTGCAATGATAGGAGCCCTTGGTTTTTCTGTAGTGAGACTTTTAAACGATTCCGATAAAGTACAGATTAACTTAAGTCCCCTGTTTGTTGCCATTTTCGCGTTCTCCTTTGCGCTGGCCATCGGAGCACTTTGGGAGGTATATGAATTTTCCTTCGACGGCCTTCTGGGGTTGAATATGCAGAAGTTTGCCTATCAGGATGGAAGTCCCAGAGTCGGAAGAAATGCATTACAGGATACAATGAAAGACCTTATAGTTGATGCTCTGGGGGCATTGGGCACAAGTATAATGGGTTACATATCTCTGAAGTTCAAAAAAGGCTGGCTTGAGAGATTTGAGGTAACCCGTATAATTACCAGTGTGGGAAGGTCTGAAAAGACAGCTTCTGAAAAATCATCAAAAATTGGTTCTACAAAAAGTAGTCAGGATATTTCTCCTTTAGAACCTTTGGATGATCTAGACCGGAATAATGATGTTGTTTTAAAATAGTAAAGCACTTAGGGTTACAGCTTTCAATGAGCTCCACTATTTCGCAATGCTCATTGTACACTTTACGGAGCATTTCAGGCTCATACATGGTTAAAACTCTATACCTGTTGTAATGGATTCTGGTTGTACTGATTATATCCCATATGGTATCATGATGGTCTGCCCTAAATATCAGCTTATGGAATTCATTATCAAGGTCAAGAAACTCCTCAACAGTACCAGACTCATCAACTAACTCCTTCTGTTGACGGAGGTTTTTCTTTATTTCGGGTGGAAGTTTGCTGCCGGCTTCAAATAAATCTCTGACAATCTGACTTTCAAGTAAATTACGCATGTAAACACTCTCTTCAACAAAGGGCAGGTCTATTAAAGATACAAAAGTTCCTTTCTGTGGATAGATGTCAATAAGCTTTTCATAGGAGAGTCTAATAAAAACTTCTCTGACAGGTGTTCTGCTGACTTTTAACATTTCAGAGATTTCAGTCTCACTTATCATTTGACCGGGTGTGTACTCAAGATTTAATATCTTATTTTTCACTTCCATATAAATAACTTCCTTTAAGGGAAGGACATTTCTTTCAAAACGGCTCATAAATACTCCTGAATCTTATTTATTTCTAAGCAATTAATATTTTAACATATGTGCTCGGATTATTACATAAATTTCAATCGTTGACATCCAACTTGTATACTAGTATATTAATATATAAGAAATGGTTTATCAATAACTTTTTATTTAATATAATTAATAAAGTCTATGAGGGAAAAGGAGACTAAATATATGAATAAGAATGATGTTTTGCAAAAGATATGTGACTGCGGTGTTGTTGCAGTCGTTAGAGCCGAAAGTGCCGAGCAGGCCATGAAAATAGCAGACTCCTGTGTAGAGGCGGGAATAAACGCTATCGAAATCACTTTTACTGTTAATGGAGCACTGGACGTAATTAAACAACTTGCCCAAGCAAACAAGGACGGAAAGATCCTGATTGGAGCCGGAACCATTCTCGATCCTGAAACAGCGAGAGCTGCAATACTTGCAGGTGCGCAGTTTGTTGTAAGTCCATGTCTGAATACAGAAGTTGTTAAGTTGTGCAACAGATATCAGGTTGCATGCATGCCGGGGGCTATGACTGTAAAAGAGGCTGTTGAAGGGTTGGAAGCAGGTGCCGACATTATAAAGGTATTTCCGGGAGAACTGTTCGGACCGGCTATCATCAAAGCATTCAAGGGCCCGTTACCATACATTAAGCTTATGCCTACAGGGGGAGTAAATCTTGATAATGTAGGAGAATGGATTAAAGCTGGAAGTGTTGCGGTTGGTGTTGGCGGAAACCTCACTGCCGGAGCAAAGAAAGGTGACTATGAGTCCATAGTTACAATAGGTAAACAATTTGTTCAAAAGGTTAAGGAAGCCAGAACTAAATAAATTATACTTTGGAATTTAAAGTTAAAATATAGTCAAAAACTAAGTTAAAGGTATTATATATAAAATTCAAGGAGGACCTTTATGTCTATTCTTAATTTAAAAGCAAAAGGAAGTTATAAATATGATTGCATATCTTTAGGAGAGGTAATGCTCAGACTGGATCCCGGAGACGGCAGAATTAGAAATACCAGGGAGTTCAAAGCCTGGGAGGGCGGAGGAGAATACAATGTTTCCAGAGGACTTCGAAAGTGTTTCGGAATGAATTGCGGAGTTGTTACAGCCTTTGCAGAAAATGACATAGGAAGACTGATAGAAGATTTGATTTTCCAGGGCGGCGTTGATACCTCCCTCATAAAATGGTTTCCTTTTGACGGAATAGGCAGGACTGTAAGAAATGGCTTGAATTTCACCGAAAAAGGCTTCGGAATAAGAGCCGCTCTCGGTGTTTCAGACAGAGCAAATACGGCTGCATCCCAACTTAAGGCAGGAGACGTGGACTGGGAATATATATTCGGAGAGCTGGGTGCAAGATGGTTCCACACAGGAGGAATTTTTGCAGCTTTGTCGGAAACAACTCCCCAGGTTGTAATCGAAGCTGTTAAGGCAGCAAAAAAATATAATACCATTGTTTCCTATGACCTTAATTACAGACCTTCCTTATGGAACTATATTGGCGGAATCAAGAAGGCTCAGGAAGTTAATAAGGAAATAGCAAAATACATTGACGTAATGATAGGGAATGAAGAAGATTTTACAGCGTGTCTCGGTTTTGAGGTAGAAGGAAATGACTCGAACCTGAAGGAGCTGGATATTGAGGGCTACAAGAAAATGATAGACAAGGTAGTTAAAGAGTATCATAACATGAAGGTCGTAGCGACAACGCTCAGAGGAGTTAAAACTGCTACTGTGAATGACTGGGGCGCTATTTGCTGGGCTGAGGGCAATATTTACAGGTCAATAGAGTTCCCCGGACTTGAAATATATGACAGAGTGGGTGGTGGAGACAGCTTTGCCTCGGGACTGGTTTACGGGTTAATGACCACTGATGATGCACAGAAGGCAGTCAATTACGGGGTTGCTCACGGGGCTTTGGCCATGACTACTCCAGGCGATACCTCCATGGCAAGCCTGAAGGAAGTTGAGGGGGTAATGAAGGGCCTTGGGGCAAGAGTTGTCAGATAAAATAACAGTGAATCATAAAATCGATATCATAAAATCGATATCATCATAGAATCGAATTATCAAATTGATTTAATGAAATGAGAATAAAAAGGAGATAATTAAAGTGCGAGAACATAAGGTTGCTCGTACTTTTTTTGTACTATTACATCTTACGATAGATTAGTATTATTATAAATAAATTAGTAAATATGTGAATCAGTCTATTTCTCGATAAATAATATGCTTTAACTATTGCAGAAAAGTTGAAAAAACGTTATTATTTACTTGTACGCACATGCATACAAATTAATCATTATATTAATCACTTAATAATTAATCAGGATAAATAATATAAACAGGAGGGGCTTATGCAAAATATAACCAGGGGTAATATATTGCCATTGAAAAATGTTAAAATTAGCGACAATTTCTGGAGTAAGTATATCAAGCTGGTACATGAGGTCGTTATCCCATATCAATGGGATGCAATTAACGACAGGGTTGAAGACGCCGAGCCAAGTCATGCCATAAAGAATTTTAGAATTGCTGCAGGCTTGGAACAGGGAGAGTTCTATGGTTTCGTGTTCCAGGATACTGATTTGGCTAAATGGCTTGAAGCTGTAGCTTACAGACTGGAAACACATCCTGACAAAAACCTTGAAGAGCTTGCGGATGAAGCCATTGAGCTCATTGAAAAGGCGCAGCAGGCAGATGGATATCTTAATACCTACTTTACAATAAAGGAACCCGGAAGACGCTGGACCAATCTCACCGAGTGCCATGAGCTTTATACCGCTGGGCATATGATTGAGGCTGCTGTAGCGTATTACAGAGCTACCGGAAAAAGAAAATTGCTTGAAGTGATGTGCCGGTTTGCTGACAATATCGATTCTGTATTTGGAACAGAACCGGGTAAACTCAGGGGCTATGATGGGCATCAGGAGATTGAATTGGCTTTGGTCAAGCTTTATGAGGCTACAGGAGAGGAAAAATACCTCAAGCTAAGTAAATACTTTATAGACGAAAGAGGCAGAGAACCTAACTATTTCGAGGTGGAAAACGCAAGACCGGATTACAAAAAGCATTTTCCCGGTGATGTCATGGTGAGTAAGGAATATAATCAGAGCCATTTACCTGTAAGGGAACAGGAAACTGCAGAGGGACATTCGGTAAGAGCGGTTTACATGCTTACAGGAATGGCTGATTTGGCAGCATTCACACAGGACGCTGAGCTTATGGAAGCCTGCAGAAGGCTCTGGAAGAATATTGTGCAAAAAAGAATGTATATCACCGGAGGTATCGGTTCAACTTCGGAAGGAGAAGCCTTTTCCTTCGACTACGACCTGCCCAATGACACCATGTATACTGAAACCTGTGCTTCCATAGGACTGATTTTCTTTGCCAACAGAATGTTGAAGGCAGAGCCTAAAAGCAGCTATGCTGATGTAATGGAAAGAGCTTTATACAATAATGTTCTTGCCGGAATGTCCATGGACGGAAAAAGCTTCTATTATGTAAATCCATTGGAGGTATGGCCTGAGGCCTCTGAAAAGAGCCCCGTTAAAAAGCATGTAAAAGATGTAAGACAAAAATGGTTCGGCTGTGCCTGCTGTCCTCCTAATGTTGCACGATTGCTGAGTTCTCTTGGACAATATATTTACACAACACATGAAAATACCCTGTATACACACCTGTATATAGGAGGAGAGGCAAAGACTGACATAGTAGGAACACAGACTATATTAAAGCAGACTACAAATTACCCCTGGGACGGAAAAGTTTTATTGGAAGTTAATCCTGAAACAGAGAATGAGTTTGGCATTGCCTTAAGAATACCCGACTGGTGTGACAGCTATAGTATTTCAGTTAACGGGGCCAGTATTACTCCCGACATAAAAGACGGATATACAATTATTCAAAGAACCTGGAAGCAAGGAGACAGTGTGGAACTGAATTTAGATATGCAAATAAAGCTTATGCAATCCAATCCTCTGGTACGTGCGAATGCAGGTAGACTGGCCATTCAGAGGGGTCCCTTGGTTTATTGCCTGGAAGAAACAGATAACAGTGAAAATCTTTCAGCGATATCCATCCCTGTTGACAGTAAATTAACTGCCGAGTTTGATTCAGAAACAGCCGGGGGTGTAGTTGTTATAACAGGTAACGCTTATAGAACCGAAACTTACGGTTGGGATGAGAATTTGTACAGAACTGCACAAATAAAGGAAAACCCTACAACAATAAAGGCTGTGCCCTACTGTGTATGGGGAAATAGAAACCCGGGAGAAATGCTGGTTTGGATCAGGCAGAAAGGCTAACTGTAGTAACTGAAAGTAATTCTTTAGCATAGAAGGGCTAGTGTAGTAGCTGATAATAATTCTTCAGCATAGAAAGAGCAAGCGTACCTGGGCAGGTGGCTGATAACTAAGGGTCATCGGATTTAGTTTCCGATGACCCTTAGTTATTTACTTAATACTTATGAGAAAATTGTTTACGAGTAAAATATTATGAGAAAACATTTATGAGAAAAATATCTACTTGTAATCGCCTCTGTCAACCACCAGCTTGTAGCCAATTTTCTCCATTCTGTTGGAAAGGCAGAATCTGCATTCTGCTGCCTCTTCTCCGGTACATATTTTGTTGTCGTATAAGGAATATTTCTTCCTCACGGCCACAGGCGACAGGTTTGGCATAACGACATTTGCTCCGGCCAGAATACCCTTCTCACGGCCTTGAGAATTAATTGTACCCAGTGCTGTGGTTGCGGGAATAAGTGCCTTGGGAAGCATTAGTCGAATGATTCCTATCAGCACCAAAGTCAGCTCAAGACTTCCGGGAGACTCCTTTGCAAACCTTGTTTCGCTATGGGGAATAAACGGACCAATACCAACCATGTGCGGGTTGAATTCCTTTATAAAAAGGAGATCTTCAGCGAGGTTTTCTGTTGTTTGGTAAGGAGAACCTACCATAAAGCCGGTTCCAACCTGAAAACCAATTTCCTTTAGATTATATAGACATTGCTTTCTGTTAGCCAAAGAGAGACTTTGAGGGTGAAGCTTTTTATAATGCTCGTCGTTGGCTGTTTCATGCCTGAGTAAATAGCGGTCTGCTCCGGCTTCAAAAAACTTTTTGTAGGAGTCATAGCTTTTTTCTCCTACCGAAAGGGTTATAGCGCAATCGGGATATCCTTGCTTTATATTTCTAACTATCTCGGTGATATCGTCATCTGAATAGTGATTGTCCTCGCCACCCTGAAGTACAAAAGTCCGGAAGCCTAGTTCATAACCTGTTTTGCAGCAGGAGAGGATGTCTTCCATACTGAGCCTGTAACGGTCAGCGTTTGTGTTGCCGGCCCCTATTCCACAATAATAACAATTGTTTTTACAGTAATTTGTAAACTCGATCAAACCTCTTGTATAAATAGAGGTTCCGAAGTTTTTCTGGGATACTTCCCTTGCCTTTTCAAATAGGTATTCGCTTGTATCGGCATCAAAATTATTTAAAATAGTTATAAACTCGTCTCTGGATAATTGCTGAGTTTCATAAAGTTTATTTATTAATTGTTTCATATAAGTGTCAAACCCCTCAGGTTAATTTTGGATATATGGTTATGCAACTTGTCACAGTGTGTAGGGAATTAATTCCTACTAAATCTATAGTAATTATCATTATACCACAAAATATAACTACTAAACAGCTCTATCTGACCTGATGAGTAACTAACTGCTTATAGGAAACGAAGCTGTGAAGGGATTCCGCATTAACTACCGCATCAATTATGGCAGCTTCTACTGCTCGTGCGGCAAGAATGGCTGCTGAATCAAAGGTTGCGTCCACCTCCCCGGTACACAGAGTGAATATTGTATCCCCATCAAATATTGAGTGGGCCGGTCTTACAGTTCGTGCTATTCCATTCTGTCCTATGGCAGCCAACTTGGCAGCCTGAGGCTTTGAGAGACGGGCATTTGTGATTACACAGCCTATAACTGTATTTTCGCTGAAGAAATCCCTATGGTTGTCATAGGCCTTCAGAATTGAATCTTCTGAGGAACCAAGGCTTATTTTATCCTCTGACAGTACTCCGGCAATTATTTTACCAACTGAGGAATCATATACATCCCCCACACAGTTTACTGCTATAACGGCACCTACCATCAAATCTCCGACTTTAAATGCAGCACTGCCGACGCCGCCCTTCATTGCATATTTACTCCCTTTGACTTTGCCTATCAGTGCACCGGTACCCGCTCCTACGCTGCCGCTTATGAAGTCCTGCTGCTCAAAGGCGTTTACACAGGCAGCGTAACCCATTTCCTTATCTGGACGCACCCTGTAATCACCGCATTTCAGGTCGAAGAGAATGGCAGCGCACACATTCGGTACGATAGTCTTACCCACATCTCTGCCCATTCCTCTCTCTTCGAGGAACTGCATAACTCCTCCTGCGGCGTCAAGCCCAAAAGAGCTTCCGCCCGCAAGTAGTATTCCGTGAACACATTTTCTATTGTTTATTGGGTTTAGTGCATCGGTATCCCTTGTGCCGGGTGAACCACCGCGGACATCGACGCCGCAGACAGCACCTTCGGGGCATAAAATAACGGTACAGCCCGTTGCGGCTTCAAGGTTCTGGGCATGTCCGATACGTATGCCCTGTATTTGAGAGATATCTATTCTTCCCATTACAGCCTCCATTGGTGGGCTTCTACTGCCGCGACGATAGTATTAACATCAGCCATTGCACCCTTACCAACAACTCCACAGGCAAGCATATCTTCTTTAGGTTCTATAAAATTATATCCGGATTCTGAAAGACACCTGATATTTTTTTGTACAATAGGATTTATATACATGTTGGTATTCATTGCGGGACATATATATACAGGTACATTATTCATAGCCATTACTACTGTTGAAAGCATATCATCAGCAATACCGTTGGCCAGCTTGCCGATAATATTTGCCGATGCCGGAGCAATCAGACACAGGTCTGCTTTTTGGGCAAGGGATATATGCTTTATCTCCTTTGGGGTTATCTCCTCAAACATATCATAATATACCTTGTTTTTAGTTAATGATTGAAAGGTTAGGGGAGTTATGAATTCCTTGGAACTCCGGGTCATTATGACCTCAACATTATAGCCTTTCTTGGTAAGAATATTGGCAAGGTCAGCAGCCTTATATGCGGCAATACTGCCTGTAACACCTAAAATAATATTTTTCATTGCTAATTCCTTTCTTCCGAAACTGTTTTGGTAAGAAGCATATTCAAGCGTGTTACAATACCTTCTGCAATTCCGGCTTTTGTTTCGAAGGTATCATAGGATTTATCTGCTGCTACCAGATAACCAATATGCTTGTCTCCTGTTATTTCTGTAAGATCGTTTGCCAGCACCAGGTCACATTTGTTTTTTATTAAGAGATTATATGCGGTATCTATTAGAGCTTCATGAGAAACATTACTTAAAAGCTTAAACCCTATCAGAAGCGTTGTAGGCTGAAGCTCCTTTATCAGACCGATTACCTTTGGGGTCTTTTTCATAACTATTACCATATCATCTATATCCGAGCTAACCTTACTATCGGAAATCAATGTATCAATATTAGAAAAGGCACTTTCGAGAATTTGTTCAGATAGAACCTTCTGATCTGTATTTCCGACTTGCTGTTTAGATACAATGCCTGATATTGATGAAGCTAGCATGCTTTTGGTTGTCAGGAAATCAACAGTATAGTCACTTACGGCCATTGAATGTATTACTGCGTCAATTTTTTCAGTTGTCAATAAATTTTTTAGCACACGCATAAGGTCATTTACACTGCTTACCCTGATTATATGAGCCTTATCCGATTGGGGGGTTACTGAATTCAGACCGCAGACATAATATATTTTATCTATCGGAAAACAAGCCCGGCCGGCTAAAGCATCTGCTATTGCGGCACCGAGCTTACCTGTGGAATTGTTGGTTATAGTCCTGACATTGTCTATTTTTTCAGTGGTGCCGCCGGCAGTTATCAATATATTCAAAACTTGCACTCCCTTATGATAAAATTTGCTATGGCTAGAAGCTTTTGTTATATTTTAGCAATAAAAACAGGCAGGAGCAAGACATAATGCATGCTTCTGCCTGTTTTTATTTTATTTTGGAGAAAAGTTTTAACATTAATTACTTATGAGGTACACATTCCGTAGATAGCTAACTGTTACTCTGAAAATAGTGGGGTAGAGAGGTATCTTTCACCTGTATCAGGAAGTAATACCACGATAGTCTTACCAGCATTTTCAGGACGCTTTGCCACCTCGGTCGCCGCCCAGAGTGCTGCACCTGATGAAATACCGATCAACAGTCCTTCGACTTTTGATATTTCTCTGCCTGAAGCAAAGGCATCATCATTTTCAACAGTTATAATCTCATCATAAATCTTAGTATTGAGTGTATCTGGAACAAAACCTGCTCCGATTCCCTGGATTTTGTGAGGGCCAGGAGTTCCTTTGGACAGAACCGGTGAGCTGGCTGGTTCAACAGCAACAATTTTTACATCAGGGTTCTTTGATTTCAAATATTCTCCGGTACCGCTGATAGTTCCGCCTGTTCCGATCCCTGAAACAAAGATATCCACTTTTCCGTCTGTATCCTCCCATATTTCAGGTCCTGTTGTAGCTTTATGAACTGCAGGGTTTGCTGGATTTACAAATTGTCCTGGTATAAAGCTGTTCGGAGTTTCCTTGGCAAGCTCTTCGGCCTTTGCTATAGCACCTTTCATTCCTTTTGCACCTTCTGTAAGTACAAGCTCGGCACCGTAAGCCTTTAATAGATTTCTACGTTCAATACTCATTGTTTCAGGCATTGTAAGAATTATTCTATAACCTCTTGCAGCAGCCACTGAAGCTAATCCGATTCCAGTGTTACCACTTGTAGGTTCAATTATTACAGATCCAGGCTTTAATATTCCTTTGCTCTCTGCATCATCGATCATAGCCTTTGCTATTCTGTCTTTAACGCTTCCAGCGGGGTTGAAATATTCAAGCTTTGCAACTACTTTTGCTTTTAGGTCGTGTTTTCTTTCATAATTAGTTAATTCTAACAATGGTGTTTTACCAATTAAATCAGTTAGGCTCTTATAAATTTTTGACATATGGATACTCTCCTTTTTTATAAATTATTTATCTTTATTTTAATTTTATGCAAATTAGATTGAATAGTAATCATATATTTCATATATAATTACTATGAATTCATTATATAACAAATAATTTATAGTGTCAACAAAAAATAGTAAAAAATATATTAATTATATATGTTTAGTATGATATTGACTTTGAATGCCTGAGAGAGTAATATTATGAGTAATTAATATAAATAATTAAATATGGAAATATAAATAGAAGTTTGTATAAAATGTTTTCAGGGTTAACGATATTATTATAGAAGGAGAAGCCATATGATATATAATTTTGATGAAATAATTGATCGAAGGAATACAAATTCCATAAAATATGACTTTGCACAGCAAAGGGGAAAGCCTGAAGATGCCATACCTTTGTGGGTAGCCGATATGGATTTCAAAACCTTGCCGGAGGTCACCGAAGCACTGGTAAAAGTTAGTGAGCACGGGATATTCGGATATTCAGAAGTCAAAGAAGATTACTTTACTACATTATATAATTGGTATTCCAATCATTTCGGATGGAATATCCGACCTGACTGGCTGGTTAAAACTCCCGGAATTGTTTTTGCAATAGCTATGGCTATCAGAGCCTTTTCTGAAAAAGGAGATGGTGTCATGATTCAGCAGCCTGTTTATTATCCATTTTCAGAAACAATATTGGCCAACCGGAGAATTCTTGTAAACAACCCTCTGATTTATTGCGATGGAGTCTATAAAATGGATTTTGAGGACTTTGAGGCTAAAATCATTTCTAATAATGTGAAGCTTTTCGTACTTTGTAATCCTCACAACCCTGTTGGAAGGGTATGGACCAGGGAGGAACTCTTAAGGCTTGGAGATATCTGCTTAAAGCATAATGTTATAGTTATAGCTGATGAAATTCACGCTGATTTCATTTATGAAGGGTATAGGCACCTTGTATTTGCCAACCTTAAGCCTGAGTTCGGTGCTATGACAATAACCTGTACAGCACCAAGCAAGACCTTTAATCTGGCTGGTCTTCAGGTTTCCAATATCTTTATTCAGGATAAAAATATGAAATACAGGTTTAAAGAGGAAATTGTTAAAAGTGGTTACAGTCAACTGAACACCATGGGATTGGTTGCTTGCCGTGCGGCTTACGAATACGGAGATGAATGGCTTTCGCAGCTAAAGACATATTTATCCGGTAATCTGAATTTTGTGAGAAGCTTTTTAAAGGAGCAGCTTCCTCAGATAAAGCTTGTTGAACCTCAGGGAACGTACCTTGTATGGCTGGATTTCAGTGCTCTGGGTTTATTGGACAGTGGCCTTGAAGACCTCATAATAAATGAGGCAAAGATATGGCTTGATAACGGGCTCATGTTCGGTGAGGAAGGGAGTGGTTTTCAGAGGATTAATATTGCCTGTCCCAGAAAGATACTCGAACGGGCTTTTGGGCAGCTGGAGATTGCAGTAATGAAACTGAAAAAGTGCTAGACTGCTATTTATATTTACATGGGATAATTTTGGTATTGGCTGAGCTGAGTTTTATTAATTATATAATTTAACTCAGCTAATAAGGCTGTCATCGGTTGGAAAATCAGATTTAGTGTTATTGCTTAATTATTCCATTGAGCAGAATTTTATAGTGTGTCAAATATTGTTCCTTCAAATTAACATCCGGGTATCGTATACACCATTCAAAGGTAATACCCCTCATGGCTAAAATAAGGTGATTTGCAAGTGTATCAACAGAAATGTCAGTTCTGAACTCTTCCTCATCAATTCCCTTCTCCAGAATATCACTAAACATTTTATAAAGTTTTCTGTTGTAACTCATTGAATACCAAGTATAATTTGTGTTTGTTATGTGTGATTTGTATAGGACTTTCATTTTATCATAACCAATTTTATCTTCTATAACTTCAGCTATTTTTTCGGCCATTAGAATAAGCAAATTAGATGCCGTTTCTTCATTAAATTTGCTATCCAGAAAAACTTTATACTCGGAGTCTACATCGTTAACATAGTCAGTGAGCAAAATAGAAGCCAAATTGTCCTTGGATTCGAAATGTACATAAAAAGAACCTTTGGCTACTCCTGCTGCTTTTACAATAGAATCCACACTAACACTATCAGCGCCATGCTCAAGGAATAAGCGTTTGGCATTATCATACAGTTTTCTTTTGGTTTCGGCAGCCTGTATTTTTCGCTTATTAATTTTCATTTTATCTCATTTTCTCCTTTGTAGCTTTTGATACATTAGCATACTTTGGATTATGTTTCCCATTGATTAGTATACTACCCTAATAAAGAAGAAACAAGTTCATATATTTTTCAATACACACAATGAAGTACTGGAGAGCAATTGATAAAACAACGTTTTCGACCTATATTGACAAATTAATGAAGAAAAATGTATAATGACCATAGTTAATGACCGTAGTCATTGAAATTTTCATTTACCGATTTTATTATCATTTTTTCTTTATCAGCCTACATAAATTTCTGACACAGATTAGCAAATAAGCACATTAAACTAAAAAAATACATTATATGGAAATCAATATAGGGGGGAAGGGAATGTTTAAGAGAGTTTTATCATTAATTTTAGCCTTAGCTGTTTGCTTATCAATTACATCAACTGCATTTGCCAGTGAAGTTATTGATTACTCAGAGGAAGCTCTAAGAGTATCTGATGAGTTTGCTGCTCAGTATCCAAACGGTACTTTTAGCTTTTCGGCAGTTGCATTGGAAACACATGAATATAGCGGGCGGACAGTGGTGGATGTTTTAAGACAAGGAGGGGTAACTGGGGACGTAACAGTGACTATAAAGGCTATTAGCGTCACAGCTGCTTATGGAGAGGACTACAAACTCTCAATTCCAGGTTTTATATTTGACAAAAAAATCGAAGGTAGTGAAAGTGTGCTTCCTGACCTTTCAGTTGCTGAAACTACAACACCTTCAGCAGTGTCGGTAGAAGGTTCAAGTACACATACAACATTATCAGCGGATGAAACAAGTGAATCTTCGAAAGTTTCGGGTGGTGAAACAACTACTCCGTCAGCAATTACTGAAACTCCATTGACATCTGCTCCGAAGAATACCAGCCTAAGGGAAATACGGCAGCTGGCCACCGGTAAGACTTCTGACAGAGAAAAGCTTGCTCCATTAACCAGTCAGGAAAGCAGTGATTTGAATACCGCTATAGCTGCTGCAGAAGAATTTTATAAAGAGGCTCCAGGAACAGTATTCAATCTTTCCTTTTCTAATGGGGAACGCAAAAAAAGCTTTAATCTTGATATTATCAATGATGATATTGGCGAGGCACAGGAGCAGATTGTATTTGTAATTACCGATGTATCCTCGGGTGGTCAAATCGGACTGCAAAAGGAACTAACAGTAAATATTATAGATGACGAGCCATATGAAATGCCTATATTAAGGTTTTCTGAAAACAGCTATACAGCAGCAGGGAATGTTGCGACAATTACTTTAAAAAGAAGTTCAGGAATAAATTATTATGCAGGGGCAACCATATCTACCATTGGTGACAATGCCAGGGCAGGTACAGATTACACTGAGATAAATCAGAAAATATTATTTGTACCCGGACAGTCGCAGTTAAGTTTAGATATACCTATAACTCAAAATACAGGTCCGGTTGATAAGTACTTTTATGTGAAGCTTGAGCCTGATAAGGGATGTACCCTGTTAGGAAATGAAGTGGTACAAGTATTAATTCCCAAACAGGCCGATGTTTCTGAGAGTGTGCTAAAAATCAGTGAAAGTACGCTTTTAGAGGGAAGTGATGCTGTATATGCCGGAGTTGCAACAGAAATAATCAAAAATGATGGTTTTGAATTCGTAAATGGCAAAAATACCTCTTCTTACAAATCTGGTGACTGGATGTGCATTGAGCAAAAAAAAGATACCAAAGAGGTAGCATACGGTTATCTTAGAACAAAAAAAGCTTTTTATATGCAGCATTTGGAGAAAGCACCAGCAAAAATCGGGCTTTTTGACATATACCATAAGGGTGGATACAATGGAAGCGAAGCTTTCTTACGTGCATTTTATACTAAAAGTTCTAAAAAAGTATTTATTTCTACCCTTGTAAGTGTGAGACGCATTAATAGAGAAGATTTCGGTAAGGAATTAAATACTGGGCGTATTATGAGCAGGGATATCTATAAGAGTCTAATAAATAATAAACTTGTAAGGGATGAACCATTTAAGTTTGAATTTGAGATATCAAACGAGGAGTATCCCAGTGATAAGGCTTGTTTTAAAATTAAAAATTTTGAGATTTACTACCGAAAAATTGATTTTAACATAAACAAACCTGAACCAGAAACATTACATACCTTTGACTTGAGTAAATCAATATATTCCAGTGGTTACCATATGGAAGAGCCAATTACACCGGGTGAAATAGATATTGTTAGTGTTGATAATAGCAATGTAAAGCTTAAAGGGTTTTATACCTCCAATGACAGCATATCTTTTAGGATTAAAACCAAGAATGTGAAAGATGGCTACTATTTAACGGGGGTTAAAATTCTTGAGAAGTCTGATAGAAATGCAAACTACAAACTCTTTGATTTAAAAGAGACAAACATTATTACATTAGACCATACATGGATACTTAATAATTCAAAATACATTTATAATGACAACACGCTTATTATTCAACCGGTGTTTGAAAAGAAAAATGCAAAGTTGAATGTAAGTCTGGGTGATAATAATGGTGACAAGGGAGAAATTGTAAATGTTGTTAACAAGGCCACTCCTAATAGGGAATATGATGAAATGACGTATATTCAAGGCGGAGAAGAAATAAAGTACAACTTACGCGTTGGAGACAAAGTAACACTTACAGGAGCCGGGAAAAATGATAATATAGTATCCGGCTACTACGTTTCTTATAACGGAGGACCAAAACACAGCGAGGGCGGAACGCTAAACGCCGGAATACATACAATTACATTAACTGAGACGGTGAGTGTTTCTCCCATATTTGGAGCACAGCTTTTGAATGTTAAGCGTGATCCTACCAACAAGCAAAAATTATCTAATATCCAGGGTACTCTGACATATGGATCTACATCTTCCAATGGAGACGGACAGCTTGAAGGTATCAAATCAGGTCAGTATATTGAGTTTGTTTCTATTCCTCCGGAGGGTTATACTACCCTGTGGGCCAATAGGACTGGGGACACAAATGGAAATGGGGTTCTTGATTATAATGAATTATATGACCCGAATACAGGTAAACTTTACCGCCAATTTGATTACAACCTAGACGGCGAATTAGATGTAGAATATGGTATACCTATATATGGGGATTTATTCGGATATAAAGTCAATCAGCCAAATCCATTATTTTATTATTACTACGAGAATATTTCAGATTTGACACTTTATAGAGGTAAAGTAAGCGGGGCTATTTTTACTCGGGAATATACAATCAGACAGGGATATAAACAGGTTGAGAATGCAAATGGCGAGAAGGTGGACAGCAAGGTACCTGTAGTTGGTGCGGCTGTAAGAATGGGTGGAAGCTACAATAGAAACAATCCAGATGCACAGATAGGATATGGAACCTCTACCGATAGCCAAGGGCGCTTTGAATTCGATGTGGCCGATGTCAAACAAAATGGTAATTATCTACTGGGTGTAGAATATAATGATGTTACCTATTTGGATAGTATTAATCCCTCAGTTGCGAAGCATTTGATACTGCCTACTTTTACCAGCATGAAGCCCATAAGTATAAATGGAGAGCCAAAAGGTGGTGAAGATCCTACCACAGTATCAGGAAGTGTGGTTATGATAAAGGATAAAGATGTTGACTTTATATTAACTACAGCATCCCTTGAAAACAATGTTAAGGTTGAGAAAGCCATATTCAGGATTTATACCTCTAATGGCACGTTGGAATCAACTACAGAGGTACCCGTTGAGGGAAATATAGCAACATTATCGGTAAATTTGAAGAGTGCTTTTTCGGCTGGTACAAAAATGACAGTACAGCTGGTTGATCAAAATGGTAAAAAGAGTATGGAATACAATACCGGCTTCCAATTCAGACCACCGATACAGGCTACATCAATACTTCCTTCCTTTGAAACACCGAAAGAAGTACCAATTCCCATATTGGAAACAGTAATGGGGGCTCTTGATTTTGGGCTTGCGCGGTTTACAAACTATGAAGTGAATGATGAGGGTTATACACTGCGTATAGGTGGTAGCCATGATTTTAAAGAAAAAGAGAAAGAACTGAAAAATACTATCGATAAAGCTAAAAAAGATGATAAAGATGGGAAAGAAGCAAAAGAAGAAATTAAAAAGGCAAACAAAGATGCACCCAAAAAAGAAGATTCTAATTTAAAGGTTAAATCAACCTTGACAAATAAGCTTGGCGTTAAGGTTAGCCTTGAAATGAACATAAAATATGATGCTGACAGGGATCCTGCATTGGGGTCACCCTATTATTTCGGGCACCTGCTGTTAATGGTAACTCTTGAAGATAAGCTTACCGTTGAGACAAGAATTATGCTGCCTATAGGACTTCCGCTTATAGTAAGACTGGAAGTGGGGGGGAGTGTCACAGGGTTTATTTATATTACTCCATATACACCCCTTGGAGAAATTGAACCAGTAAAGGTATATGCTGATAAATATGGAAGCTACCCTTATTACCAAGCAGAAATGGGTTCTCCTGACAGGAAATTTGTTGTTGAAGGGGGAATAATACTCGAACCCTATATTTCCTTGTCGGTGGGCGTAGAAGTTGGAATTGCAGAGGTTTCAGTTGAGGGAAAAGCACTATTTAAATTGTTTTTCAGTACCGCAAGGAGCGGAAGCGGAACAGTTACCCTAACTGCAACAGTAAATGTAACCACCCTTGGATTTAATGTGTACAGCAAAAAGTTTGCTGAATGGAGTACCGACCTTTTCGGAGACCCTGATGATATGCCGTTTAAAATGCTGACGGATGATATAAATGAGAAGGAATTCGAACCTATTGAAAGGGATTATCTGGAAAATAGGAGCTCATGGTTAGGGGATATACTAACAAATCCAGGCCCCAGTATGACAAATTATGTTGAAAGGACATTAATGGAAGGTGTATACCCATACCCAGATCCTCAGTTAATGAGAATCGATGAGGATAGTTTGCTGCTAGTATTTATAGACGATGATGTAAAAAGAAATGCTAAAAACCGTGGAGCTCTCTATTACTCGGTTTCACATGATAATGGAGGAACCTTCTCAGAGCCAATATTGCTTGATAATGACGGAACACTGGACTCTAACCCAAAATTGAAAGATGTGGGAAGCAAAATCATATGCATCTATTCTTCTTTGGACAGACACATTACAGAAGGAAAATCCATGGAGGATATTCTTGAGGCAAATTGTCTTGAAATGGCAGTGTTTGATAAGAGCAGCTATGTATTTTCAGAACCTATACAGGTTACAAAATACACTGGAAGAGTAAATCCTGATGACGGTATAATGCAGGGGGATTATTATACTGATGCTGAAGGGGAAATTATATTTGATGAGGTAAGCGGAAAGGCTCTGATATTCTATACAAAAACAGACTATACCTCTGATGCTGATGAGGCTTTTAGTGCTAAGGATTTGTTTGACAGCTATAATACAATAGCATATGTGATTTATGATGTAAGTACAAATTCGTTTGTACCATACAGCGATGCCGATTATCCGGCAGCAATAACCACAGAAGCCGCAATTCAATGGAATAAGGACTGGTATGGTCAGCGCTTCTTTAACACTGAAATTATGGATGTAAGCTTACCCGGCGGAGTGCTTTCAGACCCTCTGATTATGGACTTAGCAACTGCACAGAAGGATGGTACAGCTTATATCGCATATTCTGTGGATATGGATGGGAAAGTTGATACACTTACAGACAGGGATATATATATGCAGACATATGATTTCGCTGCCCAAACCTTTACAAATCCAATAATGGTTTCTGATTTGGAGAAGGATATTCAGAGTAGAGCAGATGAACGTCCAAGGCTTATAGAGTTTAAGGGAGATATATTTTTATTCTATATTTCAGGTACAGAAATCCACTATTACAATCTGGATAGTCTTTTAAAAACCCTTAGAACCGGAGACCCATCAGCAGAGCCCGGTGATGAAGGATATCAGAACCTGACTCCTGGTGTTGCCCTTGAATATAGCAGTGGCAATGTACCTTCGGATTATGAAGTATTGGTTGGGGATGACGGAAAACTTTATATGGTTTGGACTGAGGATACCTTGAGGCTTGCCGATGGCATTGAGCCTGGGTCACCGGAAGCATTAAAACCCGAAAATACTTATCATGAAAATCAGATATATGCTTCGGTATTATACGATGCCTTGGATGTAATTGATGATGATGGGAAGATTAAATCAGCTGGTGAACATTATGGAATATGGAGTCAGAAGGTTCAGGTTACTGCAGGACCAGGCAGTTATGATAATCCGGGACTTAGTATAATGGCCGACGGACATATTGTTCTGGCAGCAAAGAAAAGCGAAAAAATACTGGTTGACGATTCCATTTCATCACCCCGTGAAGAGGACTTAACTAATACAACGTTTGTTACTTTAAATCTGACACCTATAGATTTACCTAAAATGGAGAAGGATTCCATAAGCTTTAGTTCAGAATATCCCCTGCCGGGTGAAGTAACAATAATAACTGCTGCTGTAAACAATCAGGGACTTATACCATTTTTAAATCCAGTGGTTGATTTCTATACAGTTAAAGGTAATACAGAAACAATAATTGGAAGTGATATTGGCAGTTCACCAATATATGGAGGTGTTTGTGAAAAATTCTCGGTTAATTGGGAAGTGCCTGAAGATATTAAGAAAATAAAAATTATCGCAAAACTCAGAAGCCAAGATGATGACACAATTACAGCCAGCACTGAAAAAGCAGTGCCCTATGGTGAAATATTGGAATACGGGTTGTTTGATGTAGATCATGTAGCAGAAAACTACTACAGGGTTTATAGCGAGGTGTATTATAAAGGAAATAAGCCCCTGGATAACGCCAAGCTGATAATTAACAAAATTAATACTGATGATACTCTGCAAGAATTAAAGAGTGTAAATATTGCTAGTGATATTACAAATCACAATATGTTTATTATTAACGAAGGCTTCAGAATAGCAGATGCTGATTTGAATGATGGTAAAGCGAAAATTGAAGTGCGCATAGAGTCAGATGGCAAATTACAGACCAGACAGGAGGCTGAGGTCACAAAACAAATACCTGCAGTATATAGGGACTTAATAAAGCAGGTAACAGATGTGCAGCTCTCAGCTCAGAATATGTCTCTAGCAAAGGGAGAGACTGCTAGTATTACTGCAAAGATAAACCCTCTAGAGGTTGGAGAAAAATATAATATTGTTTTCGTATCATCAAATCCTGAGGTTGCATCAATAAGCAGTGGAGGAGTTGTCAAAGGTCTTTTGAAGGGTAGTACTGTAATTACAGCTTATGCAGTTCCTAAGGTGGAGGTAAGCATACATAATCAGGACGGTCATGTTGTCCCAGGCAACATACTTGATACTCTGTCCTTAGAGAGTTGTAAGAAGGCATCTGTGAGTGTAAATGTAAGGGAAGCCCAAGGTGGCTCTTCAGGCTCTAACTCAGGTTCTGGATCAGGCTCAGGCTCTGGAACAGGCTCAGGCTCCAGTCACAATTCCGATTCAGGCTCAGTGACCTTGCTTTTAAATGGTGTCAAGCCTGCAAGTATTATTATAGATGGCTGTAAAGTAGAATTCAGTTCTACTGCTGTTGCTGAAATATTAAATGGCGCTGAAAGTAAAAACTTAACGGTTTCGCTACAGAAGATTGGAGCTAAAGGAAATGTACAAATGTATTCTATCTCCATTAAAGCTGGAGACGCAGTTATAACTGACCTGAATAATTCCAGTTTCCGGGTAAGCATACCATATACCTTGGGAGAAAATAAAAATCCCAATGCAGTAGTCGTATATGGTGTTAACCAAAACGGAGAATTGGTTGTTATTCCAAACTGCAGCTATAAGGATGGAATGGTGACCTTCACCACATCCGAATTTACAACCTTTGCAATAGGTCACAACCTGCAGCACTTCACTGATGTTGCTCCAAAATCATGGTATGCAGATGCAGTTGCATTTATTGCTGCGCGAAATATATCGTCTGGTGTGGGGAATAACATGTTTGCCCCTAATATGGTCATAACCAGAGAGGAATTTGCCGGATTCATTGTTTCCACCTTCGGATTTACATGGTCGGGAGAAAAGACAGTATTTAGTGATGTTGAGGAAGGCAGCTGGTACCAGCAGTTTGTGGGTGCATTGTATGAGGCAGGTATAATTAATGGCATTGGAAATGGTAAGTTTGGCACAGGTGCGTTCATAACCAGACAGGATATGGCGACAATACTGTATGGAGCACTTAAGAAGAGTGGGGTTGAATTAACTAAGATCCGCGAGTATGATGGCTTTAACGATGATGAGAATATTGCAGGCTATGCGGCAGAGGCTGTAAGGGCATTGTATGAGGCAGGTATAATTGGCGGTGTAGAAAATAACAATTTTGCCCCAAATGCAATTGCCACTCGTGGGCAAATGGCAGTGCTGATTAAAAATGTACTGGAGAGAATATGGTTGTAATTTGGTAGTTATGGCAGTACCCCATTTAGAGGTTGCTTATAAATTTAAGTGGGGTGCTGTACTTCCTGAACAAATAAATGATTTGGGAGAAAGCTTGGAAAATATGAAGTACAGAGGAACAGTTAATATAGTTATAACGTTTTCTGTAGAAGAAGAACATAGAGTAAAATTACTGTAGGGTTTTAAAGGGATAAAATTCCATAAAAATTGAAAAAGAAGATAACATCCTGTTATGATATAAGTTCTCACACAAAATAAACAGAATAGGATGTATCTTCTATGTACAACAGTATACAGCAATTTTTAGATTTTGGAATAGCAAATATTAGAGAAACAGTAGAAAGTTTTTTGGAGCAGGGCGATGATGTAGCTAATCTGGTTCTGGGTCTTCAAAAAGATATTTTTGAGTTAGGTTGTAATATCGTATCAGAGGTTCTAGAAGGAATGGATGAACACTTACGGAAATCTGGACTTAGAAAACAGCAGTGGGAGGTAATTCGAAAAGACAATACTAGTATTTTAACCTCTTTTGGTACAGTAAATTATTCACGTACATACTTTCTTTCTAAGAAAACAGGCGAAAGAAGATATCTCGTAGATAGAATTGTTGGAATAAACCCACACGACCGATTAACTGCCGATGTAGTAATTAATGCCATAGATGAAGCCATAGACAGCAGTTATCGCAAGGGTAGTGAGAAAGCATCTTATATAGATAAAATCAGTAAACAGGCAGTTATGGATAAAATACATACTCTTGAAGTTGTGCAGCCAAGTGTATCAAATGAATGCAAAAAAGATAACAGAGTTCTTTTTATCGAAGCAGATGAAGATCATGTGGCACAGCAAAGAAAGAAGCGAGAAGCACCAAACAGTCTTAATAAAAGACGTATCCTTATGCCAAAGATGGTGTATGTCCATGAAGGAATAGATTATGAAAAGAGTACCGCAAAAAGAAAAGTATTAAAAAATGTACGATACTTTGGTGGAATGCGTAATAGTGAAGAATTATGGCTTGAGGTATCAAAATATATAGATGAAGTCTACGATGTTAACAAGATTGAAACCATATATTTATCAGGCGATGGAGCTGCATGGATAAAGCAGGGACTAACATGGATTCCGAAGAGCAAATTTGTTTTAGACAATTATCATTTAAATAAATATATTAAAGCTGCAACTGCCCACTTGGATAATGAAGCAATAATACAGGGATTGAAGGATGCTGTAGATGAAGCTGATAAAGATATTCTAAAAAGAGTATTCAAGAAAATATTAGAGATGACAGTCTCAGAAGCTAAGTATAATACTGTGCTTGAAGCGAAAAGATACATTGAAAACAATTGGTCGGGAATAGAAATTAAAGTCGATAACCATGAGATAATTGGATGTAGTGCCGAAGGCCATATAAGCCACGTTTTCTCAGATAGATTAAGTAGTAGGCCCATGGGGTGGTCTAGGATTGGAGCCGATAAAATGGCCCAACTACGTATATTTAAAAAGAATGGTGGAAGAGTATATGATCTTGTAATGGCACAGAAGAGAAAAGAAAAAACCGAAAAGGAACATGAAATACAGGATGAACTAATCAAGGGGCTAAAAAAGACAAATGGCAGTAGATATCTTAACTGCTGGAATAGTAATATAACTGTATTAGAAAAAGGACATAAAACTGCATTATATAACAGTCTAAGAAATATAAGCAGTTTTTAAAATAAGATAGGGACTAAAGAACGGCAGAGCGAACCCTTTACAATAAGAGGGACCCATATGATATACTGATAAAAGTGGCAGCGTATACTATTGATTCATGCTAACAAGAAATGCTGCACTTTAGCTGACAATATCATTTGGGAGATGCTTGTTGTCAAGGGCGTGATCCTTGAGGCACTTCATAACCAAGGATGATAATCTATTTTTCAATTCCCTACAGTAAATTGACTCTATCGATTTTTTGCCTGAATATTGTAATAAGCTGCCCCATATGGTATCATGGAATTGCATGATCCTGCCAACAAAAGACAAAATTTTTCTAATTAATGGTTATTTTAATGTTACATAAAATATCATTAATTAAAAACTAAAAATACGATATGGGGTGAAATACTGTGGATGGAAATGTGCGGTTAAGTGCTACAGTAATAAGCTGTACGGGAAATGATACTGAAAAAGACGATTTTTATTTTAATGGTAATTTCTTTAATTGTCATAATACACAAAGCATACAATTTTCTTTTGAAAAAGCTGCAAATAATTATGTCTTTGCAATATCCGATTCCATTGGCTTCGAGGACGGAGAAATAAACGGGATATCTGCAATTAGAGAGATAAAAAAATATCATGAAAGTGCAAAACTACAGCAGTTTTCTCTAGAATCTATTTCTGAAAGAATATATGAAGCTGTTCAACTATCCAGCAATCTCATTTACAGCCAATCAGTGATAGCAAGTCAAAGTTTTACCAGATTGACAGGTTTTTCATCACTTATCATTGATAATAACAGAGCGGCCGTAATGAATTTGGGTAACAATGGAGCTTTTTTATTCAGACAGGGTCAACAGAAAGAAATCTTCTCAAGAAATAACGGACGTAAATCAGAAAAATTAAGAAGCTTGGGAATATCACCAACGGCTCCTGATTATAATGATACCGAAAAGATTCTAAAACTTGCAGAGGAAGAATCTAAAACAAAGATTAAGTTATCCCCCAGCTTTGAACTTGAAGAGGATGATTTGATTATTCTTTGCAGTGACGGATTGCTAAACGGCCTTAATAAAAGCAGACTTGAAGCAGTGGTCAACTCTGGCTTTGACCCTTCAAAGATGGCTAGTGTACTTTTCCAGGAAGCATCAAAAAGCGGCATAGAAGATGGCATTACAGTAATGGTCATAAAAGTTGAGGAAATAAGAAGTCTAGCCTTCGGTTACGGTAATAAAAGGACTGGCGGTAATGTAGACTTTGATAACGAGCCTGAAGAGGATAATGAGAGAGAGCGTTCCGGCAGCAGTATTGTTAATTATATATTAGGATTTGTCTGCGTATTAGTTATATCAGGTGTTCTTTTCATGGGTTATCTGATTA
The DNA here is from genome assembly GCA_023393115.1 of Bacillota bacterium. Lineage (GTDB taxonomy): Bacteria > Bacillota > Clostridia > Acetivibrionales > DSM-1351 > Ruminiclostridium. The sequence goes on from JAEWMS010000086.1 coordinate 59,243, forward strand.
TTTCTAACAGTGACTTTTTTGGTTCCGACAAGGGGAATAATACCTCCCAGGCCAGCATGACTTCCGATAGCACAGCAAATAGTACCGATCTGACTCCGGATGATACATCTTCTTTGGATACTTCGGATTCAGAGCCCTCACAGGTATCCGATGCTTCAAAGGATAGCAGTCAGTCGGATGACCAGAATAATAATAATTCAAGCAGTAATGATAATAATCAACAGAGTAGTCAACCTGACAGTAATAGTTCGGGTGATGACATTGCAAACAGTAATGAAAATACAAATGGCGAATATGATGTATATATAGTTAAATCCGGAGATACCTTGAGCGGCATAAGCAATAAGTATTATGGAAGCTTAAACAAATACGACATTATCATGAAGTATAATAATATAAAGAATGAAACCAGTCTATTTGTAGGTCAGGAACTAAAAATACCAAAATTAGATTAGTCGGAACGTTCATTTATGCGAATAACGTTTATAATTAATCTTGAATATCTAAGCAGCTTTTTATAGCTGCTTTTATTTTATTAAGTTCCTTAAAATAAAATAATAAAATACGGAACATTTAGAATTTTACTGCGTCTATTAATTATGTTGGCAAGATTTACATATAACTGTACAAAAAACGAGGGGTGGTTTGTTATGAAAAAAATTATTTCAATTATGCTGGTGGTGACAATACTGATAACGTTTATGTCACCTGTTATGGCAAGCAGTTCTGTAACAACAGACAAAGGACTCGAAAATGCTATTAAGGTTGTTAAGAGTAAAATCGATATTCCGGCAGACTGCAAAAAGTTTACTTATAATATTTATAATCAAGATGGAGCTGTAATCTGGAATTTAAGTTGGAGTAATGAGGAACTGCAGAAGTATATCTATGTCACAATTGATCAGAATAACTTCATTTCCAGCTATTCTTCATATCAATACTCAGCTAATTATGATAAAAAAATACCGAAGTATTCCAGAAGCCAGGGAAAAGAGATTGCTGAAAAATTCATTGAAAAGCTTAATCCAAAGCTGCTTGAGGAGTTTAAGCTTATTGAAAACAATAATATTTCAGAGGAAAGAGAATACTTTTTCAATTATGTAAGACAGGTAAACGGTGTAGCTTATGAAAATAATAGCATAAACATAAATGTAAACAACTATACCGGACAGGTTTCGAACTTTTATTGTAATTATTCATTGAAGACAAAATTTGAACCAGCGGATAAAATAATTAGTCTGGAGCAGGCAAAGAAGAATTTTATAGATAAGCTTGGACTTAAGCTTGTTTACAATATCAAATCCGATAAGGATAAAATAGTATCCTATCTGGCCTATGTACCTAAGGACTCTTCAAAGTACATTGATGCGGTTACCGGTGAGGTCGAAAAGATGCAAAATGGTGGATTTTACTACACTGGGGCTATTATGGAGAAAGCAGCCTATGTCAGTGACGCTGCAGTAGTAGTTCTTACACCTGATGAATTGAAGGCTGTAGATGATATGTCCGGCCTTATAGCAAAGGAAGAGCTGGATACAAAGTTAAGAGGTATGAGCCTCTTTAAGCTTGACAGCGAATTCTCCTTGGCAAGTGCCGAGCTAAGAAAGGACTGGAGAAATACAAATTCACTGATATGGTATATGAGATATACCAAGGTCATCAACAAGGAAACAAAGCAGCTAAGAGAAGTATCAATATCAGCTGATGCCAAGAACGGTGATATTCTGGATTTCTGGACCTATTATGATGTACCGGCTGATACCAAACCCCAGAAGACAAAAGAGGAAGCCAGAAAAATAAGCGATGATGTAATAATGAACCTGATACCAAGCCATTATTCAGAAGTAAAGTATGATGATACTTACAATATTTATGAGGAAACAGAGAATAAGCAGTATAGCTTTAGATATGTAAGAGTTAAGAATGGTTTGGAGTGCCCAAGCGATTATATAGTAATTTCCTTTGATAATTTAAGTGGTAATATCAATAGTGTATCATCCAACTGGACCAAGGATCTAAAATTTGACGATCCAAGCAAGGCAATTCCGGTAGAAAAAGCATATGAAGTGCTCTTCGACAATAATAAACTGGGATTTGACATTCAATATATCGTTGAATACAATTACCAGAAGACTATCTCCCCGGAGCAGACCCAGGTCGATAATGCTGTTCTTGGATATATGCTCAATGGAAGAAAAACATGTATCATAAGTGCTGAAACCGGAGATGTACTCAATTATGCAGGAACTCCTTATAAGGAAAATAATGTATCAGACTACACTGATATAAAAGGCTTAAAAAACGAGAATCAGGTAAAAATACTTACACAATTGTCAATCAGGTATTTTGAAGATGAGCTGAAGGCTTCTGAGCAGCTGCAGCAGCAAGACTATTTCATATTATTAAGCCGGCTTAATGATATTTACTTTGATTCGGGTATAGATAAGGCAACTTCTGTTGAAAGAATGTACAATAACCTTATAAGCTCGGGCATTATTACAAAGGCTGAAAAAGCACCTACATCGGTGTTAACAAAAGAGGAAGCCGCGAAATATTTTGTAAAATTCCAAAGGATGAGTCAGGTGGCCGAAATTAAAGGTATATTCAAATCGGATTTTAAGGATGCAGACAAAATTAGTCCCAATCTTTTGGGATATGTATGTATAGCATCTGGCTTGAAGGCTATTGACGGTGATAAGGGATATTTTAAACCCAAGGAAAAGATGACCAGATTGGATGGACTCCTTATTATGTACAACTATTTGAGCAGCAAGTAATCTGATAATTATTCATTGAAGAAAAAAAAGGGGGGACTGACCTTGGTCAGTCCCTTAAATAATAGGGATTTATCAAAAAATAGATATAAGCTGATTTAATGTATTATTAAACACTATTCATGTATAATTATACGTTAATTATACTCTAACAATTTTAGTTTTTCAATATATATTTTAACAATTTATCATAATAAATTGTTAAAATGTTAAAATTAATCATCTGAAAACAATTTTTGTTTTATATTGTTTATTTTTAAGTTATACTGAATAATGGTTATTATGAATTGACTACTTCTTGTGAAGAAGGTTAAAATTAGATAGATAAAAACTATTTCGGAGGTAATAATTTTATGTTGACACACGTTGTATTTTTCAAGTTAAAAGATAAAAGTAAGGGAACCCTGGAGAAGATAAAAAACGATCTGCTTGCTTTAAAGGAAGAAATTCCTCTTATAAAATCAATAGAAGTTGGGATTGATATTTTGCAAACAGAAAGATCCTTTGATATAGTACTTTATTCCAAATTTGATTCATTGGAGGATATGCAGGCGTATCAGGTTCATCCTGCCCATGTGAAGTTCTCAGAATATATTCAGACTGTTAAAGATACTATTTATGCTGTTGATTTTGAGAGCTAGGTAAGTTATTTTTTTAGTAGTTATTACCTGTAAAAAATGTAGATCAACATTTGAACAGGTAGACTAAAGACAAATACTTTGGAGATGTGGACTATGAATAAAAAATATGCGTTTTTTCTTGCACTTTCAATTGCATTATCAGTTTTTACAGGGTGCTCCAGCAACCTGTATTCAAACAAAGACGTTGCTGAGAATACTGTCAGCGCACAGACTGAATTGGCTCAACAGACCCAGGATTCAGAACCAGTCCCAACCGTACATACACAGGAGCCGGTTAAGGATAGTAGTGCTACTGAAAATTCCCAGGTAGCTCAGGCAACTGATACAAAGCAAATAGAAATTATTGATTACTTCAAGGTAAAGCCCAATGAAAGCGGTCAAATTATGGTGGTAATGTTCCATAATTTTGTGGAGTCGTATCCCAAGGGCAATAATGAGTATACCACTACCTTTGATGAATTCGAAAAACTATTGCCTGAATTGTATGAAAAAAAGTATAGACTTATAAGTCTTACCGACCTTTTGAATAACAATATAAACGTGCCTGCCGGCTGTATTCCAATGGTGTTTACATTTGATGACGGAACTGCAGGACAATTCAATATGGTGGAAGAAGGCGGGAAACTGGTTGTTAACCCTAAGTCGGCTGTTGGTATAATGGAAGAGTTTAATAAAAAACATCCTGATTTCGGTCTTCAGGGTACGTTTTATGTAAATTTGGGAGTAAGTACCTTCTCTGGTGCGGGAAACATGTCTGATAGGCTTAATTATCTGATCGGTAAGGGCTTTGAAATTGGTAATCATACAAAAACACATGTATCACTGCCATCAGTTAAAACTCCTCAAAAAATGATGGAGGAGGTTGGTGGAAATCAGGTGTTAATGAATGAACTGGTACCCGGTTACTACTTTAATTCCTTTTCACTGCCTTTCGGAAATGCTTCAAAAAATCTCAGGGATTATGTCATAAAAGGAAATTTCGAGGGAATTGATTATAAACACTCAGCTATAATGCTTGTGGGAGCAAATCCGGCTAAATCACCAGTTGCATCAAGCTTCGATCCAATGGCTATTCCCCGTGTAAGATCCTCCGGACAAAAGCCTGTTGAGTGTGATCTAGCCTGGTGGGTGGATGCCTTGGAAAAAGGCAGTTCACAGTATGTAAGTGACGGAAATCCTGATACAGTTACCGTACCAAAGGATAAGCAGAAAAATGTTGATATGTCCAGGTTGAACGGTAAACAATTAGTGACTTATTAGTAAATCGCCAAGCATTAATAATAAGAGATAAATGTACCTCGGAGTCGATAAATATAGTGACTTCGGGGTTTTTTGCATAATATGTACTTATTAATCTTGTAATCTATAGAGATCCCCTGATTAACGGAATAATAATTCATTAACCTTTGTTACTTTTCAAAAAAAGGTATATTTGAGGGCTGGAATGTTTACAATAAGTATGGGAATATTATATAATTAATGTAAAATATTGGTTAAACATTCGTACAGTTTGTATTAAGAATTGAAGAGAGGGGTAAGTTGAATATGGAACAAAAGCAAACAAAAAAGATGCAAACCGATACTGATGTAAAACGAAAAGCAATTAAACAGGTAGTAGCTCACCTTAGAAAAAAGATAACTTCCGAGTATGTCGGAAGTGAACATTTAAAGGAGTGGCTGACAGAAATTGAGTCAATAATGGCTAAGGAAGAATTTGATATCAAGGATTATATTCATGCGAGAAAGAGTCTTAACGACATTATTGAGAGAACTCTTGATGAAGAAATACGGTTCAAGTTAAGAGACTCATGGTACAGCTTGGGCAAGGCCCTGGAAAAGAAAGCTAAAATTAATTAATTTCTGTGGGGGCGATATATGTTTTGGAGACAAAAGATAAAGATTAATAAGAACAACGATGTATTGGAGAAAATTAAAGGTGAAATTCAGACTCAATTACGCTTCAGAGGAGTATCAGTTTCAAGCATAAATATGCAGATTAATCCCAATAACATATCTCTTACTATTTGCATAAACGGAAGCAAAAGATTGGCATAAACAGTAAAATTGACATATGGAAATGGTTACCTTATAATAAAATTATCTAAATCTGCACCTTTTTATAATCTTGTAAGAAACTGTGCCTTAATCCGCACAGTTTTTATTTTACAGAAAGTATAAGAGTTTATATTTGCTGTGACACCGACGTGGTAAAAGAGTTAATAAAGGCTGTAAGTGAACAATCAGTTCATTTACAGCCTTATTTTCATTTTGGATATTTAGATGAATTGAAATGAGGGATTAAGATGATTGAATTAACTATGTACAATGCCAGAAAGCATTTTGGGGATACAAGAGTACTGTTTGATGCCAGCTTTCAGGTGTTTGAAGGAGATAAAGCCGGAATTGTAGGAGCAAACGGAAGTGGAAAGAGTACTATTCTAAAATTATTAGCAGGAATAGAACTGATGGATATAGACTACAGAAAAATATGTGAGGGAAAGAGCCGTATTTCTTATCCTAAAGGAACAAAGATTGGCTACCTTGAACAATTACCGGACTATCCTGAAAATTTTGCGGTCAAAGATGTTCTAAATCTTGCCTTTCTAAAGCTTGAGAGAATAGAAGCACAGCTTAAGATTCTTGAAGGTGAAATGGGACACTCAGAAGGTGAAGCTCTGGAAAAAGTATTTAAGCAATATAGTCAGCTGCAGCTGGAATATGACTCTAAAGGGGGATATACCAAGGAGGAAAAATTAAGCAGAATATGTTCGGGACTTATATTTGATGATTCTTTTTTAAATCAGGAATTCAAAGTATTGAGCGGAGGAGAGAAGACAACAGTTTTACTTGGTAAGACACTCCTGGAATATCCGGATATTTTACTGCTTGATGAACCTACAAATCACCTGGATATGGACTCGGTTGAATGGCTTGAAGGTTATTTGAAAAGTTACAGGGGGATTGTACTGATAGTTTCCCATGACAGGTACTTCCTTGACAATTAAGTTACAAAGATAATTGAGGTGGAAAATAATGCGTGTGTAACCTACAAGGGTAATTATTCAGATTATGTAAAACAGAAGGAAGAAAAGATTCTTCTACAGTTTGAAAATTATAAAGAGCAGAAAAAGAGAATTAATTCCATGGAAAATGCTATTAAGGATCTTAGACAGTGGGCATTACAAGCTGATAATAACAAATTTTTAGAAGAGCAGTCAGTATTCAACGGAAATTGGACAAAATGGATAAAATTGACAATAGGATTATTTTTAACAATACTGATCTATATATTACATTAGGAGAAAGAGTAGCGCTTATCGGCCCCAATGGGAGCGGAAAAACAACTCTTTTGAAAATGCTATTGGGAGAGACAGAGTTTGATAGTGGCAATGTGCAGCTTGGCGCAAGTTTAAAAATTGCATATCTGCTGCAGACTGTAACATTTAACAATCTTAAGGATACATGTTTTTCGGCAAAGAGCCCTATAAAAAGGTAAAACATCTATCAGGGGGTGAAAGGGTCAGGTTAAAACTTAGTATGCTGTTATTCGATGAAATAAATCTTCTGATTCTTGATGAGCCCACAAATCATCTTGATATTGATTCTATTGAAGCACTGGAGCAAGCTTTGGAAGAATTTAATGGAACAATACTGTTTATTTCACACGACAGATACTTTATTAACAACATATGCAGCAGAATAGTCGCAATCGAAAAAAATAAACTGGTGGATTATCAAGGAAATTTTGATTTCTACAAGAACAGGAAAGCTGAAGCGGCTCAAATTGAAGCACAGTCACAAAATATAATGAGTAAAGCAGTTTCTAAGACCGCAGAAAAAGCCGCCGATAAGATCTCAGATAAGATTTCAGGTAAGGTTTCGGACAAGGTCTCAGATAAGGTAAGTGAAATTAAACGAGGGAATGAATTATCCAAGCTCGAAAGTAGTATCAAGGCAATAGAAGAAGAAAAATAATGATCGAAATGAGTATGACTGAGCAGGAAACCAACTACGATGAACTCAACAAACTTTATTGCCGAAGGGAAGAGCTTGACAAAATGCTGGAAGAATTGATCGAGAAGGGATTAACAATGATAGGTGAATAGTACTTATTTAAACGAAGAGGCTGTTGCATAACAATATAGATTGAAGTATGTTATAAAGAAAGTTATTGTACGGGTGTTTTCTTAAGACATAAATCTTATAGTTATGCGACACCCCCCTTCGTAATTTTACTTAACTGATGCGATAAAATCCCTGGCATTTTGAATTGCTTTAAGAACAGTTTCTGCCGCAGGGCCACCGGGTAGGCTTCTGCCCGAGACACATTTTTCGAGGCTGATCTCGGTATATACATCCTCCTGGATTTTATCCGAAAAGCTTTTGAATTCCTCCATACAAAGCTCATCAATAGCCTTACTGTTTTCAATACAATAGAGTACCATTTTGCCGATTATTTCATGGGCACTTCTGAAAGGAATGCCTTTTTTAACAAGGTAATCAGCTATATCTGTTGCATTTGTAAAGCCCCCCTGAGCCGCTTTGTACATATTAGCCTTACGCAGCTTCATTGTAGCCAGCATATTTGTAAAAACAGGCAGACACATTTTAACTGTATCAACTGCATCAAATATTGCTTCCTTATCTTCCTGCATATCCTTGTTGTAGGCCAGAGGGAGTGATTTCATCACTGTAAGCAGAGTCATCAGGCTTCCATACACCCTGCCTGTCTTACCTCTGGCCAGCTCGGCCACATCAGGATTTTTCTTCTGGGGCATAATGCTGCTGCCGGTACTGTATGCATCGTCAAGTTCCACAAAACCGAACTCATGGGATGACCATAAAATAATTTCTTCACTGAGCCTGCTCACATGCATCATTAGGATTGAAAGGCAGGAAGCCAGTTCTATGGCGAAATCTCTGTCACTTACGCCGTCCAGACTATTTTGTGTAATGTCATTAAATCCGAGTTCCTTTGCAACCATATACCTGTCGAGGGGATAGGTGGTGCCGGCAAGTGCACCGGAACCCAGAGGCAGAATGTTCATTCTGAAATAGCAGTCGCTTAAACGCATATAGTCACGTTTAAACATCTCAAAATATGCCATCATATGATGGGCAAAGGTTATGGGCTGCGCTCTCTGCAAGTGTGTATATCCAGGTAGAATTGTATCGGTATTGGCCTCGGAAATGTTTATAAGTGTATTCTCAAGAGAGAGGAGCATATCACTGATAGCTGAAATTTCATCTCTCAGATACATTCTTATATCAAGGGCAACCTGATCGTTGCGGCTTCTTCCTGTGTGGAGCTTTTTCCCTGTATCACCGATTCTGGAGATAAGAATTTTCTCAATATTCATGTGAATATCTTCTGCATCAATCTCAAACTCAATTTTGCCTTCTTCAATGTCATTTAGAATATCCTTTAGGGTATTCTGTATAAGAGTACTTTCTTCAACTGAAATGATGCCGCATTTGCCAAGCATATTTGAATGGGCTATACTGCCCAGTATATCCTGCTTGTACATTCTGCAGTCGAATCTTATGGAGGAGTTGAAATCATCCACAAGCTTATCTGTTCCTTTTTCAAATCTTCCGCCCCAAAGTTTCATAAAACACCTCAAATCATCTTTTATATATTGCTTTAATAACTTCTATATATTATTTTTTAACTTTTACATAATACCTTAATACATTACTTTTTATTTTACCTGATAAGGGGACAGCCCATTTTGGATTGTCCCCTTAAATGAAATTAATAAATTTTAACTTCAAAATTATACCTTGAAATTATTTCTGGTTCTTATTTTGAAGGTTTTGAAGCATTTGCGCTCTAACCTTGAGAGGGAGACCAAATAGATTTATGAAGCCTTCGGCATCTTTCTGGTTGTATACTTCGTCCTTGCTGAAGGTAGCAATTGCTTCATTATACAAGGAGTAATCCGACTTTGCGCCTGCAGGCATGCAATTTCCTTTGTAGAGCTTCATTCTTACAGTACCTGTTACAGTTTCCTGAGTCTTGTCTACGAAAGCAGACAAGGATTCACGAAGTGGAGTATACCACTGACCGAAGTAAACAAGTTCGGCAAATCTTTGAGCAACAATATCCTTATAGTGCAAGGTGTCTCTGTCAAGACAGAGCAGTTCCAACTCTCTGTGAGCAGCGTAGAGAACTGTTCCGCCGGGAGTTTCGTAGACTCCTCTGGACTTCATACCAACAAGCCTGTTTTCAACCATGTCGATGATACCCACACCGTTGGCACCGGCTATTTTGTTCAAAGTGTCCATCAAATCTATTGGGCTGTATTCAACTCCGTTAACTTTCTTTGGAATACCCTTTTCAAAGTATATTTCAACGTAGGTTGGAACATCAGGTGCTTTTTCAGGAGAAACCATCAGTTTAAGGATTTTATCATACTGGGGTTCATTCCAGGGATCTTCAAGATCAGAACCTTCATGGCTTAAGTGCCACAGGTTTCTGTCCATACTGTAGTTATCCTTTTTGGTAACAGGGATGGGGATATTTCTAGCTTCAGCATAGTCGATAGCATCTTCTCTTGATTTAATATCCCAGATTCTCCAAGGTGCAATTATTTTAAGGTGTGGAGCCAGTGCCTTTACAGTTAATTCAAATCTTACCTGGTCATTTCCTTTACCAGTTGCACCGTGACAAATTGCAGTACAGCCTTCCTTTAATGCAATTTCAACCATTCTTTTTGCTATGATAGGTCTTGCGAAGGAGGTTCCCAGCAGATATTTTCCCTCATAAACAGCGTTTGCCTTCAGAGTCGGATATATAAAGTCGGTGATGAATTCTTCCTGCAAATCCTCTATGTAAAGCTTGGAAGCACCGGTTTTCATAGCTTTTTCATGTAATGGCTCGAGTTCTTCGCCCTGTCCAACGTCCCCGGCCATAGCAATAACTTCATAACCATAGTTTTCTTTTAACCATGGAATAATTATTGAAGTATCAAGTCCACCCGAGTATGCCAATAAAACTTTTTCTTTTTGAGTACTCATTTAATCCATCCTTTCCGCTGATTTGCTTCAGCATAAAAACACAAATATAGAAATAAAAAAACAACCTATTAAAAATATGCTAAAATATATTATAACACATCTGTTGAGCAGAAAATTTTAGCTGTAGAAAATTTTCTTGCCTTTAGCTAATTTAAAGAAATTGCTGGTGATTAGCTAATAGATGTATTATACAACAAAGTGCATAAATATGCAATAGATTATATATTTATACATATACTATCAGGCCCACGGTAGGTATGATCTTGGTAATTACTATTTTTTGTGGGCCGGAAAGGCTAATGATAAATGATTATAATGGGTATTGACCCCGGGTTTGCAATAACAGGCTTTGGTGTTGTAAAATATGAAGGGAACAAATTTTCGGTTTTGGATTACGGTGCTGTTACCACTGAAGCGTCAATGAAGCTTTCTCAGAGACTTTTGATTCTAAGTAACAGGCTTGAAGAATTAATAGATATACATAAACCCGACGCCATATCTATTGAAGAGCTGTTTTTCAACAAGAATATAAAAACAGCTCTTACAGTTGGGCATGGCAGGGGAGTGGCAGTTTTGGCTGCTGCCAAATCCGGGGTTGATATATTTGAATATACTCCGCTGCAGGTCAAGCAGTCGGTAGTTGGATATGGAAGGGCAGAAAAGGCCCAGATCCAGCAGATGGTTAAGGCAATACTTAATCTAAAAGAAATACCAAAACCCGATGATGTGGCCGATGCTCTTGCGGTAGCCATTTGTCACGGCAACTCCCACAGGATGGGTGCGGTGCTGGGCAATAAGACATTTTGATGAAGTGAATGGGGAAGAGTGAATAGTTAAGAGTTATGGAAGGCTTACTGCGCAAGCCAAAACTTATAAAAGCAGTGAATGATGAAAAGTAAAAAGTGAAGAGTGCTGACCAATACAGATCTTGGAGGTTAAACATGTTTGCATACATAAAAGGAACACTTGAAGCTAAAGGCAATGACAGTATTATTGTGGAGGCGGGCGGCATAGGGTACAGGATATATACTGCACTGTCAACAATAAACGCTGTGGGTCAGCTGTCAGCCCCGGTGAAAATATATACTCATTATTATGTCAGGGAAGATATTGCCGCCCTGTATGGTTTCTATACGATGGATGAACTGGGGATGTTTGACATGCTCATCACTGTCTCCGGGGTTGGCCCTAAGGCAGCAATATCTATGATTTCAACGCTTTCGCCATCAAGGTTTGCGCTGGCAGTGGTTTCACAAGATACAAAATCCCTGTCAAAGGCTCCCGGTATTGGTCCCAAGATGGCTCAGCGTATTATACTGGAGCTGAAGGACAAGATTTCAAAGGAGCAGCTGACAGCCGGAACCTTGTCAGAGGCTGGGCCGGTTATTGAAAGCGGTACGCTGAATTCTGTATCTGAAGCTGTCAGCGCTCTTATGGTTTTGGGCTACAGCTCCTATGAGGCTTCAGGTGCTGTAAGTAAGGCATATCAGGAAGGTATGGGCGTCGAGGAACTGATAACGAAGGCTTTAAAGGCGTTAGCAAAATAGTGAAAGGTGAAAAATTAATAGTGAAGAATTAAGGAAGGCTTGCTTTAAGCCGCTAGAATAAAAGCTCCGCGTTAGCGGGGTTACAATAACTATTCACCATTCACCCTTCACTATTCACTTTATTATGGAGGTTAATATGTCCGAGGAAAGAATAATAGACAGGGAATCAAGAGCGGATGATTTTGACGAAGTGGGTTTACGTCCCAAAAAGCTTGATGAATATATAGGGCAATCAAAGGTAAAGAACAATCTTACGGTATTTATAGAAGCTGCAAAACAAAGGAAAGAGGCTTTGGACCATGTTTTGCTTTATGGACCTCCGGGTTTGGGAAAAACTACTCTTGCCAGTATTATTTCTGCAGAGATGGGAGTCAACCTGAGAATAACTTCAGGTCCGGCTATTGAAAAAGCCGGTGATTTGGCTGCTATACTTACAAACCTCGGTACTCATGATGTTTTGTTTATAGATGAAATACACCGCCTGAACCGGAACGTTGAGGAGATACTATATCCTGCAATGGAGGACTACGCTCTTGACATCATAATAGGAAAGGGACCCAGTGCACGTTCTATCAGACTTGACCTTCCAAAGTTTACATTAATCGGAGCCACAACAAGAGCCGGTCTGCTTACAGCACCGTTAAGGGATAGGTTTGGTGTTATAAATAAACTTGAAATGTATACGGCAGAGGAATTAAAGCAGATAGTAAAGCGGTCAGCAGGGATACTGAATATAGAACTTCAGGAAGATGGAGCCTACGAGATTGCACGAAGGTCCAGAGGTACTCCCAGAATCGCAAACAGACTTCTAAAGCGAGTAAGGGATTTTGCTCAGGTTATCGGAGGCGGTGTTATTGACCTGAAGGTGGCAAAGCATGCGCTTGATGCACTTGAGGTAGATGACATAGGTCTTGATGGAGTGGATAGAAATATGCTTTTAAGCATAATAAATAAATTTGGGGGAGGTCCTGTGGGACTTGATACTCTCGCCGCTTCCATTGGTGAAGACCCCGGTACCATAGAAGATGTTTATGAACCATATCTAATACAGCTTGGGTTTATAAACAAGACACCCAGAGGAAGAATGGCAACCAAAAATGCTTACAGCCATTTCGGATTAGAATTTAAGGAGTAATATTTACTTGTAAGAGCTATGTGCTTAGATAGGAGACAATATGAATTTACTTTTACACATGTGCTGCGGACCTTGTTCAACCTATCCGGTTCAAGAACTGCTAAAAGAAGGTTTTAATATCAAGGGTTATTTCTTTAATCCCAATATACATCCATTAGAGGAACATAAAAAAAGAAAAGAAAATGTTGATAAATTCAGTAGCATTACCGGTATTCCTGTTATCTTTAATGACGATTTCAGGCAGGAAGATTGGGAAACCATGGAGGATAAAGGAGCTGCAAGGTGCAATAGATGCTATAGCCTCAGAATGGAGGAAGTTGCCCGGTATGCATCAGAAAACGGCTACAATGCCTTTACTACCAGTTTATTGGTGAGTCCATATCAAAAACATGACTTGATAAAGGAATTGGGAGAGTATTTCGGTAAAAAGTATGTTGTTGAGTTTGTATATCGGGACTTTAGGCCTGGTTTCAGACAGGGACAACAAATGGCAAAAGATATGGGGCTCTATCGCCAAAAGTACTGCGGGTGCATTTTATCCATTAATGGATAAAGCGCCCTTTTTCTTTACATTAAAATTACAATTTTCTTAAATATACTTAGAATATGTATCCTGTTTTACCATTGTGATAGTATAATTGTTATAAGACGGCAATAACTTATACTATATTTTGACAGAAAAGTATGACGGGGTGACAAATGATAAAAAGAGTAGATTTAAGGAAATTTATTACAGGGATTATTTTTATTTGCATTTTGGTATTATCACAAAATGTAGTTTTGGGTGCACAATCATTAACACTGAAATATGACAACAAGTCAGTTAAGTATTCAGGCGTTTCTTACAAATTATCAATTGACAATAAGGAAGTAAAAACTGATTTCCCCGGAATAGTATTCAATAAGGCAACTACGTTCCCTCTGAGACCCGTTTTTGAAGCACTGGGTGGAACAGTTGTCTGGAACGGTAAAACTCAGATTTTAGACATTACCTACAGGGAAAATAAATATCAATTTCAGAACAATAGCTCAAGTGTCAAAATCAATGGGAAAACCGTAAAAATGAGCGCTGTGGCAAAGAAGATAAATGACAGGCTTATAGTTCCTGTGGATTTTCTGAAAAATATCAAAGGGCTTACATATGCTATAGATAATAAAACCGCTACAATAAAGATAACTACAAATTACATAGGTTCGGTAAAGGAAATAAGCACCACTGATTCTGGAGAAAAGGCCATAGTAACGCTGAAAATGAATGACCACAAAGGCTATAAGTATTATAGGCTAACCAACCCAAACCGTATTGTTGTAGAGTTCAATAATGTTAAAACTTCTCCGAAGGATATAGCAACGGATTCTGAACGAATTAGTGGTATAAGTGTTGCTGCACTGTCCGAGAATTCTGCCAGTGTGACAATAAACCTAAACGAGATGGCAAATTTCACAGTTACTAATATAGGAGATGGATGCAAAATAACGGTTGAAAAACCTATTAATGCAAATCTGTCCTATGAAAACAGTTACGACAGGGTTTATTTAGCCTTGAAAAATATCAAACTTACAGAAATACGAGATAATAACGGTAATAAATATATCGCAGAAAAGTATAAGCATGAGTATGACAAGGAGAACTTAAAATACACCATTACAATTGATGCAGCAGAACCCATCAGCTTAAATGATGAGGTTTACAACATAAATGATTCACGGATAAATACTGTTGAAATATATAGAGATAAGGAAACTCAGGATACTAAGATAGTTATTAATACAAAAGAGGAGTTTGTATTTCTTACATCCTATAATGAAAAACGTGTCCAAACAGAAATAAACTTACTTACACCTGCCAAAGAAGGCGAGGTGCTGGTAGTGATAGATGCAGGTCACGGCGGTCAGGATCCAGGAGCCAATAACGGGAATGTGCTTGAAAAGGACTTAAACCTGGCTATTGCACTAAAGTTGGAGGAGCTTCTGAAGAAAAACAATATCAAAACCTTTATGCTTCGTCAGGATGATACCTTTGTTGAACTATATGACAGGCCATTTATAGCAAATGCATTAAAAGCTACGCTATTTGTGAGTATACATCACAATGCCATAGACAATAAAAAAATTAGTGGAACTGAAACTTTATATTACCCTGAAACAAAAGGAGATCCTTCCTTTACCGGTGAAAAATTTGCCAAGCTGGTGCAGGAGGCCTTGTTAAGCAAGCTTAATTCAGTCAATAGAAAGACTGTCGCAAGACCCGGACTCGTAGTGCTTAAGTATTCAGAAATGCCGTCTATACTAGCTGAAATAGGCTTTGTTACAAATGCGGCAGAACTTAAAAATCTAACTAACCAGGAGTATCAGCAGAAAGCGGCAGATGCACTGAGTGAAGCAACAATAAAAGCACTGGAGATACTTGAGGCCGAAAGAAAAACCGAATCAGAGCAGGAAATTGAAAACAACCAAAATAATCAAGACAATCAAAACCTTCAAAACAATGAAGCAAACCCAAGCACTGTAGAAAATATCCAGCCCACTCCCAATTCAGAACCAACTACGGAAGTTTCTGATCAACAAGATCCAGGTGGATTTATCTAACAAGTAACTTAATGTAATTATCCGATTTGCTGAAAGTTGCTTTGCCGTAGTGCTACGGGAAATAATAAAATCTAAGATAATAGTCTATAATTATTTTATGGAAAATTTTTCTAAAATAAGGAGGACTATTTTTTATGAAAAAGATTTTAAGCATAGTTATAGTTGTTATGCTATTGACTACAGGGTGTTCCTTTATTGGACAAAAGGCGTCGCAGGATGATGAACCAATTATCCCGGTAGCCATTGATTCTGCAAGTCAGGAGGTTCAAGCAAATGTATCTGTCGCTGCCGGTTCGGGAAGTGGTATTAATAGTGAAACAGCAGGTAATTCCTCAGTTTCCAGTTCAGCTGTTGTTGAAAATTCTGAGGATTTATTCAACAATAATATATTGCTGGATAACGGTACAGGTCAAGGAGTATCGGTAAATAATAGTGATAAGAACAGTGTATTGATAACATTATATTATAGAGACAAGGAAGGCAGGCTGATACCTGTTACAAGAAACGTATCAAAACAGGAGGGTCTTGCAAAAGCAGCAGTAGGCGGCTTGATTGACCAAGCTGTAACCAGGGAGCAACTTGACTTTTACGGACTGTATCCGGTACTGCCTCAAGGAACGAAAGTAAAGGGAATGACAATAAAGAACGGCAGTGCTGTAATTGATTTTTCTAAAGAGTTTATGAATCTGGACACCAAAGAAGATGAACAGTTGGCAGTAACTTCGGTTGTTTACACACTTACAGGTTTTAATACCATTTCCGATGTAAGCTTCAGAATTGACGGCAGGGTGGTCAACAATATGAACAACGGAACCGATATTTCGGGAAGCAGGAACAGGGATAATACTTTTATTAATTCAAAGGAAACGACATTAAAGGATGGTTATATTAAGTGTGACCTGTATTATATGACGACTTACAATGATCAATACAATTATATGCTTCCGGTATCTACGCTTATACAAAAATCAGATGACAGTCAGCTGCCTGCGATTATGTTTACAGAACTAAGTAAAAAGCCGACTGAAAATAATTTATATACCTCTTTTCCCGAAGGGGCCAAATTGCTTTCATGCAGTATACAGGAAGACTTAGCTGTTCTTGACTTCTCATCCCAGCTAACAAATTACGGAGGTAATGAAAAAGAGAACATACTTCTGAACCAGATATACTACACAATAAACCAGCTCAGGGGCATTTCGAAGGCTAAGATACTCATAGACGGAAAAGCAACCAACTTGCCTGAAGGCTCTGAGATTGCTTTTGCAAAAAGCCTTCCAACAACAGTAAATTCAGTTATGGATAAATAAAACAAATTTTAGCTACAATATACAAAACAAATAACTTTTATTCTTTTTATTTATATATTTACGCTGATGATTTTTATTGAATTTTAAGATATCATTAAAGGCAATTACAATCGTGGGTCTATATTACTTGACCCGGATAGTATAAATTTGGAGGTATTATGTTGAGGCAGGATGGTAGAACTAATTCACAGCTTAGGCCTGTAAAAATTACAAGAAATTATATAAAACACGCAGAAGGTTCGGCTCTTATAGAGGTTGGAGACACAAAGGTAATATGTACCGCATCTGTTGAGGAAAGGACGCCCCCCTTTAAGAAGGATTCGGGTGAAGGCTGGGTAACAGCTGAGTATTCGATGCTTCCCAGAGCAACCGGGGTTAGGAATCCGAGGGATATTTCCAAGCTAAAGCTTAACGGAAGAACTCAGGAGATTCAGCGCCTTATAGGGCGGTCACTAAGAACCGTTGTGGATTTGAAGTTATTGGGAGATAGAACGATAACAATTGATTGTGATGTAATTCAGGCTGACGGCGGAACCAGAACTGCCTCGATTACCGGTGGATATGTAGCATTGGTTGATGCCTGCAGGAAGCTTATTAACAGCGGCGCTATTTCTAAAATGCCGATTACCGGCTTTGTAGCAGCTACCAGCGTAGGTGTGGTAAACCAACAGGAATTCCTGGATTTGTGCTATATCGAGGATAGCTCTGCCGAGGTTGACATGAATGTGATAATGTCGGATAAGGGTGAGTTCATTGAGCTCCAGGCAACAGGTGAGAAAAGCAGCTTTAGTAAAAATCAGCTGGATACTCTACTTTTAGTTGCTCAAAATGGGATTGAACAGCTTATATCCATTCAGAAAGAAGTTCTTGGTCAATACTGATTTAGCAAGTTGGGGAGAAATAATGGGGAAATTGGTTGTAGCAACAAAAAACAAGGGTAAGATAGCAGAAATAAAAGAAGTTTTGCAGTATATACCTTTTGAAATATTATCCATGAGTGATATGGGTATAACAATAGATGTTGTGGAGGATGGTAAAACCTTCGAGGAGAATTCTCTTAAGAAGGCAACTGAGATTTGCAGAATATGTAACACAATAGTAATAGCTGATGATTCGGGAATTGAGGTGGATTACCTGGATGGTGCCCCCGGCATATACTCAGCAAGATTTGGTGGCCCAGAGGCAACTGATGAGGATAGAAACGCCAAACTGTTAGATATGATGAAGGGCGTACCCCATGAGAAAAGGACGGCCAGGTATGTATGTGCCATAGCAGTCGCTTTCCCTGACGGAAGATCTTTTGTTGTAAGGGATACCTGCGAAGGCTACGTGGATACCGAATGCAAAGGCGATAATGGCTTTGGATATGATCCGCTCTTCTATGTTAAAGAGTATGATAAATCCATGGCTGAGATAAGTATGGATATAAAGAATAAGATTAGTCATCGTGCGAAGGCATTGAATAAAATGGCAGATAAGCTGAAAGAATTTATATAAGCTAATATATAGTTTGATTCGTTGTTTAATTAAAGTTATTTTGACTCTATGGGGGAAAGACATAATGAAAGTGCTGGTAATGAGTGATACTCATGGTTACATATTCAACGCAAGGGAGGCTTTGGACAGACACCCTGAGGTGGAAATGGTATTACATTTGGGGGATTATTATAAAGATGCTTCACAGTTAAGTCAGCTTTACCCGAATATCAGATTTGAATATGTTTATGGTAATAGTGATATAGGAGTTGGCACAGTCAGTGCTGACAAAACTATTGAGATAGAGGGAGTTACCGTATTTATGACACACGGTCATAAATACAGTGTTAAATGGGACTATAATCGAATATTGGCTAAAGCGCAGGCTGAGAGGGCTTCGGTGGTTCTCTTCGGACATACACATGTGGCTGTAATTGATAATGTCGATAATAGACTGGTGCTTAATCCGGGAAGTATAAGTGAGTCAAGAAGCAGTAAGTCCGAGTCCTATATTATAATGGATATAGTCGATGATAAAGTAATTGCAGAAATCCACTATATATAACCTTTCCGTATGACAGTCACAGATGGCCTGATTCAATAAAACAGTAAGATTGCTGGTATGAAAAGGATAGAAAATAACACAAAAAAACTTTAAAAAATATAGTCATATGTGTTGACAAACTAAAATGTACCCTGTATAATATCAAGAGTCGGCTGGCGATAAACACTCGCAAAGGCTGATATACCAGGGTTAATGCGGGTGTAGTTCAATGGTAGAACATCAGCCTTCCAAGCTGATTGCGTGGGTCCGATTCCCATCACCCGCTCCAAAAGAAAGATTAAAGCCGTAAATAGAAATTCTAAACAATATCTCATAATTGTTTGGAATCTGACCCGAGAGGGCTCGAACGGCAGACGTAGTATGTACAAAAAGGTCTGAATGACCGTTTTGTAGTGAGAGTAGGAGCCCGGTACCGGAGCGAAGCGACCGGTGGGCGACGTCATTAGCACGCGAAGCGAGCGTGATTCCCATCACCCGCTCCAATAAAAAATTTAATATGTGCCCATAGCTCAGCTGGATAGAGCAACGGCCTTCTAAGCCGTAGGTCTTGGGTTCGAATCCCCATGGGCACGCCATATGGCGCTTGTGTTTTCTGCGGAAAACACAGGCGTTTTTGTTTTACACAAAACCGCGAAGCGCCTTACGGGTGAGACCAGTCTCCCCGTAGTCCCCTCTGGCCTCCCGGCGGGGATTTAAACTAATGTATGGAAGAGAGCTGCGGGCGTTAAGAAAATGTGCTGAATGGTAATAATAATTGCCAAATAAAAACTTTAACAATTATCTACAACTTTCTACATACATTTAACATAATTGGTGATATAATTACAAAATATTTATTATTCATATTCTCGGGGGAGGGGGGATATCATGGAATTTTTGATAAATGGCACTTTTTTATTACTTGTTAGTATAGTTGTATTAACGATAAGAGTAAATAAGATAGTTTCATTATTAAGCGAAATCAGCCATAAACTAGGTAATACAACTACTAATGAAAGTAAATTTGGCAATACAACTACTAATGAAAGTGAATTTGCTATTTCGAATGAAGCAATAGATAAATACCTTCAACATAGAAAAGAAGCCCAAAAATAAAAGGTTTCTGTTAACAAATGATACAAAGAGCTGTACCATTTAAAAAATAGTAATCCGTTGTTCTAAATTAAATAAATAAAGTTGGAATGGAGTAATTACAAAGCTTCTGAGGATTGAATCTTTATCACGGCCTTCTAATCTGTAGGCCTTGGCGCTTGTGTTTTCTGCGGAAAACACAGGCGTTTTTGTTTTACAAAAACGCGAAGCGCCTTACAGGCGGGACCAGTCCTACTGTATTGGCAATGCTGAACTATTATGATAGCATTTATACTAGCAATAATTGCTATGATTTATACTAACAATAAATTCTATGATTTAAACAAGATGGGAATGGAGTGAAACCATGCAGCAGAGAAAAATATATAAGCCTATTGAACTGGCAAACATATTTGGTATCCATTCAAACACCATAAGGTTGTATGAGAAATGGGAGTTTATCAGTAAAGCACAGAGAGCTGAAAACGGATATCGTATATTTACTAACGTCCATCTGTATCAGATAGCATTATGTCGGTGTATTTTTGGGCATCCATTTACAACCAAGACCATACGCTATTTAGGAAATAAAGTAATTGAGGCATCAGCAAAGTGGGATATTCCTCTTGTTATGGGTGCTTGACAGTATTATGGAATTAGGGAGGTATCCGGTAAAAATATATCCTCTTGCCTTTTGTAATATACTAACGTGGATTATCCCCATAGGCATTATGATTACCATTCCAGCTGAAGTGCTGAAAGGTTCCGTGAATGTTCTTGAGATATTATTTGGTTTCCTGTTAGCCATCACACTATACATTTTAGCGGTTATATTTCTTAAGAAAAGTATAAAGAAATATGCCAGTGCTTCAAGTTAAGTCATAATAAGCTAACACGATAACACTTTTGGCCAAATTGGTCCTAAGTGTTATTTTATTGCATTTCTATATTGAAACATAGAACATATGTTTGATATAATGGAAATTGTCAAGTTATAACTGCTTTGATATAATAGGTGCGAAGGCGGTGGCGGCATGGCTGATATTCAAAATCTGATAAAAACAATATTGTCAAATAAAAAGCTTACAGATAATGATTATACTCTGTCAAAAACATATCAGGATGAGCCTATACTTAAAACAGCAGCACAAATGGCAAATTTTACACCGCCAAAGTACCGTGAGATGAGGAATTTAGCAAAAGCTGGTCCACTTTCTTATGAATCAGATGCGCAAATCTTTTATAAACAAGGGAAGTTTATGGAGGATTTTACTGATGACTACCGGTATAACGGCGAATTTCAAAGATATTATCCAACCTATCAGTCTATGACTGACCAGCAGTTGCGTGGATATTTTTCATGGCGAACCAGAGTTCGTGGAGGTATTGTAGAGAAAACATCACTTTCCTTTGTTTTTGTTTATGTTTATGAGCTGTTAAATCAAATCGGAGTCAATTCTGCAGAGGAAGGTTTTTATGCACTTAAAGACTTCTGGCAGGCATATAAGGATATTGATCCTAAGGTTAATCATTATATCAAGCTCTGGCTAAAAGATTATGTAATATATAATGGTCTGGATATATCCTTCCTTGAAGATTTTTCAGACATTCATTTTGATAATACAATTTTAACCCTTATAAAATATAAATCACATAACATTGATGAAGTTTTTTCAGCACTTAATTCTTTATCATCATATAATCTTGAGAATTCAAGATTTTACAAACAGCATTCAGATGACGTAAAAAGTGTGGTTTACAAAGTTTTTGCAGAGCTAACCGAGTACTATAATAAAAAGCGTAAAAACAGTATATATGAAAAGTTTTTCGGGAAAATAATGGTCAGCCAATACTTGATGTTCAGCTCCGCTGTATTTTATAGCCATGAGATGCATGAAGACTGTGTATATGAAATAAATGATGTTTACAAATATTTATGTAAAAAGGGAAAATGGACTTGTGAAAGATTTTTCTTTTTCAGAGATAAAAACAAACATATTGGTGAACTATTAAAAGCTATTGACTTCTTAATGAGACAGAAATATGATTTTAAATCAACTCTAAAAGTAGACAAGCTTACAAAAGTTTATCAGGATATAATTTTGAAGGAAATAGATAAAATCCTTGAGATTAAAAAGAAAACAGCTGTCCCCAAAATAGAAATTGACGTCTCAAAGCTTCAAAGTATCAGGAAAACTGCCCTTGAAACTCAAAATAAGCTTATTGTTGAAGATAATGAAAAAATACCACTTCCCGAAACAAAGCCTGTAGCTGTAACCACAGCTGATAGCACATATGATTTGTTTGCCTGGCTGGAAGAAAAGGCTAATAAAAATAACCATGTAGTTGTACCGGAGGAAGCAGCTCAGGAAGAGGCTGCTCAGGTAGAGGCATCAAGCTTAAGTAATATAGAGAATGAGTTTTTGAAATGCCTGTTATATGGAAAGAATTATAGTGATCTGGTAAAATCAAATGGACTCATGCTTTCAGTAATCATTGATTCCATAAACGAAAAGCTATTTGACACATTTAGCGACACTGTTTTTATTTTTGACGGTGACAAACCGGAATTGATTGAAGATTATAAGGATCAACTGAAAGAGATTATAACAAGACGATAGCAGAGAATGAACAAATATTATTGCCGGTGTGACAAAAATTATTGAAGACACCTGTTAAGCAATAATGGGGATACACTTATGGAAATAATGGAATACACTCATAGAGAATGTACGGAGAGGAAACGTAATGATAAAAATTCCTAAAAGAATATCAACTGTAATAATAAACTCTTTAAAAGGCGGAGTTGTACCAAGAATCGGCCTGCCATATATCACAGTAGGGAGAGAAACCGAGATAAATGCCCTTTTACATGATGTGGATATCATTGCGGATGGGGGAGCATCCTTTCGTTTTATTGTAGGAAAATACGGCAGCGGCAAAAGTTTTCTTCTGCAAACAATAAGAAATTATGTTATGGATAAAAACTTTGTCGTGGTAGATGCCGACCTTTCACCTGAAAGACGTTTACAGGGTACTAAAGGACAGGGACTGGCTACATATAAGGAGTTGATACAGAATATGTCTACCAAAACCAGACCCGAGGGCGGGGCTCTAACCCTTATACTGGACAGGTGGATAAGTAATATTCAAAGCGAGGTAGCTACTGAAATCGGGCTTTCCTACAATGACAGCGAATTTAGCAAGCTGGTGGAAAAGAAAATATATGAGGTTATAAACTCACTTAATGAAATGGTTCATGGCTTTGACTTTGCTAAGCTATTAATTATATATTATAAATCCTTTCTTAACGGGGACGATGAGAGCAAAGCAAAGGTAGTTAAATGGTTTCGTGGTGAATATGCAAATAAAACCGATGCCAGAGCAGAGCTTGGTGTCAATATCATAATTACAGATGACGACTGGTACGAATATATTAAGCTTTTCGCAATGTTCCTTAAGAAAGCAGGATATAATGGGCTCCTTATACTAGTTGACGAGCTTGTAAACATATATAAGATCCCAAACAGCATTACAAGGCAGTATAACTATGAAAAAATCCTTACAATGTACAATGATACACTGCAGGGAAAAGCCAGGTATCTAGGTATTATAATGGGTGGTACACCTCAGTGTATTGAGGACACAAGACGGGGTGTTTATAGTTATGAGGCCTTAAAATCCCGACTTGAAGAAGGGCGTTTCGGACGTGAGAATGTTAAGGATGTCCTTGCACCTGTAATAAAGCTCTCACCTCTTACTTATGAGGAAATGCTGGTTTTAATTGAAAAACTTGCGGATATCCATGCAGGTCTCTTTGACTATGAACAAACCATAAGTCAGGATGACATGATTAATTTTATAAAAATTGAATTCGGAAGAATAGGGGCAGAAACCAATATTACCCCCCGTGAGGTTATCCGTGATTTTATTGAGCTGCTCAACATAGTATACCAAAACCCCAACATAAATGTTTCTGAACTTTTAGGCTCTGAGAAGTTTGAATATGCCAAGACAGAAATAAATGATGAAGTGTTGGAAAAAGAGTTTGAGGAATTTGAGATATGAATATTTTTAGTCGATACGCACCATTTATTCAGGATTTTATTTATCAAAATAACTGGGAAGCCCTCCGTGCGATTCAGGTAGCAGCGGGAGACGCTGTTTTCAATACGGACCATAATATTCTGCTGTCGGCATCAACAGCTTCCGGTAAAACCGAGGCCGCTTTTTTTCCCATACTCACACTTTTTTATGAAGATCCTCCAAAATCTGTGGGTGCCATATATATAGGACCCCTTAAGGCTCTTATCAATGACCAGTTTATGCGCCTTAATGATCTTTGCAGAGAAGCTGATATACCTGTCTGGCACTGGCATGGTGATGTGGCACAGTCCCATAAAAACAAACTTTTAAAAAATCCATCAGGTATCTTGCAGATCACCCCGGAGTCGCTGGAAGCTTTGCTATTACACAAACATGCAGATGTGGCAAGGCTTTTTGGTGATTTAAGATTTATTGTAATAGATGAAGTTCACTCGTTAATGCGTGGTGACAGGGGTGGTCAGACCCTTTGTCTCATTGAAAGACTTTCAAAGCTTGCGGGAGTGAACCCAAGAAGGATAGGCCTTTCAGCTACAATTGGTGATCTGGAAGGGACAGGAGCCTTTTTATCATCGGGTACCGGTAGAAATACAGTAATACCCAGGATTGAGGCTAAAGGGGCAAAATGGCGGCTCTCAATGGAGCATTTTTTTGTCCAGGGAGCGCAGTCTGCCGAAGATAAGGATATTCCTGAAGCTATGCCTGTTCTAGACATGGAATCAGATATTGCGCCTAAAAATGCTGACCCGGGTATGGGATATATCTTTGAACATACAAGAGGAAAAAAATGTCTTGTATTTGTAAACTCAAGAGAAGAGTGTGAGGCTGTTACAACCACTCTGCGACAATATTGCGAGGCGAATCACGAGCCGGATAGATTCTTAATACATCATGGTAATTTGTCGACCTCTTACAGGGAAACTGCCGAAGCAGTTATGAAGGATGATGAGCAATACCAGACAACGGTTACAACGGCGACACTTGAGCTGGGAATAGATATAGGACGGCTTGAACGTGCCTTTCAGATAGATGCGCCCTTTATGGTATCTTCCTTTCTGCAAAGAATGGGTCGTACCGGCAGACGTGATTTACCACCAGAAATGTGGTTTGTTATACGAGAGGAGGTTCCGGAGGCAAGAGCAATGCTCCCGGTAACCATTCCATGGGTATTGCTGCAGGGAATTGCATTAATTCAACTTTATGTACAGGAGCGGTGGGTTGAACCGCCCAATTTAAACAGGCTTCCTTACAGCCTTCTATATCATCAGACAATGTGTACTCTTGCCTCCAGCGGAGAAATGTCTCCGGCAGGGCTTGCGTCCAGAGTGCTTTCCTTGAGCTATTTTCATAGAATAACTCAGGAAGATTATAAACTGCTTTTGAAGCACCTTATAGGCATAGAACATATACAGAGGACTGAAGAAGGCGGACTTATAGTTGGTCTCGCTGGAGAAAGGCAAACAAATTCATATAAGTTCTATGCCGTATTTAAGGAGAACGAAGAATACACTGTCAGAAGTAAATCACAGGAGCTTGGCACAATAGTCCTGCCGCCGCCTGTTGGTGAAAAAATAGCCCTTGCAGGCCATGTCTGGGTAGTTGAAGAGATTGACCACAAGCGCCATCTGGTATACTGTGAGCAGGTTAAGGGAAAGGTTCCCGCATATTTCGGACAATGTCCAGGAGATATTAATACAAAAGTTCTTGAGAGAATGAAAGATGTCCTGCGGGAAGATGCAATTTACCCTTATCTTATGAAAAATGCTGTGGTAAGGCTTGGTGAAGCCAGGCATACAGCTATTAATTCAAACATGATAGAAGACCCTCTTATATGCCTGGGCGGCGATATGTGGTGCCTGTTTCCATGGCTTGGAACATATGCGTTTTTGGCTATTGAAAGATTTATAAAGCTTAAATGTGCACCTCAGCTGGGTATAACTGCCCTTGATTCTTCAAGACCATATTTCATACAGTTCAAGATGAAGTCAACACGAGAAGAGTTTTTTAGAGTGATATGTGATATGGAAAAACAACCCCTTGACCCAATGGAACTCATTTATAAGGGGGAAATTCCATTATTCGATAAGTACGATGAATTCTTACCGGAAGAGCTGGTTAAGAAAAGTTTTGCTTATGGCGTACTAAGTATAGATGAGATGAAAATGCGTATCCGAAGCTGGGAAAAGTATTGTTAAGAGTTTGTGAGAAAGTGATTTTCAGCAAACCGAATTTACCTAGACAGATATGGACTACTCAAAAACAAATAGAACACAGTTACATGTTCTATTTGTTAGATTACAAAGGACATTGAGGTGAACATAACTAAAATTAATTGAAAAACAGGTTGAAAAACAGTTTTTGAAAAACTATTTATTAATCTTTGGAACTCTGGGCTGATACATCCACCAGGCACAAGCTGGTTTTACTCCAAATACCATTAGCAAAATGTATAAAAGACTTGACAAAGTAGTATAAAAGAAAATTTTCAAAGTTATCTACCTCCTAATTATTAATGCCCGTTTTTCTCTCTACATATAGGGTCTTGGAAACATCCTCAATGTCCATTTTAATTTCATTTAGTTTCCATTTTATATTCTCGTACTCCTCTTTATTTGTATATAGTTCTATATTCTCTACTAAATTTTGTAGTCTTTCTAAAACATTTTTTTTATCTCTAATTTCCTTGTTTTTAATAAAATAAAAAACCCATAGAAACCCTGATATATTAAGTAAAGGAAAAATGGCAACACCAGTGATTATAAGAATTTGAGAAACTCGTGAAATAGATATGAGGACTTTATCAACCACAATTGCTGTTCCAAACAAATATAGTAGAAGTATATTAAATATAACTAATGAGCAAAGTATCACTGCTAGTACAGGCTGTGACAGGATATTACGTATAATTAGCCCCTTCACCTGAGTACGCTTCCTGTTAATAAGGAAGCAAAGCAAGGAGAATTGAAATACCCGTGTTGGGAGAGAGGTTATAAAATATAGTAGCAGGTTGTCTCTAAGATAGTCCATTGTCATTCCTGAACCATATAATAATAACGGCAGATAAGCAAATTCAAAAATACCAATTGAAAGATATGCTATCATAAAGAAAATCAAGGCTTTAAACATCCACTTGACTGCGCTTGCATCTCCAAAAACATCATTAGTCAATACAATAAGGACATATATTACGATTGGAATTATAAAATGATAAAAGCCATAATTCAAACCTAAATTTATCAAAATATTTGACAATAAAGCCCCAACAATAGATGGTAAAAAAACCCTCACATAATCAAACCTGTTTATAAGCCTTTTACATTCGGGTTCCTTCCAATATTCAAATTCTCCAACCATTATTAATGTAAACATAACCAGATACAATTCTTCTGGAATAGAGACAAATATTGTATTTATAATAATCTTCTGAAATATACTTTGCTGAATAAAAATATCAAACATACAACATCATAGCTCCTTAATAATAACAAGCTAAAGTTAACAAACGACAAAATTAGTAAAATTTAGCATCATAAATACATTTTACTACATATTACATTGTATTGTAAATATTTATGATTGAGGAAATTATTGACAATAATAAACGGATAATAAATAATGAAAATGACGCAGGAAAAAGGAAGCTCAATGACAACAAATCATTATGGGATTTTATGTAAAGAGGTGGGCAGATGAAAGATATCTTTAATAAAATTGCTAAATCCATAACTGGATTTTCAACACCGATATTTGGCATATCCTGGACTCCTCCTGAAAGTGACCGACTCTTGGTAAGTGACCTGATTGTATATCTGGAAGATAAAAGGGTATTATTTAATCCTTATACCTTAGCGTACTACAAATATGTAGTAAGCTCTGTAATTGCTGTGAGAGAAAAGCTTACTGAGGTAATACAAAAGGTTAATGGCAATACTGAAATTGAATCACATTTAAGGGCAATGAGAGCGGCATGCAAAAAATTTCAAGACAGATGCAGCGAAAGCATACAGACCCAAAAGGCAATGGGTTTGGGAGAAGTGGTAGACGGAGTCTACCTTACAGCCTTAGGGGAATTAAGGGCTATATTCGGAATACATATTGCTCAACTTTGTCTTAAATACGGTATAGAAGTTAAGGAAAATCTATTGCTGCTTATGCCATATCATGATGTTGGTTGATTTATTATACGTAATTAATATACTGGTGGTGTTAAAAGATCGACATTAGTTATACGAAATATCAACATTCTCAATAAAAACAACCCCTGTGTTAAACGGGGGCTGCTTTATGTTGCAGGAGGGAGATTCATGTCTATCGGTGTTTAGTTTATAGCAAAAATGTAATAAATTTTATTGAAAAGAAATCACAGGTCATTATATCGTCACTCTCGATTAGCCTTAGGTTTATATAATTTGCCCCGACACCTACCAAAGTTCCGGTTCTGTCTAATAGAGTTCCTGTACCGATAAGGAATTCAACCCTGACTCTTCTGCCGATTTGAGTACGCAAAAACCCGTTCAAATAATCCGTGCTGGTCAAAGTTAACGCTTCGGGCTGTGTGGTAGGGGTTATGGGTGCAAATTGATCCTGCTGTGTCATACCCTGCATGGGCTGACCCGGTGTCATTACCTCGGCTTGGGTTCCGTCCGGCCTTTCCTCATAGCAGGTAAAAGGCAAAGTATAATATGGAGTTGGTCGATTTTTCATATAGATTTAACTTCCTTTCTGAATGGATTTCTTTATTGATACTATGTTTGTGCATATTTTTGTGTTGGGGTATAAAAACAGTGGTTGGCTATTCTGGTAAATATCACACCGGTATTTCCCGGCGGAAAAAAGGAACCGCAGGTTGGACGGAAGGGATTATAGTACCAGAGACATTCGGCAACTGCTCCCAGCGTGTTACCCGTCATAGCCCAATCAGCAATGTCATAATGTATATCCTGTGGATTCATGTTAAATATATTCTGGGGATTATATTTACCGGCAACTACTTCTTTGACGCAGGTAAACTGACCTGCCTGTAATATGGCTGCCCTTATATTACCATGCAGTAATCTGAAGAATTCCCCGTATGGAACAGTTACCCTGTTCATAATAACAGATGCCACGCCCTTCATGCCGTTATCGCCTTCACCTTCGGCCTCACATTGTATCAATCTGGCAAATAATTCTCTATCTGTGTATGGCATTAACTATCACCTTTAAAAAAAATTAAGTGTACTCCTATTCTAATAGCAGTATATTAGCAGAATTTTCATATTGTTACAGAATTATTGAATTATGTAAATTAGTTTAGATGAACAAAAAAACCGGCGCCAGGCCGGTTTTCGTATGAGTTTAAATAGGTTGATAACCTAACATTGTGTTATATTAAGTTAAATTAGTCATATTAAGTTGAATCAGTTATATTAGGTTAAATGAATCATTTTATCTCAGATATAAATTGCTTTACTATGCCGCGGGTAAAGTGGCTGGCAGTTTTTTCAATAAACAGGGGGAAATTAATGCTGGCATGTTCATCAGCCTTGTCCGATATTACTCTAAAGACAATATAATCAATTTTATGCTCATAGCACACCTGCGCAACAGCTGCACCCTCCATTTCAATGCACTTGAGATTCTCAATCTCACCTGATAAAGCTCTGACCTTATTGCTGTCTGCAATAAACTGGTCTCCGCTTGCTATTGTTCCAACTACAACCTTTGGCGTGGAAATGTGAAACTCTTTAAGAGCTTCCTCTGACACATCATTCTTCATATATTCTGAGATATATTGTTGTGCCGAGGATACTCCCAGTGAAGTCAGTTTACTGTCTGTCTCAAATATACCAGTACCTAGAAGGGGAATTTCGAACTTCTTACATCCAGGCATAGGGCTTGCATCCATATCGTGCTGTATGAGTTTGTCGGCAATTACTATATCTCCAATATTAAGAGTACTATCGACTCCTCCTGCCACGCCGGTAAATATAACAATATTTACCTTGAAAACATTGATTAATGTAGTAACACAGGAGGAAGCTGCAACTTTACCGCATTTGGAAAATACTAATACAACATCCCTGCCAAATAGCTTTCCGATATAATAGTCTCTCATACCCAGAGTTTTTATTTCAGATATGTCCATACTCCTGGTAAGCAGCTTGATTTCCTGCTCCATTGCCCCAATTATTCCTATTAACATAAACTCTCCGTTTCTCATTTCGGTAAGGATTATTGATTTAACCCATACAAATGTACTTATGTAATAATTCATAAAATAATAAAAAAAGTTCTGTAACCAATAATGGCTCACAGAACTATTATAACATATATGTTTAATATTTAAATAATTAACTTTGTCTAATTTCTCCATCTGTTCCTATAACTACAATACTCCATGGAATCATTTTACCCGATTGAATAAGTGCGGTTTTTACGGCATTTACTATTCCACCACAGCAAGGAACTTCCATTCTTAGTATCTTGACACTGTTAATGTTGTTGTTGGCCAGTATTGCAGTCAGTTTTTCAGAGTAATCACCTTCATCAAGCTTGGGACAGCCTATGAGTGTAATTCTGTTCTTCATGAAATCCTTGTGAATATTGGCATATGCAAAGGCTGTACAGTCTGCAGCTATTAATAAATCGCAATTATCAAAGTAAGGAGCATTTACTGGTACCAGCTTTATCTGGCAAGGCCATTGCATAAGTTCCGAGGTAAGCTGTTGAGCCGGAGCCGGATTTGATGTTGTATTTTCTGCTGTCCTCTTGATTGCCATAGCTCTCGAACCGGGGCAGCCTCCATGCATCGGGGGATGGGGATGAACTGCCGGTGCTGTAAAGGCTGAATGCGCCGGAGCCGGTTCAGAATGAACCCCTTGTGCCCTTTTAGCCATATTCTTCATTACAAGCTCTTCATCATAAGCATCGGCTTCACGCTCTATTATGGAAATTGCATTTGTAGGGCACTCGGGCAGACAATTTCCAAGTCCGTCGCAGTAGCTGTCGGAGATCAGTTTGGCTTTTCCGTTTTCAATAACAAGTGCTCCTTCATGACAGGCATTGACACAAAGGCCACAGCCGTTACATTTATCTTCGTCGATTTTGATAATATTTCTCTTCATAATATCCTCCTCTGAGCATAGCTCCAATTAATTTATTGTTAGTAATTAGTTGATTAAATCTGATTACTTAAGTTCGGTTTGGATTTATTTTTAATCTATGTGCTAATTATAAGGTATAATTAATATATAATCGGTATCTCAGGATACAAAAAATATCAGGGAGGTCAAAGGTGGGTAAATACACTACGCTGGCTAAGGCATTATTGAAATGTGAATTGTTTGAGGGCTTTGATGATTTTCAGCTGATTTCCATGCTGGAATGCTTCGGCCCCAAGCTACATTCCTTCAATAAGGGTGATTTTATTGTTATGGCAGGAGCACGTTATTATGGCCTTGGAATAATGGTAGAGGGAAGTGCAGTTGTGTCCAAGGATAATGCTGCAGGCAGCCGGGTTATGCTTGGGGTACTATCAGCCGGAGAATTGTTCGGAGAGGTAATTGCGTTTTCCGGAAAGGAGCAGTGGCCGGCAAATGTACAGGCTCAAACTGACTGTGATGTAATATTTCTTGAAAATAACGCAATTATCAACCAATGCGGTGAAGCCTGCAGCTTTCACAGCCAGCTGATAAAAAATCTGCTCAGAATAGTTTCAAACAAGGCAATCATGCTCAACAGGAGAGTGGAATACCTGTCAATGAAAAGCATTAATTCAAAAATTGCATGTCTGCTGCTGGAGCATATGGAGAAGTCGGGAAGCCATACCTTCAGATTGCCTATGAATAGAAACGAAATGGCTGATTTTTTGAATATATCAAGACCATCAATGTCCAGAGAGATGGGAGTTATGAGGGATAACGGCATAATTGAATTTCAGAAGGAGGCTATACGGATTCTTAAGCCGGATAAATTGCGTGAAATGACCAGTGAATGAATATGTTACATTAGCTGGAGATAATATCAAATTTTATGGGTCTTACTATTTACATTCAAATATTAATATGATATCATTTAGATATCATATTAATATTTGTTTGATTATTTTTGAATTGGAGGGATTCTTATGAAAGAGATAGCAGTTAAAACTAAGTCAGGTGGATTAACGCTGTTATTATCATTTCTGTTACTGATTGTGAGCGTTGCATTATTTATATTTGGAGTAACCAGCGGGCTGGATGCTATCATTGTTGTTGGCATAGTACTGTTTATTGTATATGTTTTTGTTCTGCCGGGTTTCTTTACTATTCAGCCCAATGAAGCAATGGTTCTGATTCTGTTTGGAAAGTATATCGGGACTGTGAAAAATTCCGGCTGGCACTGGGCAAATCCATTTTACACTAAGAAAAAAATATCTCTCAGATCCAGAAATATTAACGGTGAGAAAATAAAAGTCAATGACGAAATGGGTAACCCCATAGAAATTGCAGCAGTTATTGTATGGAGAGTTGAGAACACCGCTGAAGCAGTATTTGACGTAGACAATTATGTAGACTATGTAAATGTTCAGAGTGAATCGGCTTTAAGACATCTGGCAGGAATGTATCCTTATGATGATACCGAAGACACCCATACCGTTTCACTTAGAGGAAGTGCGGATGAAGTTGCAGAGGCGCTTAAGAATGAGCTTCAGCAGCGTTTGGGTAAAGCCGGAGTTATAGTTGAGGAAGCTAGACTCTCACACCTTGCGTATGCACCTGAAATTGCAGCAGCTATGCTTCAGAGACAGCAGGCGGCAGCTATCATAGCAGCAAGGCAGAAGATAGTAGAAGGTGCGGTTGGTATGGTTCAGATGGCTTTAACCAAACTCAGTGAGAATGAAATAGTCGAGCTTGATGAGGAAAGAAAAGCTGCCATGGTCAGCAATCTTCTTGTTGTACTGTGCGGCGAAAAGAACACACAGCCGGTTATAAACACCGGAACTCTGCATAATTAATAAAGGCGCTGATATTATGGCTGAAAAAAAATCAATTTTATTGAGACTGAGTCCAAAAATGTGGGAAGAAATATCAAAGTGGGCAGAGGATGAGTTCAGATCGGTCAATGGTCAGATTGAATATCTCATCAGTGAGGCATTACGGAAACGAAACAAATCCTCGCTAACACGTGGAAATGATGAAGGAAATGAGAGTAATCAAAGCACTGAGGACAATGATAGTATTCAAAGCACTGCAAGCTCAGAAAGTACCAAAGCTGAGGGCAGTGAAGAGTAGACTGTACAACTAAAGTAATTTAGTGGTGTAAAAAAACTATTAATTTATGCGCGTGCCAAATTTTCCTTGGACAATAAGTTCAATGAAACATTATCTGCTAGGAAAGGCACATGCGCAAACAAAAGTGGCTTTGCCACCTTTGTTCCTTGGGTTCACATTTCGTCGAGCCCTAATTAGTGGCAGAATCGATGGTCAAATTTATGTAACTGTATAGCATGGAGGAAACCTCAGCGCGGATGGCTTTGGCTTTTGTATCCACTCCCGCTAGTCTGCCGAGAGCTGTCACCAGCATTCCCCGTGTCATGGCTGCATTTGGAGAAAAGGTGGTTTCAACTTTTTAATATACAGCAACTCCTTCTTTTATTAATTATTCCTTCCTGATGCAGCTGGACAAGCAGCGTCAATACTTATGAGCTGATTTCGGTTAATTATTTGACAGACACTCAAGAATCAGATTTATGGTCTGGGTTTGCTGTTCCTGTACTGTTATTTCAGAGGCTCCGTCATCTTTTTGAGGACCATAGTTTCCAAAACCTGCGTGATTACCTCCTTGGATTATCTCAGAGCGTGTACTTTCAGGATAATATTCTTTCGCTTTTTCTGCTTTTTCTTTGTCCAGTACATGGTCATTGCTGCCAGTAATTGATAAAGCAAAAAAATCTCCTTTTGACAGGTTCTTATATGGATAAGAACCGAGGAAAACTATGCCTTTTATTTTTTTCGGGTGTTTTTCAGCGTAGATGCTGGCGGAAGTTCCACCGAGAGAATGTCCGATAATAATCCATTGTTCAATTTGGGGGTTATTATCAATAATAGGTCTAGCCAGACTGCTGTTGAAAATGCTAAGATGGAGGGGAGCTTTAGCAATGGCCACAGTATAACCATGTTCATTCAGACCCTTTGCTAGTACAGAATATGCTTTTTCGTCTACCTTACCACCCGGGTAGATAATAAACCCTGTTTTACTATCGCCACGGAAGTATAGGTCTCCATCTATTTTTTCCATTTCGTTTGCCATTGAAATAGCTTCTGGTAAAGCCTTGTAATAGTCATTTATATAAATAGTAAATGCAACTGCTATGATTACTACCACAACACTTAGAATTATTAACGGCTTTTTAAGTTTTATAATGCTCATCCAACTCCTTTTGTTCTTTCAATTTGTTTTGATGACTTATAAAAAAACTCGCATAGTTATTTTTAGTAATTTATCAATAACTATTGCGAGTTTCTTTTATATTTGTGTAATAAATGATACTTATCTGAGTTTATATTTCTTTAATTTTATATCAAGCTGTTTAACAAGCTGATCAAGGCTTTCAGATGCAATCTTCATATCTTCAAGAGTCTTGAGCTGATTTTCTGTAGTTGCAGCAACTTCCTCACTGGAGGCAGCTGTCTGCTGAGAAACAGAGGAGATATTTTCAATAGCACTGATAACCTCACTCTTATCCTCCTGCATCTTAATAACTGCCTTATTTACATCATTGATTTTTTCTACAATATAGTCAATGGCATTTGCAATATCTGAGAAGGAACTGTTAGTTTTGTCAACAGCAAGATTTTGCTCCTGCGAAACTTTCTTCATTATTTCCATTGAGGAGATGGCCAAAGCTGATTCTTCCTCTATGCTCTGCATCATGTTGTTGATTTCTTCAGTAGATTTTCTACTCTGGTCAGCAAGCTTACGAACTTCATCAGCTACAACTGCAAAACCTTTTCCGGCCTCGCCGGCTCTTGCTGCTTCAATAGCGGCATTCAGTGCCAGCAAATTTGTCTGTTCAGCTATATTTTCAATAGATTCAACGAATAATCCAATATCTTTAGTGGTATTTGTCAGGTTTTCAACAACAGCGAATATTTTTTCAGAGGTTTCGTAAGTTTCTTTTGACTTGTCTCTTAAAGTAGTTACTGCCTTTAAGCCTACTGTATTAAGATCAATTATTTTATTTGTTTCGTTTGTAATACCACTGTAGCTTTCATATACAAAATTAATTTGATCCGAAAGCTTGTCGACTACCTGTACACCTATCTGAGCTTCTGCTGCCTGTGATGAAGCTCCCTTGGCGATTTCATCAATGGTTTTAGAAATTTCTTCAATTGCACTGGCTGCATTTTCTGAAGTTGAAGTTACCTTTCTGGACGCCTGGGTGATGGATAATGAAAGATTAAAGAAGCTTTCTATTAAAGAGCGTACATCGCTTATAACCAGATTTACCACTGAAGCCATGTGTCCTAAAAGTCCATACTGCTTAGGTTCGATTATGCGTGAAAAATCGCCGGATTTGAATCCATCCAAATCCTGAGAGAATTGCTTGATGGTTCTTTTGTACTGCAAGCCTGTAAGAATAATAAAAACAATACAGCTAACCAAGCATGCAAATAGTGTGTAAAAAGCAAAATACGCATTACCACTGATGATGCCTCCAACAATGCATAAAGCAATACTGATTATGGCGCCAATTATGTACAAATTACTGGGCTTCTTACCATTTGTGTCTGTCTTTTTCATAGAACTCCCTCCGAAAATTAGAATGTTAAATGAAACTTCATATTGGATTTTCATTCGTTTATAAACATTATATTATATATTCTACTATTCTACAGAAAAAAATAAAATCCTTTTTTATTTTTTTCTGGAAAGAGTTAATTTTTGAGGGAAATCAACAAAAATCAATAAAATATATTCCTAATATTTGGGATAGTTAGAGGTTTGTTAATCTATTGACATTGAATGTATAATTGTATACAATGATACACATATACATAAATACGATTCTAAAGAGCGTCCAAATTTCTTGGGCACTTTCTTTATATTTTTCATTATTATTTATTTTTATTGCTGTAATGCAGCAGAATGGAGGTCAATATGATAGAATTCAACAAAAAGTCAAACACTCTGGAACAAACACAATACAGGTATGCACTTCAGGATATAGCCGAGCCTAATCTGTACCGTGAAATATATAATTATGATGATGTTCCCAAATGTGCATTCAACCACAGAAGAGTTCCAATGAATCCTGCAGATGAGATATGGATAACCGATACCACCTTCAGAGATGGCCAGCAGTCAAGAGCGCCATATACTGTGGACCAGATAGTAACCTTATTTGATTACCTCAATAAGCTTGGCGGTCCAAACGGAATTATCCGTCAGACAGAGTTCTTCCTATATAGTGACAAGGATAAGGAAGCAGTATATAAATGTATGGAAAGAGGATATCAATTCCCAGAAATTACAAGCTGGATAAGAGCTTCAAAGAGCGATTTTGAGCTTGCCAAGCAGATGGGTATGAAGGAAACAGGCTTCCTTGTAAGCTGCTCGGATTATCACATATTCAACAAGCTCAAAATGACAAGAAAGCAAGCTATGGAAAGTTATCTCAGTGTTATTAAGGAAGCTATCAGCGTGGGTATCAAACCCAGATGCCATCTGGAGGATATTACAAGAGCAGATTTCTATGGCTTTGTTGTTCCCTTTGCACTGGAGCTTAGAAAGCTGATGGATGAAAGTGGTGTGCCTATCAAACTCAGAGCCTGTGATACTATGGGTTACGGTGTATCCTATCCCGGTGCGGCACTCCCAAGAAGTGTGGGCGGTATTATATATGGCTTAAGACACCATGCAGGCTTCCCCAGCGAGCTTATTGAATGGCATGGACACAATGATTTTTATAAAGCGGTCTGTAACTCTGCCACTGCATGGTTATATGGATGTTCCTCAGTAAACTGTTCGCTTTTAGGTATCGGTGAGCGTACCGGAAATACTCCACTTGAGGCCATGGTATTTGAATACGCTTCACTCAGAGGAACCACCGATGGAATGGATACCACGGTTATTACAGAAATTGCAGAGTACTATGAGAAGGAGTTGGATTATGAAATTCCTCCGAGAACACCCTTCGTGGGCAGACACTTTAATGTGACTCAGGCCGGAATTCATGCTGACGGGCTTTTAAAGGATGAAGAGATATACAATATCTTCAACACTAATAAGCTGCTTAACAGGCCTATTGGGGTGGCAATTACACAGACCTCAGGCCTTGCAGGCATAGCTTTATGGATTAACAACTATTTCCGTCTTTCAGGGGATGCAATGATTGACAAAAAGGATGAGAGAGTGGCTGTCGTCAAAGAGTGGATAGATGCTCAGTATCAGGCTGGCAGAAATACCTCCATAAGCGACAAGGAAATGCTGAAGGGAATAAAGGAGATTGCACCAAGCCTTATACCTTAAGATAACCATATAGATAAACAAAAAGATAAGCAAATTACTAGAATAACACATATAGCAAATTGTAAAAAATAACAATTTTATTTTTTACTGGATTAAATATAAAAAACTATGGATTTTATACTTAAAAATAGGTATCATTATAACGCGTAGCTTAATCATAATAGTAACACCATAGGTTTAACAAGACAGCGCAGAGGTAGAAAATCTCTAAAGTCGAGAATTTCACTGAACCTATGCGTTATAATATATTTTTTAGGAGGTCTTTAAGAAATGGGGTTAAATTTAGCACAAAAAATAATAAAAAATCACCTTGTAAGCGGTGAGATGGTTACAGGAAGTGAAATATCCATCAGAATTGACCAGACACTTACACAGGATTCCACAGGAACAATGGCATACCTGCAATTCGAAGCAATAGGTATCCCGAGAGTTAAAACAAAGAAGTCTGTAGCTTATATCGACCATAACACATTACAGGCCGGTTTTGAAAATGCTGACGACCATAAGTACATTCAGACAGTTGCAGCAAAGCATGGTGTATATTTTTCAAAGCCGGGAAATGGAATATGTCACCAGGTTCAGCTTGAACGCTTCGGTGTGCCGGGTATGACTTTACTTGGTTCAGACAGCCATACGCCTACAGGCGGTGGTATCGGTATGCTTGCTATCGGAGCAGGCGGTCTTGACGTTGCAGTTGCAATGGGAGGCGGACCATACTATTTGACAATGCCTAAGGTATGTAAGGTTGAATTAAAAGGAAAACTTAATCCATGGTCCACTGCAAAGGACATAATTCTTGAAGTCCTAAGAGTATTGTCAGTTAAGGGTGGAGTAGGAAAAGTAATTGAATATGCGGGTGAAGGAATAAAAACTCTTACTGTTCCAGAAAGAGCTACCATAACAAATATGGGAGCCGAGCTTGGCGCAACTACCTCCATATTCCCAAGCGATGATGTTACTCTTGAATTTTTAAAAGCACAGGGAAGAGCGCAGGACTGGGTAGAATTACTTCCTGATAGCGATGCAAATTATGATGAGCATATAGTAATTGATTTGAATACTCTTAAGCCAATGGCAGCTAAGCCTCACAGCCCTGATAATGTTGAGAAGATTTCAACAATAGGTAAAATCAAGGTTGACCAGGTAGCTATTGGAAGCTGTACAAATTCATCCTATATGGATTTGATGAAGGTTGCTGCAATCTTAAAGGGCAAGACCATCAATCCTGATGTGAGCCTTGTTATTGCTCCTGGTTCAAAGCAGGTGCTTACAATGCTTGCTCAAAACGGTGCTTTGGCAGATATGGTTGCAGCTGGAGCGAGAATCCTTGAGTCAGCCTGCGGACCATGTATTGGAATGGGGCAGGCCCCAAGCACAGATGCAGTCTCACTTAGAACCTTCAACAGAAATTTTGAAGGACGAAGTGGAACAGCCTCTGCTAAGGTATATCTTGTTAGCCCTGAGGTAGCAGCTGCAAGTGCTATAACAGGTGTATTAACCGATCCAAGAGAATTAGGAGAAGCTCCAAAGGTAGAAATGCCAAAGGAATTTATTATTAATGACAATTTGGTTGTAGCTCCTGCTCCTGAAGGAAATGACGTAGAAGTTGTCAGAGGACCAAATATCAAGCCATTCCCTATTAATAAGGCTTTAACCGACAAGGTATCAGGAAAGGCTTTAATAAAGGTTGGAGATAACATCACAACTGACCATATTATGCCTTCAAATGCGAAACTGCTTCCATTTAGATCAAATGTTCCGCATCTTGCAGAATTCTGTCTGACTCCATGCGATCCTCAGTTCCCTGCAAGAGCAAAGGAAAATGGCGGCGGCTTTATAATCGGAGGATCAAACTACGGGCAGGGTTCAAGTAGAGAGCATGCTGCATTGGCACCATTACAGCTTGGAATCAAAGGGGTTATTGCGAAATCCTTCGCAAGAATTCATATGGCAAACCTGATTAACTCGGGAATAATTCCTATGACCTTTGAAAATGAAGCGGATTATGATAAGATCGATATGAATGATGAGCTTACAATTGAAAATGCAATTGATCAGGTAAAGAAAGCCGATACTATTATAGTAAAGAATCTTACAAAGAATTCAGAATTCAAAGTAAAGGTATCTCTGTCAGACAGACAGGTACAGATGATTCTCGCGGGCGGATTGCTGAATTATACAAAGGTAAATAACGGCTAAAAAATGGTTAGAAAATGGCTATGAAATAACTAAACGATAGCTATACAATGGCTAATAAACGTTTATTGATGCATAATATATAAATATAGTTTCACGATTTTATTGTGATAATTGCTTATCATAATAATAACAACTTTTTATTATTGGCGTATGAGTGCTTTGGCATTAGTGCTATGGCATTAGTGATTTAGCGTTAGTGATATAGCGTTAATGCTTTGGCGTTAGTGCTTCAGTACTCAAGATACGCAGATGGGGATATCAAAACAATGGCTAGGCTGGAATATGATGAAAATGAAAACCTGGTGAATTCCCTCAGAGGGAAAGTATTTAATCAGCTTCGAAAGCAAATCTTGACCGGGGTTTACAAACCCGGGGATAGTCTTGTTGAATTGAGATTGTCTGAAGAGCTTGGAGTGAGTAGGACACCTATAAGAGAGGCAATAAGACAGCTGGAGCTGGAAGGACTTGTTCAATCCATTCCTAATAAGGGAGTTATAGTAAAGGGTGTAACCGAACAGGATGTCGAAGATATTTTTACTATAAGGACAATGATTGAAGGTCTTGCGGCCAGATGGGCAGCAGAGAAGATAACTGATGAGGAGATAAAGGAACTGCAGGAGGCGTTGGAGTTTGAGGAGTTCTATACAATCAAGAACGATGCCCAGCATCTGATGACCTATGACTCCAAATTTCATGATATCATTTTCAGAGCAAGTAAGAGCAGGCCGCTGATGCATATGCTGAGTACGTTCCATTTCTATATTCAAAGTGCCAGAAATAATTCTTTTGAGACACCGGGAAGACCTGTAAAGGCTCTTGAGGAGCATCGTGCTATTTTTGAAGCCATCAAAAATAAAGATGCCGATACTGCCGAGAAGCTGACAATCCAGCATATAAGAAATGCAAGTAAGAACTTTAATGAAACACACCATAAGTAATGTAGAAAGTAGAAGAAAAAATGGCTCCGAGGTATAAACCGGGGTCATTTTTTATTACGAAAAAATATTAATTTACACCGCGCAAACAAAAGTGGTTTTTCACATTTGTTATGGAGAATGGTTGAGTTAGCTGGTCGGTAAAAGTATAATTATGTCAAAGGAAATATATAGCATATATCCCTTATATTATTGTGTCGTGGGAGAGGTAACATGAAAGTTGATAGGATTTTGGAAATTATTATCTACTTACTAAATCATGATAATGTTTCTGCTAGTTATTTGGCAGCACGTTTTCATGTATCGGTACGAACAATTCAGCGTGATATGAATACCATATCAGAGATTGGTATTCCAGTGTATTCTAATAATGGAAAGCTTGGTGGATATTCAATCTTACCAACCTACAAAATAATGAACTCCAACATTAAAGCCGATGAACATCAAATTATATTAAAAGCTTTGGAAAGTCTCTCAACTTCTTATACCAATGATACACTAAAAAACCTGATTGAAAAATATAATGCATTGATCGATAAAGAGGGTGGACAGAAGATTTTCTGGGATTTCGGTGTTTCTAAGGAAAATCAGCAGGTTCAGAAAACAAATGAATTACTCGAGAGGGCCATTTCGAGAAATCATTTTATTTCATTTGAATACCGGAACGCAAATGATCAAAAATCTTTACAGTATGTTCAGCCTTTGGCAATCCATTATAAATGGTATGCTTGGTATCTTTTTGCTTACTCAGCAGAGAAGGATATGTATCGTACCTTTAAAGTTGCAAGAATTCAAAATGCCAGTATTTCGGAACAGGTTTCCATGAAAAAGCATGGCGATATTAGAAAACTGATGGAAGAATCCGAAACTGCATACTATAAAACCTGTATCCGAATTGAGCTGCGATTTTCAGCAGATGAATGCGATTTGATGAAAGAGTACTTCCCCGATTACCCAATAGATAAATTAACAGATTATGAATATGGAATGTTTATCGAAGTTCCTGCAAAGGAAAGACTGTGGAAAGCCCTGCTGCTCAGTTTCGGAAATAAAGTACGTGTGATTTCTCCTGAAAGTTATAGAAATGAGTTAATAAAAACTGCCCAAAATTTTATTTCCAATTACGACATATAGCTGTCGTTCTCATGTGATAAATTTAAAATACTGGTATGGTAGGTAATTTAACTTAATTTGATTTGATTTGCTATTCAGTTTGGTAGTTTTATCTTAGCCAGAGTATTATTAGGGAGGATTTCACATGAATAATAAAGAGATAAAAGAAAAACTGTTTGAACTCGGAGCCGATCTTTGTGGTATTGCAAGTATTGATAGATTTTCAGAAGCACCGGAAGGCTATCATCCTTTGAATGTTCTTCCTACATGTAAATCTGTCATTGTTTTTGCTGTTCATTTTCTTTCAGGGACACTGGCCTGTAAAACAGCCGTTCCATATACCATTGTCAGAAATATATTGTCTGATAAGATGGATAAAATAGCTGTACAGTTTTGTATTGATGCAGAAAATGATGGGATACTGGCTGTGCCCACAAGTGCACTGGGTTCTGAATATGATGATAAAACAGGAAGAGATAGAAGTATTGTTTCTGCAAAACATGCAGCGCAAGCAGCAGGGTTAGGTACAATAGGAAGGCATTCCTTATTGATTACTCCGGAATACGGAAGTATGATATGGCTAAATGTGATATTAACAGAATTAGAGTTAGAGCCTGATGCCTTACAAGAGAGAATATGTAATGATTGCAACCTTTGCGTTGAGGTATGCCCGGTAAATGCCCTTGAAACCATAGAGGTAAATCAACAAGCGTGTTGGAATCATGCATTTGGTGAAGTAAAACAGGACTGGAGGATAAGTTGTCATAAGTGCAGGGATATTTGTCCCTATCTTTTTGGAAGCAGAAATGAAATATTTAGAAGAGATAATACATAAAGCTGGTTTGTGTCACTATATACACCATATGATTATCTGAGCAGTATATTTTACTTGACAACCTAACACTTGTTAGATAAACTTAATCTAACAAGTGTTAGGTTGTTTTTATCGGAACTGAAGTCAATCGTAATCTTTTGAAACATGTAAGGCATTTTAGACAAATATAAGTCTAGTTTTTGAAGGGGAGAGGTGTGGAGTATGGTAAAAGTATTTAAGAATCAAAAGGCTAAGGAAAAAGTACTTAAGTCCTATGATGAATTACTGAAAAAGTGGGATGTTGAATATGTAGAAAAAGATGTTCAAACCTCATTTGGAGTTACACATTGTATTATTACAGGAAAAACAGAGAACCCACCGTTGGTTTTGTTTCATGGAGTTGGTGATAATTCCGCTGTCATGTGGATAGCCAATATAAAAGTGTTATCTGAATACTTTTTCTGTATTGCGATTGATACTCTTGGAGGACCTGGAAAAAGTATACCGAATGAAAAGTATAACAAAAATGATTTCAGTCAGCAGCAATGGATTAATGAGATAGTAGCTAAATTCAACCTCAAAGTATTTAATGCTGCTGGAGTCTCTAATGGCGCAGTCATTTTGTTTAATTATGCTGTAAAAGAAAGTGGTAAAATCAGTAAAGCGGTTCTTATTGAAGGAGGAATTGTAACAAATCCTCTAAAAAGCGTCATTTTGACTTTAGGAATGATGTTTCCAGAGATATTGATTCCAACAAATAGAAATTTGACGAATGTATTTAGAAAACTTTGTTCTCCAGAGTCAGGTTTTATTGAAAGATATCCTGAAGTTGTGGAACATTTAATTTTGCTTATGAAGAGTCACAACCAAAAAGCTATGTTCGCGCATAAAATTGAAAAATATAATCGAAATGAGGGAATTTTACTAAAAGACAAGCTTTATTTTCTGATTGGTGGTCACATGGTGAATAAACGTAAAGACACTCTTGAGGTATTAGATGAAGGAAAGTATAGATATAAAGTCGTCAATAATGCTGGCCATGCGCTTAATCACGAGCAACCGGAAATAACAAATAATGAAATAATAGAATTTTTGATTAATTGAAAATTGACTTTAACTAGGGTAACTTTTTCTTTAAAATACTTTGATAGTTTGGAGGGAGACTATAACTTTCAATATGTTCAAACTTCTCGACCCTAACTCCATTTAAATCTATATTAAAAGTAATTCTATCACGTCCAACACTCAAATGAGGACCGACATACGGTTGAATTTCCAGTACTATT
This sequence comes from Bacillota bacterium, assembly GCA_023393115.1. Lineage (GTDB taxonomy): Bacteria > Bacillota > Clostridia > Acetivibrionales > DSM-1351 > Ruminiclostridium. The sequence goes on from JAEWMS010000086.1 coordinate 103,316, forward strand.
GTAAAAGAATAATTTTTATCGGGTGCCTTTTCAATTTTTATAAATTTGTATGAATAAGGAGCTTCTCCAGGCAGATATGTCATATATTCGTCATAGTAATTACCTATTGATTTTTCAACATATGGAAATAGCATAGTAATAAATAAGTTATAGTATAATTGTTCATCTGGTTCGTTAATAATAGTTTGGTTATTAGATGAAGCAAATTGAACTATAGTTTCAGGCAAATGGGGGTTTTTGCTTGCTATTACAGTTGTATTCAACATTAATATTAAAATAAATGATACAGAAGCCATCACTAATATTTTTTTCGTAAGCTTCACCTCCTCAGAAATATATATATTATTTTTTCATTAAAGTGAAGTAATATTAATAATTATCTTTTAAATGAATTGACATAATATAACATAACATAATAAGTTATGTTGCATGGTATTATTATTCTCGCAATCAGCTTGCATTACGAATAAAAAAGAAAAGACCGGATGAATCTGCCTTAAGCCTAGTAATAATTACATGAGATTTCTATTGATGACTTTTTCAGTTGACCGAACGGTGGCTGGTGTGATTTCTTACATAAAAAAACATCACTTTATTCATCAACCCCGCCGGAGGCCAGAGGGGTATACGGGGGGACTGGTCCCGCCCGTAAGGCGCTTCGCGTCTGATCAAAGTGAAAGACGCCTGCATTTTCCGCAGAAAATGCAAGCGCCATAGGTGACCCATAGGGGATTCACGCCTGCTTCGCATGCTAATGACGTCGCCCGGCATTCGCTACGCTTTGGTACCGGGCTCCTACTGCAGGCTAAAAATGTGCATTTAGCACATTTTCTAAACGCCTGCAGCCCTCTCGGGTTCGAATCCCCAATAAATATACAATAAAAAACATCCACTAATTGCGGATGTTTTTTATTGGTGACCCATAGGGGATTCACGCCTGCTACGCATGCTAATGACGTCGCCCACCCTTCGCTATGCTCATGGGGCTCCTACTGCAGGCTAAAAATGTGCATTTAGCACATTTTCTAAACGCCTGCAGCCCTCTCGGGTTCGAATCCCCAATAAATATACAATAAAAAAACATCCACTAATTGCGGATGTTTTTTATTGGTGACCCATAGGGGATTCGAACCCCTGTTACCGCCGTGAGAGGGCGGTGTCTTAGGCCACTTGACCAATGGGCCATAAATAAGCTTTTATTACGCTTTATGACAAAAGCTATTATAGCACGGGCAATTTTTGATGTCAAGAAGAGTAATATATAACCTTAGTGTAACCTTTAAACCTTTAAAGTGCCGAATTATGTGGTATAATAACACCTGTATAATTAGTGCCCGCAGAAAGGTACAAATTATACTGCAGTGAATTTAGACGTAACTGCAGTCAAATAACAACTAATGTCATTAAAGAAATTAATTATATTGTAACAATAGGAGTTCTTATATATGAAACTACCCGAGGAATTTGTGAATAAGATGCAGGAACTGATGGGCGGCGATGAATTCAACAGCTACCTGGAATCCTATAAAAAACCAAGGTTTTACGGATTAAGAGTTAATACACTTAAAATATCGGTGGAAGAATTGAAAAAAATATCACCCTTTCATCTGGAGCCTGTTCCCTGGACTACTGATGGGTTTTATTACAGGGAGGGTGACAACCCGGGCAGACATCCTTTTTATTATGCAGGATTATACTATATACAGGAACCCAGCGCCATGCTTCCAGGGGCAGTCATTGGTGTGAAACCCGGAGACAAGGTGTTGGATCTCTGCGCAGCGCCGGGGGGTAAATCAGTCCAGATGGCTGCCCGGCTAAACGGTCAGGGACTGCTGGTGGCCAATGACATCAATACGGAAAGGGTTAAGGCGCTGGTTAAAAATATTGAGCTTTGCGGAGTAAGGAATGCAATTGTACTCAATGAAGCTCCTGACAAACTGGCTCGGAATTTCCAGGGTTTTTTCGATAAGATTATGGTGGATGCACCCTGCTCAGGCGAAGGAATGTTCCGAAAGGATGAGGATGCTGTAAAGAGCTGGGAGAAATTCAAATGTGAAAAATGTAGCTGTATGCAATGGGATATATTGCAGCAGGTAGATAAAATGTTAAAGCCTGGAGGGGTAATTTTATATTCAACCTGTACCTTCTCACCTGAAGAGGATGAACTCATGATAGAGAGATTTATGGATGCTCATAAGGGGGACTATGAATTACTGGAAATACCTAAAACAGGCGGAATAGAAGGCGGCCGTAATAATTGGGCCGGCGGCAGATATGATTTTTCAAAGGCCGCCAGACTATGGCCCCACAAGCTGAACGGGGAGGGGCACTTTGCCGCCCTTATAAGAAAGCTGGAGCTTCACGAAAAAAGCGGAGATAGTGATAGCCAAGCCGAGGCTTATGCCATTCAAAGCAATAGAAGCTGGGAAAAAGCAAATGTTATAAATAGTCAGGAGGACCTGAGGACTTTCAATAAGGACCTTGCTGAATTTATTCGGGCCGGTACTAACTTGAATCTTAAGGGTTTTGCCTTCCAGAAGGGCAATAACTTCTATTTCCTGCCAGAGGCCTGCCCTGATTTATCCGGCTTAAAGGTTGCTAAATTTGGTTGGTATCTAGGAGAAAACAGTCCTAAAGGTTTCATACCCTCCCATTCTCTTGCAGTATCTCTAAAAAGTGAGGAAATGAATAGGAAGATAAGCTTTGCATCGGATTCACGAGAAGTGAACAGCTATTTAAAGGGTGAAACCTTAATTGATTCAGGGGAAAAAGGATATACTGGTATCTGTGTGGATGGCTATACTCTTGGCTGGGCAAAACAAACCGGGGACATGCTCAAGAATCTATATCCCAAAGGCTGGAGAAAAATGGCCTGATTAGTACTTCTTATCTTTAAAAGCAAGGAGGTTTGACTTTTGAAGCAAAAGCAAAGGCTGGACAAGGTATTATCAAATTTTGGATTTGGCTCCAGAACTGAAATAAAAAGCGCAGTTAAAAAAGGCTTGGTGACAGTTGACGGGAAAATTATCAAAGACAGCAGTCTTCATGTAGATCCTGCCGTGAGTACCATTGAAATGAATGGCATAAAGCTGGAATACCGTAAGTATATATACCTAATGATGAATAAGCCACAGGGAGTCATTTCGGCAACTACCGATACTCGACAGAAAACGGTATTTGATATTATGCCTGAAGAATATAAGTGCTTTGACCTGTTTCCAGCGGGAAGGCTGGATATAGATACCGAAGGACTTGTTCTTATGACAAATGATGGACAGCTTGCCCATGAAATTCTTTCACCCAAAAAACATGTAACAAAGCAGTATTACGCCCGTGTGCTTGGTCGGGTTGAGCAAAGCGATATTGATGCTTTTACGCAGGGTGTTACTCTTGATGACGGATATAACACACTTCCTGCAAAGCTTGAAATATTAAAGTCCGATGACATTTCAGAAATAAGGCTTTCAATTGTGGAAGGCAAATTTCATCAGGTAAAGAGAATGTTTGAGGCTGTCGGGAAAAAGGTTATTTATCTCAAAAGACTTAGTATGGGAATGCTTAAGTTGGATGAAAACTTGGGTCTGGGAGATTGTAAGGAGTTAACCGAAGAAGATGTGGAGCTGTTAAGAGCATCGGTTCAGAAGCATTAAAAATGAGCGGATATAGGAATAGAAAAATCTAATTAAATTTTGTGGCCGTAATTACGGCTCATGGAGGTTAATTTTGAACAAGCAGAGTATTCAGAAGTTGGGTTTGTTTCTAACAGGACTTGAACAGAGAATAACAGATAATAGTGAATTTTTTAAGAAGATATCCATTAAATTAAAATCAGGAACAAAGTTTTACGATGCAGTTATCACACTGAAAGAAAACAAACTATATCTTCAGTATAATGGGAGAAATGACAAGCTGGAAATATCCTGGCTGTGCGCAAGAATATCCAAAATTGTTGAGCAGTATGAAGCAATGAACCTGTTATATGAAGAAAGAGGTACGACTATATATATTGATGCCGATGACAAAGGCGTTAAGATGAAGACAAAGGATCAAGAGGTTGCAGACACATGCAAAGGTCATAATGAAACGTCACACATTACAAATAGGGATTACTATATTAAAGTGGGTCCTGCTGATCCGGTTTTAAAGGCAATAGGCATACTTGGTGAGAACGGAAAAATTAAAAACGACATGATAAGAAAGTATAACCAGATCGATCACTATATTGAATTGGTGGACGATATGCTTAAAAATCTGTGTTCCAAGTATGACAAAATAAATGTTGTTGACTGTGGGTGCGGAAAATCCTATTTGTCCTTCGTTTTGAACTATTATATAAAGGAAGTCCTTAAGAAAAACTGCCACTTTACCGGGTTGGACATTTCACCGACAGTAATTGAAGCGTCTCGAAAAATTGCTGAACAACTGGACTATAAAAATATGGATTTCAAAGTTACCGATATCAGAAACTATAGTTCAAAGGAAGAAATTCATCTTGCTATAAGTCTTCATGCCTGCGACACTGCAACGGATGCGGCAATAGCGCTGGCGGTTAATAATAGTGCAAAGGCCATAGTTATGGTTCCCTGCTGTCAAAAAGAAATACTGAGCCAATACTCATTCGATGTGTTGCAAAATATAACTAAACACGGTGTGTTGAAAGCAAGGCTTGCAGATGTTCTAACTGATGGAATAAGGTTAATGCTCCTTGAAGCAATGGGCTACAAGGCATCCATAGTAGAATATGTATCTCCCCTTGAGACGCCGAAAAACCTTATGATCAGGGCCGAAAAAACAAGCGGATTCAATAGGGCTGCTATGGAAGAATACAGCCAGCTTAAAGAACTCTTGAGAATTAATCCAACCTTGGAGAAACTTATAACAAGGTAATATATCAGCTATGATTGGTAGGACATTAACTGGAAAATATGTAAAAGTATACAAATATGGAAAATTGACACATTTTTATCAAAGTGGTATAATATTGAAAATGTATTTTAGTCTTGGAATTAATCTTAACCAAATTAATTGTACGAGGAGTGGTAAAATGACAGTAAAAAACTATAATGATTATGGTGTTATTATATCGAAGAAAACCTTATACAAAGGGGATAGACTTGTGATAACCTATAACGGATTGCTTGCACAGTCAGGAGCCGAAACTATTTACCTTCATTCCGGATATGGCAGCATTTGGTCAAACAGTTCATATATTCAGATGCAGAAGACACAGGATGGTTTTTCTGCTGAATTGGAGATACTCGAAGGAGACACTCTTGAAATATGTTTCAAGGACTCTGCGGATAACTGGGATAACAATTCTGGAAATAATTATTTGCTTAAAATATCCGCTAAAAAGGAAAAAAAGACCGAAGCTGTAAAGGCCGTTAAGGTTAAAACAGAAAAGGCTAAAAAAGCTGCAACCGAAAAAACAGATAAAACGAAAGAAGAGTCGAAGTCTAAGGAGTCAAAAAGCAAAGAGGTAAAAAACAAGAGGTAAAAAACGAGAGTCAAAAAGTAAAGCGACTAAAAGTAAAGAGGTTAAAGTAAAACCAGCAGATAAAAAATAAAACTGTATGAATTTAGGTTAAAAAGTACATGTATTTGATGTTACATAGAAACCATAGGCCTATAAAAGGACCTGTGGTTTTTCTACATAAAAGTGGAATAATTTTAACTTCTGCTACTATTCTGATTAGCCTTTTCCAAGTATAATAAATATAACATATACTTTCCAAGAGGATACCGCACTCATGTTAAAAGCCTTATTACATAAAATAAACATATACGAAAAATATAATAAGCTGATCACTAATGAAGGTAAAAGAATTTTTATTCGTACGGTTTATACATTATCCTTCTGTACGGCAGCAACAATATTTATATGGTATATCGGAATCTTCAATCTGTTTTCGGTGAAGCATGACGGCTTGATTCCGGAAGAGTTCCTTAATCAAGCCGAAACAGGTTTAAATGAGCAAATTGTTCTTTCTGAAAAAAACTTCAGTAATAAAATTGACAAAGAGAATACAGGTGCTGATACCCGTCTGCCCTCAACTGCAAGAGCTATAGTAACTACCGACTCGGCTGTGAGTACAGATGGAGAGAATAAAACCGAAAATAATTCCAGTCCTCCTGAAGAAAGCAAATCAAAAGAACAACAACCAGTTAAACAAGAAAGCAGTTCAAAAGAACAACAACCCGTTAAACAAGAAAGCAAATCAAAAGAACAGCCTGTTAAAAAAGAAAAAGTTCAAAAGACCATTTATAAAGGTGAAAACAGGCCAAATGTAGCCTTAACCTTTGATGACGGCTATAACAAAAAAACTGTAATTAAAGTTTTGGATGTTCTTAAAAGTCATGATGTCAAGGCAACCTTTTTTATAATAGGAAGTGTACTGGATGACTATCCCGAAGTCTGGAAGAGAGCAATTGATGAAGGACACCAGATATGCAATCATACAGTAAATCATGCTTCACTGACAAAACTATCCGATCAGCAGGTCAAGAACGCAATTCTGGGCTGGGAGTCCAGTGTTAAAAAGACTCTGGGTGAAGAATATTTGGTGAAAATGAAAAAGGAATTCCCCTACTTAAGACTACCGGGGGGAGGCGGCAATAAAAGTGATAGGATATTATCCATTGCACAAAGCTGCGGCTATAAGGTAATCGGATGGAATATTGAAACCAACAGCAGTGTTATCAACCGCATGAAAAATAATCATACTGCCCTTGAGATAGCTGAAAAGATTGAAAAGCATGTTGTTAATAACTGCTCTAATGGTTCAATAATTCTGCTTCATTTTAATCAATATGACATACCGAACCTTGATAAGATTGTGACAGGGATTAAGAAAAGAGGATACAGTTTACATACAATTACAGAAGTGATAAAAAAGAACTAAATGTCAGTTTTACTCAATAATGATGTACAATGATGCATAAAAATAAATTGTTGAAACAGGATATAATGTGTCATATAATTTTAATGTTAAACCAAACAAAGATGGGGGTTATTTATTAATGAAAAGTGTTATACGTGACATATCACTGGCAGATAGGGGAAAACAGAAAATTGAATGGGTAAGAAGAAATATGCCGATCCTTAGAAGCCTGGAGGATGAATTCAGAGCAACTACACCGTTTAAAGGGGTAAGAGTTGTTGTATCGGTTCACCTTGAAGCTAAAACTGCATACTTGGCGAAATTGTTTGCAATAGGAGGCGGAGAAGTATCTGTCACAGGAAGTAATCCTCTCTCAACTCAGGATGACGTAGCTGCTGGCCTTGTAGCAGACGGACTTGATGTTTATGCGTGGTATAACTCCACAAAAGAGGAATATGAAGAACATCTGAATCTGGCACTTGGCTACAAGCCAAATATTATAATAGATGACGGCGGAGATCTTGTAAATCTTCTCCACACTACAAGAAAAGAGCTTATACCTCATATCATGGGAGGTTGTGAAGAAACTACCACCGGTGTTCTTCGTCTCAAAGCAATGGAAAAGCAGGGAGTACTTAAATTCCCGATGATTGCTGTTAATAACGCTAATTGTAAATATCTTTTTGACAATAGATACGGCACAGGACAATCTGTTTGGGATGGTATCAACAGAACTACAAATCTTATCGTAGCAGGAAAAAATGTTGTAGTAGCAGGTTATGGATGGTGCGGTAAAGGTATTGCACTGAGGGCAAAGGGCTTTGGAGCTAACGTAATTGTTACTGAGGTTGATCCTATTAAGGCAGCCGAAGCTATTATGGATGGATATAAGGTTATGAAAATGTCCGAGGCCGCAAAAATCGGAGACCTGTTTATCACAGTAACCGGCTGCCGTGACGTTATCACAGCAGAACACTTCAAGAGCATGAAGGATGGAGCCATACTCTGTAATGCCGGACACTTTGATGTTGAAGTGTCGGTAGAGCAGTTGGAGAAGATAGCTGTAGAAAAGCAGGAGCAAAGAAAGAATATAATGGGTTACAAGCTTGATAACGGAAGATGGATTAACCTGTTGGCTGAGGGAAGACTGGTTAATCTGGCTGCAGGAGACGGACATCCCGCTGAAATTATGGATATGAGCTTTGCATTGCAGGCACTTTCAGCAAAGTATATGCTTCAAAACTTCAACAAGCTTGGAAATAAAGTTGTTGATGTTCCTGCTGAAATAGACAAGGCTGTTGCCGAAATGAAGCTTAAATCCTGGGGAGTAAAGATCGATAAGCTTTCAAAGGACCAGAAAAATTATCTTAACAGCTGGACAGAATAGCGAGGGAAAAATGAACTTAGATTTATTAATTAAGAATGTAGATATTATAACCATGGATGACCTGAATATGGTCATCCATGATGGTTTCATAGGGATTTCTGATGGCAGGATATGTCTTGTGACCGATAAGCTTCCCGATAATGTTACCTATAAAAAAGAAATAGACGGTAAAGGCAAGCTTGCCATGCCCGGACTGGTTAATTGTCACAGCCACAGTGCAATGACCTTAATGAGAAACTATGCTGATGATATTGCTTTGGAAGCTTGGTTATTCGATAATATTTTTCCAATTGAAGCAAAACTCACAGACCAGGATGTATATTGGGGAACAATGCTGGGTATTACTGAAATGCTGAAATCCGGGGTTACAGCCTTTGCAGATATGTATATGTTTATGGATGAGGTTGCACGAGCTGTAACAGAGACAGGTATCAAAGCTAATCTTTGCAAGAGTCCGGTACAGTTCTTTGAAGGTGGAGAATTAAAACGCCTTGATAGGAGTCAGGGGACTGTAGATTATTACAAACAGTACCATAATAGTGCCGAAGGCAGAATAAAAGTGTTTGTGGAAATCCATTCAACATACATGTTTAACGAAAAGACTCTGATAAATGCTGCTGACCTGGCAAAACAGCTTAACACAGGTATTCATATTCATCTTCTGGAAACTGCTACTGAAGTTGAGTCCAGCAAAAGAGACTATGGAATGACTTCAGTTGAGATATGTAAAAAGACCGGCGTATTAGATGTTCCTGTTCTGGCTGCACACTGCGTACATCTCTCAGACAGTGACCTTGAGATAATGAGGGATATGGGCTGCAGCATTGCACACAATCCTACCAGTAATCTTAAACTCGGCAGCGGTATCGCAAGGGTTCCTGAGATGGTTAATATGGGGATAAATGTTTGTCTTGGCACAGACGGTGCAGCAAGCAACAATAACTTGAACATGTTTGAAGAAATGAATCTGGCAGCTCTTATTCATAAGGGTGTGGCCATGGATCCTAAATTAATGCAAGCCGAAACGGTATTAAAAATGGGAACCTGTAATGGTGCTAAAGCAATAGGTTTCGAGGATTCCGGAAAACTAGCAGTAGACATGAAGGCTGATATTATTCTTATTGATACCGACAAGCCTCATTTTTATCCGAAGAACAATCCCTTGTCCACCGTTGTATATTCTGCACAGGCATCTGATGTAGATACAGTTATTGTGGATGGAAAAATTGTGATGAAGAATCGAGAATTCTGTAATATAGATGAGGAAAAAATAAAATACCAAGTCCATTCCTTGACTAAGAGGCTGTTGGGCAGGTAATCATTGATAGGTGACATAAAATTAATTTAATTATATAATTAACTCTGATATAAGCATTTTTCAGAGTTTTTTTATTGAAAAAACTCTTGATGTCAGTGATTCTGTCTAGCAGCGCGGAGAAAACGATATAGACGTTTATGCAGCTGTAATAATTTACATAGAGGTTTTCCGGTCTTAGTGTCAAATTATTATATGGTTAGATTATTTTTATATTTAGTCTGCATGCATTATGATTGGAGAATTTTGTGATCACGGAGGAATTTCAATGTCGGTAACATTAAGCATATGGTCTACCAAGCAGGGAGAAATACGAAGGTTTTTACATAGTTTTTATCAAGAGGATTTTGAAAATGAAGATAATTCGAGGCGGTGGGTCAGAGATTTTATTAATCCGATGGATTCAATAGATATGATAAGTGCGTTGATGGATAATATTGAATACTTTGATGTAACACTTTACATACATATGGAGAACGGTTTTTTACATAAGATAACTGAATCAAATTATAATGATGTTATTAGGGGCTTGATAGGAATTTATTATTTTCCGGTGAATTGTGAGTCAGAACTTGAATTTTCTTAGTTTACATACCTTATTAATTAATTTCTGTAAATATAATAAAATGAATAAATAGTCTTATTTTTCTATTTTGTTTTATTATGATATAATATGGTTGATAAACGCAGCTCTCGGAGGAGGATTAAATGGAGCGGGAACACAGTCAGACAGAAGTTAGTGAAATTGGTGTTAGCGAAATTGGAGTTAGCAGTAATGGAGTTAGCGATGATAGGGAACAGACAGGTGATGTGGTCGGGCAGCAGAATATGAATAATGCATCAAACTTTTCTCAATCATATAATTACAGTCAGCAACAGCTTCAATGGACCGACAGGCAAGTGACGACAATTGAAAGACAATTACTTTTAAATAATTACCGGGCAAGTGCCAGCGGAAGCGTTTTAAGTAACTGGACGAAGGTTTTTTTATGTACTCTATCGGTTATTATCCCTGGTATAGGTCAATTAGTTGGATTAATTTCAGGTTTGGTTATGATATCCAATGATAATGATTCTGACAAAAGATCTTACGGTGCGGCATTGTTAACTGTCTCAATTATTATTTTTGTTATTCAGCTGATTTTCTGGTTCTTGTTTGCACTAACCACAGGTCCGGACCTCTTTTATTAATACTGAGAAAACTCAGATAGGTGATTAAAATTACAAAAAATGAATTACGAAAAAAATACCTTGAATATAGAAACAATTTGGCTAAGGAACAGCAGCTTTGTTTTTCCAGGGTTGTTGCCGAAAAACTGGATCAGCTCCAATGGGTGATTGAAGCCGAGAACATTATGTGCTTTGTCAGCATTGGCAGTGAAATAGCTACCCATGAATTAATAAAGGGCTGGCTTAATCTGGGTAAGAAGGTAAGCGTACCGTGTCTGGAAAAACTGCCGGATGGAAATAAGGTTATGCACGCTGTTCTGATAAATAGTTTCAGCGATTTAAAGACTAAAGGCAGTTTTGGAATACTTGAGCCTGAACTTGGTCAGAGTGTTATTATTGAACCTTGCAAGCTCGATGTAGTAATAGTTCCCGGAAGTGTATTTGATATTTACAGAAATAGGATGGGCTATGGCGGGGGCTTCTATGACAGGTTTTTAAAAGAGACATCGGAACATTGTAAAAAGATTGGGATATGCTATGACTTTCAAGTTCGAAAGGATATACCCCATGAAGCTTTTGATGTACCCGTTGACTTAATTATTACTGAAAAAAGAATAGTGTAGCAAGAGCAATATAGATATAACTAAATAAGAAGTAATAAATGTTGAACATTTTATAAGGGTCTGTCGGTGAAAAACTGAGGACCCTTTTAATATGTCTGTTTAGACACATTAACGCATCTTACCAGATTTTTTAGTTCATTTTTTACGATATTTATATAGATTTATCGGATTGAGAGGAAGGTCCCTGCAAACTATAATAAAAGCATAATAAAAAAAGAACGGGGGACAAAAAAATGAAATTATTTAAAAGAGCACTAACCGGGTTTTTAAGCGTAGCACTCCTAACTGCAACTCTGGCAGCATGTGGTAGTACTAGTAATGATACAGCTTCGGGCTCAACAGCAGCTGTAGGTACTACAACTCAGTCTTCTGCACCAGCTACAAAAGATCTGGTTGTCTACTGCCCGCATCCATTGGAGTTTATCAATCCTCTGGTTAGCGAGTTTGAGTCCAAAACCGGTATAAAGGTAGAGGTTGTCGCAGCTGGAACTGGCGAACTCTTAAAGAGAGTTGAAGCTGAACAGGGAAATCCGTTGGGAGATATTTTCTGGGGTGGTTCACTATCAACCATGAAACCTTCCAAAGACTTATTTGAAAACTTCCAGTCAGAAAACGAAGATGCAGTATACGACACTATGAAGAATGTTGAAGGTTCACTTACCAGATTTACAGATATACCAAGCGTACTTATGGTTAATACAAATTTAATTGGAAATATTGAAATCAAAGGATATGAAGATTTGTTAAATCCGGCACTTAAAGGCAAAATAGCATTCAGTGACCCATCAAAGTCATCTTCCTCCTATGAACATCTGATAAACATGCTCTATGCAATGGGTAAGGGAGATCCTGAAAAAGGATGGGACTATGTAGAAAAGCTGGTTGCAAATCTTGATGGAAAGCTTTTAAGTGGATCTTCAGCAGTATACAAGGGAGTTGCTGATGGAGAATACACAGTAGGCTTAACCTTCGAAGAGGGTGGCGCTAAATATGTTGCTGACGGTGCGGCAGTAAAGCTTGTTTACATGGAAGAAGGCGTTATCTCAAAGCCAGATGGTGTATATATCATAAAAGATGCTAAAAACATGGAAAATGCAAAGACCTTCATTAACTTTATAACCGGAAAGGACGCACAGACAATAATTGTTAATGAACTTAACCGCCGATCAGTAAGAAAAGATGTTCCTGCACCAAATGGACTTGAGCCAAAGGAAAACATCAAGCTCATAACTGATAATGAGAAGTTGGTTGTAGAAAAGAAGCAAGAATGGCTCGATAAATTTAAGGATATATTCACTAAATAGAATTGTGTTGGGTTGCCCACAACAAAACAACTGTTGTGGGCATTTTTACTAAAATTATATGGGGAGGATACAGCCATGAGTGTGTCAATAACAGTAGAAAACGCGATGAAATGTTACGATAAACTGATTATAATACCTGATCTATCTGTAAAAATCAACAATGGAGAATTCTTTACTCTGCTGGGACCTTCAGGTTGCGGAAAAACAACGCTTTTACGTATGATAGCTGGCTTCAATAGTATCGAGGGAGGAGAAATCAAATTTGATCAGACAGTAATAAACAATATTCCTGCTCATAAAAGAAATATAGGAATGGTGTTTCAAAATTATGCAATTTTTCCTCACATGACAGTTCGTGAAAATGTCGAATATGGCTTGAAGCTGCGTAAGATTCCAAAGGCTGAGATGAAGGAAAAGGTTGATAAAATTCTTAAGGTTGTAAAGATAGAGGAATACCAGGACAGACTGCCTGAAAAGCTGTCAGGAGGTCAGCAGCAGCGTGTTGCTCTAGCACGTGCCATTGTAATTCATCCAAGTGTTCTACTTATGGATGAGCCTCTTTCAAATCTTGACGCAAAGCTTCGTGTGGAAATGAGAAGTGCTATTAGAGAAGTTCAGAAGCAGGTAGGAATTACAACTGTTTACGTTACTCACGACCAGGAAGAGGCTCTTGCCATATCGGATCGCATAGCTGTAATGAAGGATGGTGTAATCCAACAGATTGGTAAACCACAATCCATATATACCAGACCGTATAATGTTTTTGTTTCAACTTTTATTGGTCACTCAAATCTTTTCGTTGGAAAGGTTGTAAAATCAGCCGAAGGAATGCTCATTTGCTTTGAGGACGGTTATAAAATAAAAGTGGATAATCTGGACCCGATAATTACAAATGGACAAAAAGTAGTTATTTCAGTGAGGCCGGAGGAGTTCTCAGTAAGTGATTCGGGTGTTAAGGCTGTTATCACCAATCGCACCTTCCTGGGTAAGTATGTTAATTATGAGCTCGGTTTTGAGAACAAAATGATATTACCAAATCAGCCATCCATAGAGTTCTCTCAGGATATAGGGCATGCTGATAGAATATTTGAGGTAGGCGAAACTATCCTTCTTAAACCCAATGCTGCCAAGATAAATATATTTACTGATGATCTACGACGCAACCTTATAAAGGGGGTAGAACAGTATGAATAAACGAAGATTCAAATTTAATTTCTGGAGTTTAACTACACTTGTAATAGTCGCCATATTTGCACTGTTTCTTGTATATCCGTTATTTTCCCTGTTTATAAGCGGCTTTAAGGATTCCTCCACCGGTGCCTTCACATTAAGTAATTTTATGAAATTCTTTGAAAGAAAGTACTACTATAAATCCCTTTTGAACAGCTTTGCCGTCACAACTCTGGTTACACTTCTGGCAATAGCTATTGGTGCTCCGCTGGCATACTTTATGACTATATTTAAAGTGCGCTATAAAGGATTAATTGAAGTTTTGATTATAATTTCCATGCTTTCACCTCCATTTATCGGCGCATATTCCTGGGTACTTCTTGGTGGGAGAAACGGAGTCATAACGAAGTTCATTTCCAACCTGTTTAATGTTCAGGCTCCATCAATTTATGGATTTACCGGGATTCTGCTGGTACTTACGCTAAAACTTTTCCCGTATATTTATTTATATGTTTCGGGAGCACTAAAGAAGATCGATGTTTCTCTGAGTGAAGCTGCTGAAAGTCTTGGCTGTAATTCCTTCAGGAAAGTTGTTACCATTATACTTCCGCTTATTACCCCGACTATACTTGCAGGAAGCTTACTTGTATTCATGAATGCTTTGGCCGATTTCGGTACACCTATGCTTATAGGAGAGGGCTTCAATGTAATGCCTGTAATGATTTATTCCGAATTTATAGGAGAAGTTGGAGGACAGGCAAATTTCGCAGCGGCAATGGCGGTGATCATGGTTGTAATTACCGGAGCGATTTTCTTAATTCAAAAGCATGTTGTTAATAAGAAATCCTTTACAATGAGTTCCCTCAGACCTATAGTTGCCAAGGATGTTCACGGAATAAAAAGTGTACTTGTGCATGCTTTTATATATCTGACTGTATTCATGGCAACCATTCCTCAGCTGACTGTAATATATACCTCTTTTGTAAAGACAAAGGGTGCAATGTTTGTTAAAGGTTTTTCACTGCAAAGCTATAAAACTGTTTTCAAAAATCTGGGCAGCACAATAGCCAATACGTATATCTATGGTTTAATTGCAATAGCAATAATAGTTTTATTGGGTATGTTCATAGCGTATCTTTCAACAAGAAGAAAGAATATCTTTACCAACTTGATAGATTCCGTAACCATGTTCCCATATATCATTCCTGGTTCAGTACTTGGTATTACTTTACTGCTTGCTTTCAATAAAAAACCTTTGATTTTAAGCGGCACAGTTCTTATAATTATTATAGCCTTTGTAATTCGAAGACTACCTTATACTCTGCGTTCCAGTGCAGCTATTTTATATCAGATAAGTCCTAGCATGGAGGAGGCCTCGATAAGTCTGGGTTCTTCACCGGTTAAAACCTTCTTTAAGGTAACGGCTGTAATGATGATGCCTGGTGTATTGGCAGGGGCAATATTGAGTTGGATAACTGTAATTAATGAGCTTTCAGCATCAATTATTCTATACACAGGTAAGACTAAGACCATGTCCGTAGCAATTTATACAGAGGTAATTCGTGCCAGTTACGGTACTGCTGCAGCTCTGTCGACTATATTAACCATAACTACCATTGCATCGCTGCTTATTTTCTTTAAGCTTTCAGGTAAAAAAGAAATTAGCTTGTAAACTAACGTTACGCGACAGATTAAGTTATGGCATGTGTGGAGGGAGAAGAATATGAACAAGAGGAAACGAAGCTTTAAGGACAGTATTCGTAGAACCTTGATTGTTTATGCCCTTCTCCCGGTAATATTCATTACTTTTTTATTTTTGGGTGCAGTCTATATATTTTTAAACCTTACAACAATCCGCCAAACTGTTGATAGTAATACGCTTATCTCCAATCACCTTGTACAGGTTATTTCAGGATATGAAAAGCTGGCAGCTGATATATCCCAGCATAGTGATATATCAATTATTAAAAGTGATACTACTAAACGAACTGCTCTTTACGAGAGGCTATATTCATATACCAATAACGCTTCTGAGCGTGCTGAATTTTTCTTATTCGATAGCAGTTTGAATAGTATCGTGGCCAGTTCTAATTCTTTACCGGTTTTTGCAAAACGTAGTACAGGTATTTCATGGGGGCCTGTAAGGCAAATGAGAGAGCGGCCTAATAAGGTTATATTCAGTTTGAATAGTGTTTATATCAACAATGTCAAACAGGTGAGACTGGATATCAGTAAAGCTATAGTCAAGGACAGTAAAATTGTTGGTTATATAGTATTTTCTTTTACTGATGACTCGCTATTCAGAAGTATAAGGAGCGTTCCGGCTCTGATTGTAGTTTCAAACCGTTTTGACAGTATATTTTTGGCCACGAGCTATTCTTTTAGCGACAATATTGACAAGACTGTCCCACAGCTTCGAATGGCTGACGGCTATACAAAATATAACAACCAAAAGTATTTTATTTCAAAGAGCACCATTCTAGATGGTGAATTTAATGTATATTCAATAATGCCAATAACTAAACTGACATCAGACTTCCTGTATACCTTTGGCGTCCTTGTGCTGGTGTTTGGAATGTTAACGGTGACTATTTTTATCAGTTCAAAAAAAATATCTAAATCAAAAACCAGGATTATCGACGAACTGGTGGAAGGCTTTGAGTGTGTTAAAAGGGGTAATCTGGATAAACGGATGTATATTTCAACTGGAGATGAATTTGAAATCATCGGTGATGCGTATAATATAATGTTGGATAGTTTCAAAAAGCTGATAGAGATTAGCAATGAAAAGGCACGGCAGACAATACTCTCAGAAATAAAGCAATTGGAATCCCAGTTTAATCCACATTTTTTATTCAATACTCTTGAGAATATTAAGTTCATGTCCAAGATGGACCCTGATACCGCAAATAAAATGATAGTATCCCTTTCAACCTTGTTGCGCTACAGTATTAACAGTGATATAAAAGCTTCTACTTTGGCTGAGGATATAGAATACACAGAAAATTATCTTTTAATACAGAAATATCGTTTCGGTAGCAGGTTTAATTTCATAATAAGTACTCAGCCTGAAACTGAGGACTGTATTATACCTAAATTAATTATTCAGCCTATTATAGAAAATGCTGTAAAGTATGGCTTTGATGAGAAGGATTGCTTAACTGTACGGATTAAATCCAGCATAATGGGTGAGACTCTTGTACTTGCAATATTTGATGATGGAGATGGTATGGAAGCTGAACAGCTGCTGGCTATCAACAATATTTTAAATAGTAAAACAAATGAAAGCAATCATATAGGGCTCTTCAATGTACACCGAAGAATTCAGCTTATGTACGGCGGTGATTACGGTATTGATATCAATAGTCAGAAGGGCGAAGGTACAGTAGTCAGAATTACATTACCAATCTATAGACGCGGAGATGATAAGAATGATCAAAATTCTGATAGTTGAAGATGAAGAGATTATTCGCAAAGGACTTGTTTATACCATTGACTGGATGTCCATGGGGTGTATGGTAGTTGCTGATGCTGAAAACGGAGTTGATGGACTGGAGATGATAAAGCTCCATTCCCCTGATGTGGTTTTAACAGATATCAAAATGCCCAGAATGAGTGGGATTGATATGCTGGAAGAGGCAGCAAAACAGGATTATACAGACTTTAAGAGTATTATCCTTACAAGCTACTCAGAATTTGAGTATGCCAAGAAAGCTATACAGCTTAAAGTGTTTGACTATGTACTAAAGCCTGTAGATGAGGAAAAGCTGGAAGATGTCATTTCCAGGGTTAAGCTGTTAATCGAAAAAGAGAGGGTAAACAATAGCATCCTTGAGATCGCTGGTAAAAAAACTACCGGTGAACTGGTTGATTTAAATGTTTATATTAATACCGAAGTTTCAAAAAACATATATGTAACACGTGCATTGCAGGAAATCAGAGATAATTATAGTCATAAAATAAGTGTAGAAGCTATAGCCGAAGAAATGGGAGTAAGTTCAAGCTATTTAAGCAGGCGTTTTAAGGATTTGACCTCTCTGACTTTTCTTGATATGCTTAACAAATACCGTGTTCAAAAGGCTGTCGAATTTATGCAACAGGGCAAATACCGGATTTATGAAATATCAGATATGACCGGCTTCAGTGACTACAAGCATTTTTGCTCTGTTTTTAAAAAGTACACAAATACTTCCCCGACGGAATTTATTAAAAGCAATGGTTGCATCATGCACAAAAAGGAGCATTGATTAAATGGATAATTACGATAAATTTCTTTTGATAAGTGACCTGGATGGTACCTTAATTAATTCAAAGCAGCAGATTTCAGTAAAAAATCGGGAGGCCATTAACCATTTTATTAAAAATGGAGGTGTTTTTGCAGTAGCAACCGGGAGAACCACTCAAAATATAAGACTGCACATTAAGGAACTGACAATAAACGGACCCTGCATACTATATAATGGTTCAGCCATATATGATTTTTCAAAGGAAAACTTAATTAATATCGAATACCTTGAAAATCATGTGGTAGTTGAATATATTGAGTATTGCATGAACAGCTTCAGCAGCATGGTAGTTGAAATATTCACTCCCGAAATGATGTTCATTGTTACGCCTGAGGAAAATGTTGATCCCTATGTATTATCTGAAAAGCAGGCATTCCAGCGCTCTACTCTGGAGCAGATTATGAATATGCAGTGGATTAAAGTGATGTTCAGTGATACATATTCTAATTTGCTGGAAGCTGAAAAGGCTATGAAAGCTTTTGGATTGTCTGACAAAATTGACTGCGTTTTTTCCCATGAGCACTATCTGGAATTACTGAAAAAGGATGTTTCTAAGGGTACTGCTTTAAAGTATATAAAACTGATGGAAGAGTACAAAAGCCGTATTATAGTAGCAGTTGGCGATTTTGACAATGATCTTGAAATGATAAAAACGGCTGACTTAGGAATTGCCGTGGATAATGCAAGGGAGTGCCTGAAACATGCGGCAGACAAGGTTGTTGTAAGCAATGATCATGATGCAATTTATCATATAATACATAATATAATACCTGAATTTGATAAATAAAAGGCGTTTTTAGTCTTGTAATTTGATTTGCTCACTGATAAGATAAACCCCATTTTCATCTGGATATCTTTCCAGTGAGCTGCCGAGTAACTCCTGAACTACCACTTCGCCAAGGTAAAGTATCCTGCAGCCATCCAGCAAATGGCCGCACCAGGTTGAATCGGAGTTGCTTATAACTCCATGTATATGAGGTTCCGAATTAATAATTGTCCCTGCTAGGCATGCTAATTCAAGGGGTTCGTTTTACTCTTACCTTCCTGCAATGCCAACACTGCTAAGGCCTCCCGCAAATATTCCCTCTTTCTAAACTTATAATAAATGTTCTTCCAACTCTGGGAGGTGCAAGGCCTCCTGATACCTATTCTATCACATAAATTAAGTGTTATTGTTATTAATTCCCTATTAAATTAACTAATTTGTTATAAAGGATAAATATATTTATCAAATGGACAAATTTTAATATTCAATGCTTGTGAATATAATTGAAATAGAAGTTCCACCGCCTCTCATGTTGATGCAGGTAATGAAATGGGGTAAAATCAATGCCAAAAACCAAACCAAAAAGAATTCTGAGCATCTATAAAGGTAAAGTAGATATAAAAGACCTGATATTCAAAATTATATCGCTGGCGGCAAGGAGGTAACAGTGCAATGCTTGGATTTAACAAGCCCGATATAAATTATCACATTGGGATATATGTACGCCAGAGCAGGGATGATAATGAGGAAAACCTTGAAACTATAGAAACTCAGAAAAAACTTTTGATAGATTTCGTTATAAGAAGCAATCTTGGAACCATTTATAAAACCTATGTTGATGATAATGTATCAGGTTCGGGCTTTGAGAGAAATGCACTGGAAGAACTAAAAAAAGATGTGCTGTCCTGCAATATAAACCTTGTAATTTTAAAGGATTTGTCCAGATTGGGGAGAAATAATGCCAAAACTCTGCTGTTTCTTGATTTTCTCGAGGAGTACGGTGTGCGGGTTATGACTGCCGACGGAAGGTATGACAGTCTTAAGGATAATGAAACCGTTGGAATTGATACGTGGTATAACGAACGATATGTCAGAGATATATCAAAGAAAATCAGGGCTAATCTTCGCTTTAAAATTGAACAGGGTGAGTATATAGGAAATGCTCCCTATGGGTATGTCAAGTCTGTAAACGAGAAAAACAGGCTTGTTGTCGATGCCAGAACGGCGCCTGTTGTCAGAGAGATATTCAGCCTTTACAAACAGGGGTATGGCTATGCTTTAATAGCTAAAATGCTGAATGAAAAAGGGTATCCCTCACCGTCTTCAAAAAATTCCGATATTCCCATTACACCCTGGAATCAGGTAGCTGTGCAGAGAATTCTATGTAACCGCGTATATATAGGGGATACGGTTCAGGGAGTCAGTGAAAAAATAAGCTTTAAGAACAAGAAAACCAGACGGCTTCCTTTTGACAAATGGATTATCACAACAAATACCCATGAACCTATTATAAAGAATGAGGATTTCGAGGAAGTCCAGAAAATCAGAGCGAAAAAGCGCTCAAATCAGGGGTATAACAGAAATATATCTCACCTGCTTAGTAACATGCTGTATTGTGGAAAATGCGGTAAAGCCATGTATGTGAGAGTCCGAAAGGACAGACCTGTGGGATACATATGCAGCTCCTATACAAAGTATGGAAGCGACAGCTGCTCCAGTCATTATGTAACTGAACAGGCCATTTTGGAGGTCATCTCGGATGAACTGTTGGATATGTTGTCAAACCGGGAGCTCATTGATAGCTTTAACCTGAAGTATGCCAATGAGGAGGATGACCGGCAGAAAAGGTATGAAATGGCTCAGAAGTTGGAGCAGCAGATAGCTGCAAAGCAAAAGCAGCAGGATATTCTCTATCTTGATCGGCTGGAAGTGAAAATCTCTGAACAGCTCTTCCTAAGAATGAACCAGAGTATAGAGGACCGCATCACTTCCCTTAAAAGGGATAAGGAAAAGCTGCTGCAGGAAGAAAAAAAGCTGCAGGATAAAATACAGGTGGTAGAAAGTTTCGTTAACAGGATAAAATCCCAGGGAATAAGCAAAAATATTATTGAGCAGATGGTTAACAGAGTTATTGTTTACGACAGCTGTGATAGTGAAGAGCTCCAGAACATAGGATTGAGCATGGATGAAGCTAAAAACGGCCTGATAATTATTGAGTACAACTACAATAATTGGAGGGAAGGATAAAATATTGGTGAGAAGTTAAAAAGTCGATAAATATTTAATATAGATGAACTCCGAATCACGGTAGTGGGTTTCGGGGTTTTTTGTTGAAAATTAAAAGAAACTTCAATAAAATAAAAATTTTCTAAATAGTATTGTGCTTGTTATATATATTTGGTATATTATGTAATATAAGTCATTTATTATCTGACACATTCTAAAAAATCCTTATACTTTTCCAAGAAATTTATTTTCACAATAAAGTGAATAAAAATTTATCAGAAATAATTGTATAATACTGTATTTGCTTTCAGCTAATTAAAAGTTAATTAAATAATTATCCCATTAAAAAAATTTACTAAGGTTGAATCAGTAAAGGAGAACTGCAATGAAATCTTTTATTAAAAGAACAATTTTATTATTTATTATTATGTCAATTTTAATCCCGTCAAATATTCAAACAATTTCAGCAAGCTCAGGAACTGTCAATAATGCTGTTAAGTTTATCGATGTAAAGAACACCTCCTGGTATTATTCCTATGTAACGAGGCTTGCTGAGTTAAAAATAACCGGTGGTTATACTGACGGTACATTTAAGCCAAACAACTCAGTCACCAGAGCTGAATTTGTCACTTTCCTCTGCAATGTTAAAGGGTACAAGCAATCTCAGGGCAATCCTTTTGTTGATTCGCAAAAGAGCTGGGCAAGTGGATACATTACTACAGCATTGGCCAATGGATTTATTGATTTAACGGAGGATAAGAAGTTTAGACCCAATGATGCTGTAACCAGGCAGGAAGTCGCTGAAATGATGTGTAAGGCATTGAACATTCAAGCCGACAGTACCTCCAAGTCACCTTATGCTGACGTTACAAACAATACCGGCTATTCTACAGCTGCATATAACAATTATCTTATGCGTGGTTCTGAAAAAGACGGCATGATATATTTTCAGCCGAAGGACAAGCTTACCAGAGCCGAAGCCGCTGCTGTCATAGTTAATGCATTTGATTACAACGTGGACAAAATGGGATTTTTGAATAAAAAAATAGCTGAACAAAAAAAGAAAGAGGCTGAAGCCGAAAAAACGCAAAAATCAATTGAAAAAAAACCGGCTACATTTAAGGAAAGTGTGAATTTCCTTAAACAAGAAGGGGTATTAACCGGTATCTCAGAGTCAGCATTTAAATCCACTGATAACATAACCAAAGAACAGTATATTAAACTATTGCTATTGGCAGTTGACGTAAACACCGCTCAAACTGAGGATTTTATCAAATCTGCTGTTAACCTAGGGATTCTTCAGAATGGTGAAGTTACTGCAAATACAAAAGCCAAAAATATCACAAGGTCAGAACTGGCAAAATGGACTTTAAGAGCTTATGAGAAGTTGAATAATGTACAATATCCTGATTATCTGGAAGCCTATAAAACTATGGTGACAGATTACATGAAACTCAATAAGGAAGACAAAACAAACAGTTTAAAATGTGTGTCCGAAGGTTTATTGACACCTGTAAATGGTGAATTTAAGCCCAATGATGCTTGTACTAACGGTACTGCTGCTTTATTATTACACCTTTTATTGTCAGCAGAACAGAGAGAGATAGCAAAACCAATCTTTGCTACACCTGACAAAAAGTTCGAAGAGTTTTTGTCGGCATCTAATTATCAAAACGCTGTTAAGGTATTCTCAATGTGGAATATAGACAGAGTAGTAGACGGTAAGATTTTATGGAATACCGAGGTGAACGGAGTATGCCTGTTACCAACTTTAAGCAACAAACATTCAAACAAAGAAGCCTATGAAGCTATAAAGGCATTGGTAGGTTATGCTCGTAAGCATGGAAACCATGTTGAGGGATATTATTGTTACGGTGGTGTAGATAATCATTTACAGATATTCTATACAAACAAAAATGCTGCACAGAAGGGTAGAACAAGAGTAAATTATAATTTTAGTATGATGATGAGGTTTAATAACGATAAGCTCAGAATATTTAATGATGCAGGAGAAGAAAAAATTCAAAAAGAGAAAACAGATTACCGTTGGTGTATAAGACAACTATATAATACTTATACAAATATGTTTCCAGAATCCGTTGATGAATATCAATCTCAAGAAATGATTGAACCTCTCACCGCATTACTAAATGTAATATATGAGCCAAAGTTGGCAGATTACCTGTTAAAATACATTCTCAAAGAAAACAGAACAAGAAATGAACATAATTGGGAATCAAAAGATTACACTCACAAAGGTTGCATTTACCCCAGCCAGTTCAAGGAAGTTGAAGTTCAAGTAAAGCAAAATGGAGCTTTATATCTTGGTACCAATAAAATTAATTAGGAGGGTGCAAAAAACATGAAACCTTTTAAAATAATATCGTTTGCACTAATAATCTCGATTTTGCTATGTACTTTTAGCAATATTGATGTTAAGGCTGCATCCCTTAATGTTTCACAATTAAATGCAATCCATGGAAGATCAGATAAACCAGATACTATAAAGGCAATGATAAATGAAATATCAACAAGTACTGGAGCAGATGTTCAAAATGATAAAGGTGAATGGTTGAATCCGTATGTATATGATGATTATGGTCTTATAATCTATGGTCTGCCCACAGGAGATTTTTACGAAAGATCTGACGGTAAGACCTATAAGAACGGAAAAGAAGGAGAATATAAATACTTAGGTTATAGTGGCTCTTCATTTCTTATAACCAATGACAGGTTCTTTTCGGGTGGTAGTCCGGGTACTAAATTTATGTCGGCAGAAGATTATAAAAAAGTCAAATGGCAAACCCAAGAAGGAGCTCCTTCCTCCTGGGAAAACTTAACTCAATCCCAAAGAAAAGTTATTGCTGAACGTACCTTTTATGATGATGATTACGGTGGGCCTCCTGATACTTTAAATGAGTACGATGAAATAGCTGGTTTGACTTTATATGGACTGTTAGGTGATAGTATCAGGGAAAAAGCATTGGTGCAGGTTGCTCCCACAATGTGGAGTGTAAAGGGTTCTGTAAGGCTCAGATATAATAGTACCAACTGGAATACCTTGATTTTCAGACCTTTAGCACCTGATACAGACGTTTCGGCAGAAATTAGTTCACAAGATGTATTTGTTATGGAAGAAAACATGGATAGTATAACAGTCCCCTATACAGTAAGCGGAATAATAGATGGTGATGCTGTTAAACAGGACATGATGCAAAACCTGGATAAATTAAGTTTTAACTCAAACCAAGTAACTAAAGATGTAAATCTTTCTGCCGGCAGCTCTCCTACTCAAAGTGTTAAATATGATAGAAACTTCGCCAGGGCAACCTTAAAAGTTGGTGAGAATAAACGGATGTTATCTGCTGTAGCTAATCTTACAACCAAGTATAAAACTGATACTCCTTTAAGAGCAACAGCAGACAAAGAAATAACAATTATAGTGAAGGCCAAGAAAATACCTCCCACAGAGGGGGCCGTATTTGTGAGGTATATAAACTCTGAAACGGATGCTGAAATACCTGAATTGGCTTGGGATTTTACACTTAAATTTGGTGAAAAAAAAACGGTAAGCGGTTTGCCAGTTCCTTCAGGTTTTGAAAAATGTGAAGGTTCATACGGAAAATATTATGCTGATACATCATCAAATGTTATACCACCTACTAAAAAAGATATGAAACCTGAAACCTCGCTAGAGATAACATTAACTCAATCCTATAAAGTTGCATATGTATACTTTTGGTATAAAGTGAAACCCGGAGAAACACCTAAACCACCTGTAAAAATAAACTATGACCCAATTGCAATAATAAAAAACCCTCCTATTGTATATGCTGGTGATGATGTGTTAATTGACGGCAGCAGTTCATATGATACGGATGGTGTAATAGAGAGATATATTTGGGAATTACCAGGCACAGACGGATGCGACCCCGACAATCCTTGGTTCAATGTTCTGAATAATGGCGAACAAGATATTGCCAAAGGAAGCGTTTGGTATCCCAAAGTAGGGCTTTATGACATAGACTTAGAGGTTGTGGATGATGGCGGATGCACTGGATATGATAGAAGCACTATTCAGGTTATAGAACCTATACCTTCGATTTCTATTGATGTAATAGCTGAAAAGATGAAGGAAAACCGTAAAATAACCCTAGATTTAAGTAAAAGTAAAGCATCTAAACGATTTCCTATTGATTGGAGCTTAACTACTTGGAAGATAGAACCCGTCAGTGGTACCGGGGCAAGTGGTGACTATGGGGTTAGGCTGGAAAACGGTACAGTATATAAAAACGTCAACGGTAATGCAAAACTATATAGTAATGGTTTCTGGGCAGACACAGGATCTTCCATCAATAACGTACTGAGAGGACAAAAATCAGTACAGTTTCAAGCAAGAGACAGTGGACAGTATAAAATATCAGTATCAATAATTAACACTTCAATATTTAACAATTCAGTGCATTATTCTAATGCGATTGATAGAACAATAACTATAGTTGAAGATTTGCCACCAATAGCAAGCTTCAGTGGTTCTTCTAAAAATGTTAGAGAGTTCGAAAATCCCCTTGATAAAACACTTCAAAAGTATAGCATCATTCCTATCCATTGCACCACTATCTCACCTGATGGCGATCCGATTGGTAAAAGGTTTTGGACTGCTAGATATGACAGCGATAATGACTGCAATAATGGATTGAGCATATTTGAAGCATATAATGATGAGCAAGATATTTACCCTTACGACGGTGATAGATCTGAACCTTTTACAAACAGTACAAGGCTTATGGTTGACGGTGAGTATGATTCTATGGTCGAAATATGGACTTATGCGGTTGGTATGTTCACTGAATCATTACTGGCATATGAGGATATTCCGGGCAATGAAACAGTTAAAGAGTTGCTGTTACCCGGTGATTACAGAAGCGATTATGTGCAAGGGTGGTAAATGGAGGTATTTGTGAGAAAAGTGAGGTACATAATTCCAGTTTGGATTTTAATATTATCAATCCTGCTGCAAAGCACTGTCTACGCAGAAATACAGCAAGAGGTGATAAATACTGCTCCTGAAGCTAATTTTACTGTTGAAAAGAACCATAATGTTAAGATTATGGTTTTAACAGATTATACAGGTACAGATAACGCTGATCTTAAAAACATGTTTACAAGTATGAAAAGTGAACTTACTAGTTCTGCAAAAATTGATATTGAGTTTGCGAATCCTGTAACTACAACAATAGGATCACAAAATGGTCAAATAAAGATGAACACCTGGGGTAAAAATGCGTATGCATCCTACACCTGGTCAGGTTATAGATTTTATCAACAATCTAAAGAACCTGTTTGGATTGATTACTGGAATCAGAAGGAAAATGAAAAATTTGTCTATTCAAATACAACTGAATTGCCTGAAGGAGAAGAACCAACAGCTCCATATGGAGTACCTATAAGACATGTTAAATCAGGTTTACAAAGAACAGTAAGAGACGAGATCGTTTATTCTTTAAGGGAGTTTTACACATACTCATTTATTAATAATAACGGGATATGTGATGGTACATTCGAAATAATAATTAAACACGACAACAGGAGTCCGTCAGGGCTATTCAGTGAAGGTTGGGTAAGTTCTTACACAGAACCGGTTTTTACATATGAAGATTTTTGGTCAATACAAAGTTCGTACGATCAAAGTATCAAAAATGATGTGATTGCCTGGGATTTATCCACTCTAAATTATGAAATTCAGGATAATACCGACACATTTGTTGTTTTTGCTTTAAATAGGGGTAATACCAATTACTATAAAGCTTATAAGGATAGTAACTATATGCTAGGTCAGTTAAGAAGCGATAGTAACCTTGGTAAATACATAAAGGAGGCTGATGCAAGGGTATATTCAATTTGTTCTGATGATATAGAAAATATAAATCTGTCAGCAAATGCTGAGTATCCAATTACTTACAGTCCTGCTTTAAAAGCTCAAAACATTTCTATAAAGGACCTTATAGAATCTAGCTTTGACGGGAGAAGCGTAGGTGAAAAGAATATAACCGGTCTTGAGAATAAAATCAAAGAGAATATTCGCAGGCCAAATGGAAACATCGATATGATTGTAGCCTCTGATAATGACAAAACCAGTTTAAGCAATTTCGTAGAAAATATTAGAAACAGTGTAAGTGATGATGTTAGCCTATCAGCCAATATTATAGATGGTGATTCATTTGAGGATACTGATACATGGACAAAATATATCACAAAAGGTGATTACAAATCTTTCACTATGTATAATTCAGATGCTACTCTTATATTAACTGGTAATGGTGAACTATGGGGTATGGGTAGCAATTTTATTGGAGAAGTTCAATATGCGTATGAAAAATGGAAAAAAGTTTATGGGTTGTTTGGGTTAGATCCTAATGTTGAAAGGTATGATAAATTTGTTAAAATTACTGACAATGTAAAGGAAGTATATTTAAAATATTTAACCAATGGTAACTGTATTTTCATAATAAAAAATGATGGTACGTTATGGGTATCTGGTGGGTATACTAAGAAATATGTAGAAGATAGAAAGGGTAATACTTATGATACTGTCAATTACTTTCAAGGATTCAATTACACAGGCTACAGTGATGTTAAGTCTTTAGCTTTTCATATGATTAATACCTGGGAAATGCATATTGTTTCAGGTAATGGTGTTTTTAGGTGTCTTATGGATCGTGATTGGGAATATTCACCACCAATGAAGGACACCTTAGCTCCTGCTAATACAAAATATTTAAGAGGTGGTGGTTATTCAGAATCAAGTCAACTTATTTATGTTGGTGAAGATGGCAAGTCAACCTATAGTTCTTGGAAGTACGGATATCTGAAGGAAAATAAACTTTATGCTTATTCAAGCGCCCCATTGCCTGCCAATCCAGTCGCAGTTTCTCAAGAATCTCTAATATTTAAATGCAGTGATGGTAAGTATTACAACATACATGGCACATGTATAACAAATAATTTGAATATAAAAACAAGACAATTTATTGTTAATCAAGGAATACATGCTGTATCTGAAGACGGACAATTATATTCATATATGAGTAATTGGGGGTGGGGTAAATATGCTAGTTTAACCAATATTGACAAAATTTTATTTATGGAAAGTAGCGGAGGTCTTATCGTAAGGACGCTTGATGGTAAAATAGCATTTTACAATAAAATAAAACCTGAAAACACATTTCGTACTGAAGATCTAAAATTATATGAAGGAGAAAAATCAATTTATGACAGCACTTATAATAAATTAGTAGAATTTGATGCTACTGCTGGTGGTTTAGTTGCTGACTATTTACAAATAGGTGATAGGTTTTGCTATGTTACAAAGCAAGGTGATATTTGCTATGTAGTTTCTGAATATAAAGGTAGAGATGATAATTGGATACATACAACTTCATATAAAACAGTAAATTGTGGTAAATTGGATTCAATTTTTGATATTTCATACAAAACTGTAAAAGCAATTTCAAAGTCAAAAATATTTAACACTCCATTACGGGAAGGTTCTGAAAGATACTTTATTTATGTATCTGACAACGTGCAGCAAGACACGTATTTTGGAGACTATACAGAGTATTTTCCTTTTTCTCATTTAGACTATCCGGTACTTAGTTACTTAAATGCAAACAGGTTTAACATTTACATCGTTACTCCCAAGCAGGCAAGGAATTTAAAGCTTGCATATCCATATGTACCAGTTAACAGGCAACAGCTATCATTAAAAGAGTTGATTTACAGTTCAGTTATGGATAGTGCATTCTGTAAAGATACCGATACGGTAAGAAAATTGATTGAAAAGAGGTATGATACATATACAAAGCAGGGTTCTACTACTCTAACACTATTAGTTAACGAGGAAAGTGTCAGGTACAACCAGGTCTATAGAGACTTTGAAAATGACCCAAAGTATTCTGAAAGATGGCTGTATACTCATGATCCTACATACTTTGATAATTCAAATGGATTAGATTCAAATTCCGGCAAATGGATTTTAACCCCACTATATACCTTCAGCAAGGTAGGAAAATATGTAGTTAGCGCACAATTCAGGGATAATACCAAAGACGACAATAGATTCGATAATTATCGTCTTTGGTCGAATAAATCTGCACCCGCAACAATTTTTGTACATCGAAGGCCAATAGCGTTATTTAGTACGCAGATATCTGAGAAAAAATCATCCAACGTTTTTTTAACATATCTCGACCAATCCTATGATCTTGACCACAATAAATCTAGAACCGATAAAGGGATTGCGCAACGGAAATGGCAATATAAAAAAGTTGACTCAGATACCTGGATTGACGGCAAACCAACAAATCTAACTTATAACACAGGGAAATACGAGATTCAGTTAATGGTCCGGGACATTGAAGGGGCTTGGAGCAAACCGTATATTGATACGATAGATACTTCAGACCTGCCACCGGCTATATATGCAACCCCTGATAGTTATAATGGCGCTGGGCCTGTATATATCACAATTACCGCTACAGACAATGGGGAAGATGACTTTGCTTATATGCGGTATGCTGTCACTAATAGTACTGAACTACCAGCCTCTTCACAGTGGATAAAGGTAGAGGAGGGGGAAAAAGAAAAATCAATTGCTCTTAATACCGATGGCTGGTATTATCTCCATATGGAGGCTTATGACAAAATCGGTCAGACAGGCAAAAATTTAGCTGGTCCGTATATCATAAATAATGTAAAAGCGGGAAACTTTTTTATTACAATGATGCTGGATGTAGGCTGGAGAGCTTACTATTTCGATCTTGATCGGGGCATTGATGATAATCGCGACGGAATGATCGACCGGTATCCGAGAAGACCGAATACTGATATTGGTACCCTAAAAATGCCCATAAACTATTATAGTCTTGTCTCTAGCCCAAGAACTTATATTAAGGCAGGCTACAGAGTTAAAGGCAGGATAGATATTCAGGGTAATCCTGATTCTGCGAGGTTTAAGATAAATTATAAAGTAAAGGAAACTATACATACTGATACTGTAAACCTTGTAAAAGACTCGGGAGACACTTACACCTTTGAATGGATTATTCCATTGGACACCGATGATAGGTCCTTTATAAGTTTTGATTTGGAAATGAATAAAGGAAGCATTACTTACGGTAATGAAAAATGGAATGATATCTGGGACACAAGAAATTCCTCACGGTATGTATTCTATGTCTGCGGAAAAGTTACAGATGATTTGATTTATATTCAGAGTCAATAAACACATTCAAAGAATAGAAAGAATAGAAAATATATAGGTTCTATATGTTAAAATGAGTAAATCCTCCAAGGACAGAAAGCTTTGGAGGATTTATTCCGTCGCGGGCTTACTTACCCTGCTTTCCCTTATATTCATTACTGAAACGGGGATTGTCAGGATTCTGAATTGCCGCCTGCTCTGCCTTGTTTTGTGCATTTGGTTTCGAAGTAACCTTATCCTTTTTACCTTTAAACATTGAATTTGCTCCTTTAAAAATGTATTAAAATAATAATTAGAATTGACATATATCAACCCTAAATATATTTTGTTGAAATTGAGGTTTATTATGTGGTATTCAATTAATAATTGCGTAATTGGTTCATTTAGGACCCATCAGAAACAACTAATCATATACTAAAAATGTGATACTTGATTTTTTATGATAATAATTTTTGCTAGAAAACAAAAGGGGGCCTGAATACGGATATGACTGAAAACACTGATACTAAAAATAACGGCCAGCACAAAGATTTTTATGGATACGGCGGTATTGAGTCTCTTGACAGGTATATAAAAATAGAATATGGCTACGGTTGGGAACAAAAATCAAGTAAGTGCATAGAAGGAATTCCAAACTTCAAACAGAGCAGCTTTGGGGCTGAAAATCAGAATAATTGTACTTTAGCTTCAATTACAAGAATTATGAAATATTATTCTGATCTGGGATTGCAGGGGATTCCATCAGATATACAAGATATATACAGTATAGTCAGAGAAATTGGGGTAAAGCATGGATATTCTCCTGAAAAATCCGGATTATTCAGAGATTTATTCATTTATACCCCCTTTGAAATAAAAACAATTGTAAGGGAGACCTGGAGTAAATTCGGATATGTAGGAAGTAAGTCCAAAAACATTTATTACCGTAAACTAAAAATAATAAAAAACAGCATAGATGACATGAATCCGGTACTGTTGAATATAGCAGGTGGTGATTACCAGGGACATACAGTTACCGTTATCGGTTACAAAGTTTACGGCGACAACAGAGAATGTCAGCCCGATATGTCATTTGTCACGGTATTAGATGGTTGGAGCGAGGAAGTAAGGTATATTGATTGGAAGAAATTTGGTATAACATTGGCCAATGTTACAAGAATGCTTTGATGACTTTAATGGAGCTTTAGCGAGAGCTTCGGATAGCTGGTATACATTAACAAATAGCCATGTGAAAACCCCCGCCCCCGATGTTTCCATGGGACATCGGGGGCGGGGGCTGTATAAAACATTTATGCTTTTGGAAATTGATGTGTTATAAACCAATCCATCAGTTTATAACCCTCCTCAACAAAAATACCTGTCTTTTTTGCTTCTGCTTCATCATAACTCTGGGCCTCTGACTGTATTTCATTAGTACTGTCATATAAAATAAACGGAACGGGCTCAGAGGTATGGGTACGCAAGCTCAGTGGAGTGGGATGATCAGGAAGCACCAGAATCCTGTACTCTCCGTGCTTTTTAAGTCCCTCCAGAATTGGAGCTACAACCTTTTGGTCCAGATATTCAATAGCTTTTACCTTGTTATCAATTTCAAACCGGTGGCCGCATTCATCAGGAGCTTCAACATGGACATAAACAAAATCCTTACCGTTATCCAGCTCTGCCAAAGCAGCGTTGGCCTTTCCGATAAAGTTTGTGTGTATGTTACCTGTGGCACCTTCTACATCAACAGAGTCAAGTCCGGCACATAAGCCTATACCCTTTAAAAGATCAACAGCTGAAATCATGGTTCCTGTCTTATTGTACTTTTCACTGAAAGAAGCTAAAGCAGGCTTTTTACCTTCTCCCCATAGCCATATGGAATTTGCAGGTCTGAGTCCACGGGCTTTTCTCGCCTCATTTACAGGATGATTCTTAAGAATATCATAGCTCTTCTTCATGAGCTCCAGCAGCAAACCGGATTCTTCCTTGGGAAGATATTCAGTCACTTTCCTTTCCAGAATATCATGGGGAGGAGTGCAGCCCAAACCTGTTTTACCGTTGCTCCAGACCATACAATGTCTGTAGCTTATTCCTGGATAGAAATTAATATTTTCACGGCTTAACTCACTATTAACAGCCTCAATCAGAATCCGTGCCTCTTCGGTGGAAATTTCATCAGAACTGTAATCAATCATGGTTTTATCGGCATAAGCAGCTTCGGCTTCGGATAAGTATACCAGATTACAGCGAAGAGCTACATCGGTAGGCAGGAGTTCTATTCCCATACTTACTGCTTCAAGGGGAGAACGGCCTGTATAATAAATTTTAGGGTTATATCCCATAACTGAAAGATTGGCAGCGTCGCTTCCTGGAGGAATTCCATCAGGAACTGTTTTAACCAGACCAACGGTACCCTTTTTTGCTAGCATATCTATATTTGGCTTCTTTGCATACTGCAAAGGAGTTTTGTTATCCAACTCCTGCATGGGATAGTCTGCCATGCCGTCACCTAAAACAACAACATATTTCATATTAGCCCCCATTCTCCAACTTTATTTACGAAAACTCCGTCTTCGCGAATAATCAGCTGGCGTAATATATGCAGGGGATAAATGAATCCCCTGCATGACTATAAAAAATTCTAACCTTTAGTTGCAACCTTTGCCCAGGTATCCTTAAGACCGACAGTACGGTTGAAAATCAGTTTGTTTTCTGTAGAATCGGTATCAACGCAGTAATAACCCATTCTAAGGAACTGGAATCGGTCCCCTGGTTTAGCTTTTACAAGATCAGGTTCAACCATGCAATTATCAATAATTTCTAGGGAATCAGGATTAAGATTTGATCTGAAATCCTTACCCTCTTCAACATCCTCAGGATCGATTTTCATAAATAAATGATCATATAGGCGGACCTCGGTCTTAACAGCATGAGAAGCCGAAACCCAATGCAAAGTACCTTTTACCTTTCTTCCGTCAGGAGAATTACCACCCTTGGAAGCAGGGTCATAGGTACATCTCAGCTCAATAATCTCTCCTGCGTCGTTCTTCACCACGCTCGAACAGGTAATAAAATAAGTATTTTTCAGACGAACCTCCTTACCCGGTGCAAGTCGGAAGAACTTGTTGGGAGGATTTTCCATAAAGTCGTCCTGTTCAATATATATTTCTCTTGAAAAAGGCAGTTTTCTAGTTCCCATCTCAGGATTCTCAGGATTGTTTTCAACGTCAAACCATTCAACCTGACCTTCGGGATAGTTTTCTATAACAACCTTCAAAGGCCTTAATACGGCCATAACTCTTGATGCACTGTAGTTCAAATCATCCCTAATGCAGTGCTCCAAAAGTGCAAAGTCAACAAGACTGTTGTTCTTTGCAACACCTATTTTTTCACAGAAGGTTCTGATTGATGCTGGAGTATAACCACGTCTTCTCAAACCGGATATAGTGGGCATTCTAGGATCATCCCAACCCTTTACATAATTCTCGTTTACAAGTTGAAGGAGTTTACGCTTGCTCATCTGTGTATATGCCAGATTTAAACGTGCAAACTCAATCTGCCTGGGTTTTGCAGGTAAATCAATATTTTCCTTGACCCAGTCATAGAGAGGTCTATGGTCCTCAAACTCAAGAGAACAGAGGGAATGGGTAATACCCTCCACAACATCCTCAATTGGGTGGGCATAATCATACATTGGATAAATACACCACTGGTCACCTGTTCTGTGATGGTGAGCTCTAAGAATTCTGTATATTACAGGATCTCGCATGTTGATATTCGGTGAAGCCATATCGATTTTAGCTCTCAGAACTTTTGAGCCGTCAGCGAATTCACCATTTTTCATTCTCTCAAACAAATCCAGATTCTCTTCGATGGACCTGTCTCTGTAGGGGCTGTTTTTACCGGGTTCGGTAAGTGTACCTCTATGTTCTCGTATCTGATCTGCAGTCAGATCACAAACAAATGCTTTTCCGGCTTTTATGAGCTTAACTGCACAATCGTACATTATATCGAAATATTCGGATGCATAAAACATATTGTCCCAGTTGAAACCAAGCCATTTAACATCTTCCTGTATTGATTCAACATATTCCACATCTTCCTTGCTGGGATTTGTATCATCAAAACGAAGGTTACACTTACCTCCGTATTTCAGAGCAGTTCCGAAATCTATACATATGGCTTTGGCATGGCCTATGTGAAGATATCCGTTAGGTTCTGGCGGAAATCTTGTTATTACAATATTATCAGGAACTTTGCCGGCAGCCAGATCCTCATCAATAAAGTCATAGATAAAGTTTGAGGGTTGTGCATTTTCTTCTTCATTTACAGAGCTGTTGAGTATTTCGTCAGCCATCGCTTTACCTCCATATATACCTAATAAATTTGATTATTAACATATTTGCAGCATATTTATAGATTGTTCTTAAGTTTTTCAATCCCAAATCCGATTCTCTTCAGAGTTTCTTCTTTACCAAGAATATCAGCTATTTCAACGGCTCCCCCCGGAGTTACGGCCTTACCTGAGATGGCAGTTCTTATGGGCCATAACATAAGGCTGTTCTTAATGCCAAGAGCTTCAATATGAGCAAAGAGCTTTTCATGGATAACATCAAAATTCCAGTCAGTGATGGACTCCAGTACAGGCACTGCTGAAATAAGGCTTTCCAGTGAGTTCTCAAGAGTTGTTTTACTCTTCTTGTGAACATACATCTGGATATCGTAGTCAGGAAGCTCATCGATAAAGTCAATAGTTTCAGGAATTGTTGTCAGAACCTCGGTTCTTAACTGCAATAACTTGCTGAGCTTCAAGGTATCGATATTCTTATTTTTTATAGCCTTTTCATAGTAGGGAAGAGCCAGCTTGTGAAACTCTTCAACAGGCATTTTTCTAATATATTCTCCATTCATCCAGGTCAGCTTGTTTATATCAAATATAGCAGGTGATTTACTGATACCCTTTATATCAAATACTTCCTCCAGTTCCTTGAGGGAGTATATTTCTCTGGTATCTCCAGGGCTCCAGCCGAGAAGAACCACATAGTTGACAATTGCTTCTACAAGATAACCCATTGAAACAAGATCTTCAAAGGATGGGTCTCCGGCTCTTTTGCTTAGCTTCTGTCCAGAAGCCTTTAATATTAATGGCACGTGTACGTAAGTTGGAATATCCCAGCCGTAGGCTTGATACAAAAGATTATACTTGGGCGTAGAGGCAAGATATTCATTTCCTCTTACCACGTGTGAAATAGCCATTTGATGGTCATCTATTACATTGGCGAAATTATATGTGGGAAGCCCGTCTGTCTTGATCAGAATCTGGTCATCAAGTTCGGTGTTATCCACGGTTATAGTACCATAAACAGCATCTTCAAAGCTTGTAGTCCCTGAGTCGGGCATTTTCTGTCTGATAACGTAGGGTTCATTGTTTGCAAGCTTCTGCTCAATCTCTTCCTTTGATAAGCTGAGACAGTGGCGGTCATATCTATGGCCCTGTCCGGCAGCATCCTGTGCTTCCTTAAGTTCAGCAAGCCTTTCCTTTGAACAGAAGCAGTAGTATGCTCCACCTAGCTCAACAAGTTTTTTGGCATACTCCAGATACATACCCTTTCTTTCACTTTGTACATATGGACCGTAAGCTCCACCTATATCAGGACCTTCATCGTGGGTAAGGCCTGCCAGTTCCAAGGTTTTGTAAATAATGTCAACAGCACCTTCAACAAAACGTTCCTGATCTGTATCCTCTATTCTTAAAATGAATTTACCATTTTCTTTTTTTGCTATCAGATATTCATATAGCGCTGTTCTCAAGTTTCCGATATGCATGTAACCGGTCGGACTTGGTGCAAATCTTGTTCTTGTTTGCATATTGCTTCTCCCTTCCATATTATATTGATAATACATATTAAAATAAAAACCTTTCGTCCATATGCAGGACGAAAGGTAATCTTCCGCGGTACCACCGTGCTTGGCAAAGCCCTCTATAAAAACGATAACTGACATCCGTTCTTACCTCTGTAACGGGAGTAACCCGTCAGACTTACTTCATTCAATAAACAGAATGTTTCTTCGGCCTGAAGCTCGGATACCTGTTTCCATCAGTGTTTCTACCGGTTTCCCACCATCCCCGGCTCTCTGTAAGTCCTTTTAATTGCAATTGACTATAGAAACTTAAAGACGTACTTATTATCGTCATTGCTAATAAATATAGGTTGTTCTATATTATATTATTTTAAAATAATATGTGTCAAGACTTTGGTTAAAAGAGCTTACTGCAACAAATCAAATATACCTTTTATTCCCTTTTCTTCAAAGTTGATCATTTTCTTAAAGCCGACCAATTCGTCCTTTACAATATCATTCAAAAGACTTTGACCTAATACCTCCACCGGTGCAAGGTCGTCTGTAAATACAAGTTTGTCCTCGGTAACCTCTTGAAGATTCTGCCTCACATATTCTGAAACTTCATGTAAGGGGTTCTCCTCATTAAGCTTACTTATATTATTATCAAAGTTATCGAGCATATCAATATCCTTTGATGCAAAAAGCAAAACATTTGTAGTATTTTTAATATCACAGGTAAAGACCTTGTTCATAACGCTTTTAACTGTCTGACCTAAATACTGGTTTATGGGATTATCTCCCTTGGATTTCATATTTATGTTTAATATGATTATGCCACCGGGCTTAAGATGATCAGATACCTCGGTAAAAAATTCCCTTGTTGTCATGTGAAAGGGAATAGTTATATCATGATAGGCATCAACCATAATAACATCATATTGTTTACAGTTTTTATCAGATAAAAAGGTTCTGCCATCGGTTTCATAGACTGTTGCTTCATCTTCGGTTACGCCGAAGTATTTTCTTGAAAGTTCAACTATTTTGGAATCTATCTCAACAGCATCAGTTTTTACATTTTTATAGTAGAGTTTTGACTGTTTGGCATATGTACCGGTACCGTTGCCCAGAATTAGCAGATCGAGATTTTTGTCCTGATTGAAGTCCTTTAGGAACTGAGGAGCCATAAGCGCATAATCATAGTAAAGACCTGAAAGCTTATTATCCTTCCTGTATACAGATTGGACACCGAAAGCTACATTTGTTGAAAGGTAGACAGCTTCATCGTCCTCTGAAACCTGGAGATAATTATATACCGATTCACCCTCGTAAATACAATCCTTCCAGAAGGCATAAGAATTCGACAAGGGGAGAAAAACAAGTACCAGTATCAAAATTGAACTTGCGATTACTCTCACCATTTTAACCTTTTTTACTAAAAAGTAACTTAAGCAGATTAGGTTTAAAATCAATGCAAATAGCAAAAATGTTTTGTTTGTTCCGATATAGGGAATTGTAACAAAGGTAGGTAAAAAGGTTCCAATTATACTGCCGATAGTATTTGCGGCGTAAATTTTACCAGTAGTTTTGCCGGCGTTTTCTAAATCTGTTACTCCCAGCTTGACTAAGTAAGGGGAAACCATCCCAAGTCCTATTAATGGAGCTGAGAACAGAACCAGACAGGATATAGCCGTGCCTGTAACCAGTAAGTCATTAGAAAAAAACAAAGCGAGTAATCCGGTTATAGCCAAAACAACATACTTACCAATAAACGGAATTACAGCTATCCATAGTGCCGCTCCCCAGATAATCAGGTACAGTTTGTTAAGACTGTTGTTTTTATCTGCCGTTCTTCCTCCGAAAATATTTCCAATGCTTAGTGAAATCATAATCAAACCGATAATGACCGTCCAAATGATCTGAGAAGTTCCAAACGTTGGTGCTAACAATCTTGAAATGCTCAGTTCAACTGCCATTACCGACATGCCACAAAAAAACGAGGTGGCGTACAAAAGAAGCTTTTTTTCCATAAGTCCTTTTTCCTGTCCTTTCATAATGTAATTACAACTTCTGTAGAAGCCTAGTCTTTGGTACTCAACTGTAATTGCTGACTTATTCCATAGTATATAGTTTATCTCATAATGGGTTATTTGTGAAATGGTTATTTACTGTAAGATACATTTTAGAAACTTAAAACATACAATATAGTATAAATAAAAATCATGTAATAGTGTAATTGAAGTTATTACTCCAACTTGAATTAAGGAGGATGAAATGAAGATAGGAAATATTGAAGTATTCAGGTACATGGTACAGCAAAATGATACTCTTGAGATGATTGCATTTAAATTCAATACAAGCCTTGATACAATCACAGCAGTTAACAGAGGAACCGATTTAAGCAACCTGTACATAGGACAGGAAATATTTGTAGGTATTGGATACTCTGATTTGCCAACTAATGCTACTTCTTCCGATGGAAGCAGGGTTGCAAGGCTTCAATTAATGAAGAAATTGAGAACATTATGGGTACAACATGTCATGTGGACAAGGTTTACAATTTTAAGTATTGTTGAAAAGCTGCCTGATGTTGAGTATGTAACTAATAGGCTTCTAAGGAACCCTGCCGACTTTGCAGAATTGCTAGTCAATCTCTATGGCAGACAAAAAGCCGACACATTTAAGAAATTATTTACAGATCATTTAACTATAGCTGCACAGCTTGTTAAGGCAGCCGCCCAGGGTGATACTCAAACAGCAGAATCGGCTGAAAGGGAGTGGTACCGCAATGCGGGACGGATAGCCGAGTTTTTTGCAGCAATTAACCCATACTGGTCTAAAAAACAATGGGTTGATATGTTAAATGAACACCTCAAATTAACTAAGACTGAAGCAGTAGAATTAATATCCAGGCAATACGAAAAAAGTATAAGGACTTTTGATGAAATTGAAAAACAGGCATTAGTAATGGCGGATATGATGTATGAGGGCATTTCAAAACAGTTTGAATTATCTAGGCATTAATATCTTCTTTAGATAGGTTGTATAGTTAAAAGCGCAATTGATTAATTAGTTGTAAGATACAGTAACAGGGATAATGTTACTGTTTTTTTATTCCATATTAGTTGAGATTTATTCATAGGTAAAAGACACATATCAACAAAATTAAACAATTTAACCTTGTATACAATGAACAATTTGTATATAATAAAAGTGGTGCCAGTACTTGTTTGCAGGTATTATGACCAAGTATTAAAATAAAAATATATATTTATGGGATACTTTTTAATATAATGTGTTACTTAAGAAAGGGGACTATCGGTATGAATTTTTTAGAGCAGATTATTAGCAGGGCAAAAAGTGATATTAAGACAATCGTATTACCTGAAAGTACTGATATCAGAACAATAAAGGCTGCGGCAATGATTCAGGAACAGGGGATAGCAAATGTTATTCTTGTTGGTAACAAGGATGAAATAAAGAAACTAGCTGGAGACCTTGACATATCCAAGGCGCAAATTGTTGATCCGGCTCATTTTGATAAATTTGATGAGTATGTAGATACTTTATATGAGCTCAGAAAAGCAAAAGGTATGACATTGGAACAGGCAAGAAAATTATTAAGTGAAAATGTATTGTATTTCGGTATAATGATGGTAAAAATGGGTGCAGCTGACGGAATGGTAGCCGGAGCTATAAACTCAACAGGAAATACATTAAGACCGGCACTTCAGATATTAAAGACTGCTCCGGGAGCAAAGCTGGTATCTGCCTTCTTTATAATGGTAGTTCCAAACTGTGAGTATGGTGAAAATGGTGTATTTGTATACGGTGACAGCGGTCTTGTTGAAAATCCAAACGCTGATGAACTTTCAGAAATTGCAATTGCTTCATCAAAATCCTTTAAGAGTCTTGTACAGGCAGAGCCAGTTGTAGCTATGCTTTCTTATTCAACCTACGGAAGTGCGAAAAGTGAATTGACAGAAAAAGTTGTTGAAGCTACAAAGCTTGCTAAACAGAAGGCCCCAGAGCTTCAACTCGACGGCGAACTCCAGGCTGATGCTGCCATAGTTGCTTCGGTGGGACAGTCAAAAGCCCCTGGAAGTCCAGTTGCAGGTAAGGCAAATGTATTAATATTCCCGGATTTAAATTGTGGTAACATTTCGTACAAGCTTACACAAAGACTTGCCAAAGCAGATGCTTACGGCCCAATAATTCAAGGATTGGCAAGACCAGTAAATGACCTTTCAAGAGGCTGCAGTGCTGAAGATATAGTTGGTGTTGTAGCAATTACCTGTGTTCAGGCACAGAATATGTAATTATAAGCAGTGAAGAGTGAAGGGTAAATAGTGAATAGTTTTGGAAGGTTTGCTGCGCAAACCGGAATTTGATAAAGGCAATAAAGAGTTAAGAGTTAAGGTAGTAACGTAAATAAATTTTAGGAGATGAATTTAAATGAAGGTTTTAGTTATAAAC
This sequence comes from Bacillota bacterium, assembly GCA_023393115.1. Taxonomy (GTDB): domain Bacteria; phylum Bacillota; class Clostridia; order Acetivibrionales; family DSM-1351; genus Ruminiclostridium. The sequence goes on from JAEWMS010000086.1 coordinate 144,005, forward strand.
GCAGGTAGTTCTTCATTAAAGTATCAGTTAATTGATATGACTAATGAATCTGTTCTTGCTAAAGGATTATGTGACAGAATAGGTATTGAAAACTCATTTATCAAGCAGTCAAAGGGAGATGAAGAAGCTGTTGTTATCAATAAGGTCTTAAAGAATCATAAAGACGCAATTGAGGCTGTTATCAGTGCACTTACCGATGATAAGATTGGTGTTATAAAGAGTATGTCTGAAATATCAGCTGTAGGACACAGAATAGTTCACGGAGGAGAAAAATTCAACAGCTCTGCAGTTATTAACGAACAGGTTATGGATGCAGTAAGAGAATGTATTGATATAGCTCCCCTTCACAACCCGCCCAATATTATCGGTATCGAAGCTTGTCAGCAGATTATGCCTAACGTACCAATGGTTGGGGTGTTTGATACAACCTTCCACAGTTCAATGCCTGAGCATTCATATCTTTATGCTATCCCATACGAGTTGTATCAGAAGTATGGAATAAGAAAATATGGCTTCCACGGTACATCACACAAGTATGTTTCTGAGAGAGCCGCAGAATTGCTTGGTAAGCCTTTAAGTGATTTAAAAATAATAACCTGTCATCTGGGTAACGGCTCAAGTATATGCGCTGTTAACAAGGGAAAGTCAATAGATACTTCAATGGGCTTCACACCATTACAGGGACTTGCTATGGGTACCAGAAGCGGTACAATTGACCCTGAAGTTGTCACTTATCTGATGGAAAAGGAAGACCTCACAGTTAAGGGAATTAGTAATCTGTTGAATAAAAAATCCGGTGTTCTTGGAGTTTCAGGTGTAAGCAGCGATTTCAGAGATCTTCATTCTGCAGCTGATGAAGGAAACAAACGTGCTCAACTGGCCCTTGATATATTTGCATACGGTGTTAAGAAGTTTATCGGAGAGTATATTGCAGTTATGAACGGTGTGGATGCTATCGTATTCACCGCCGGTATTGGTGAAAATAACTCGATAATGAGAAGTATGGTTCTGGATAACATGGACTTCTTTGGCATTGAGATTGATGCTGAGAAAAACAAGATCAGAGGTCAGGAGATAGATATAAGTACTCCGGATGCTACAGTAAGAACACTTGTTATTCCGACAAATGAAGAACTTGCTATTGCAAGAGAAACAATGAGACTTTTGAAATAATATTTCTTCATTAATATATTGTCTATAATATTAAACTATCTATATACTGAGATAATATTAATTAAAAATATAGGTAATAATAGATTATATACTCAACAATCATATCTGACTGTTGAGTATATAATTTTGAGGTATATATTTAGGTATATAATTAATTAAAAATACAGGAATTGAATTATTGACAAAAGAGGTATTAGTTAGTATAATATCAGTTGTCGGTTTTTAAGAGGTTACTAATGAGAGTTAATGTGTCTGATATTGTTAAAACTGAAGGAGCCGGGATTGACGTCGATTTTAGCGATGATTTACCGGAATTACGGGAGTACGATACTTCAGTAGAGTTTAAACCTTCATTTGAGTTTACAGGGCGCATCGTAAATTTGGGTGGCCTGTTAAAACTAAGTGGTGATCTTCATTTCGAGTTTAATGCAAATTGCCTCAGATGTCTGAAACAAGTACATACTGAATCAGATATCAAGGTTGAAGAGAGCTTTGTCGAGGTTTCTAAATCCGATGATGTTGAAGCATATACTTTTGAAGGAAATGTTGTGGACATTGATAAGCCACTTATGGACAACATAATTCTTGCATTACCAATGAAGACCATTTGCAGTGATGACTGTAAAGGCTTATGCAAGACATGTGGTACTAATTTAAACATAAAAAGTTGTAATTGTGATGAACGCAAAATAGTAGACCCAAGAATGGAAATTCTTAAAGATTATTTCAAGTAGGTTTCTACTTATTAAATGGTTGCATTATAGTAGGGAGGTGTTATTGATGGCAAATCCAAAGCGTAGATGGTCCAAGGCAAGAACAGGTAAAAGAAGATCCCAGTGGAAACTGGCATCACCAACTCTAGTAAGCTGCCCACAGTGTCATGTTTTTAAGCTGCCTCACAGGGTATGTGGTGAATGTGGATATTATGATGGCAAACAGGTAGTTAAAGTAGAAGCTAAATAATAATATGTCATTAAAGCAGCGGGATTAGTCTTGCTGCTTTTTGATTTATTTGGATAAAAAAACTTGTGGTTTTAGTAAATTGCTAACAATCAAGTGCTACCCATTAGAATAAAGTTTATTAAAAAGGTAAATTGTATAATAGTAAAAGTTGCTGGTAGTTTCAGAAATTTGAATATATTAAACAGTGAGAAGGTGCTTTCCTTGAGCAAAAACAAAATAAAAATATGTACCGTCCTTCCGGGCAGCATTGCAGAAGAAGCAGGAATCGAGGCAGGTGACATGCTGCTGTCCATCAATGGGGAGGCCATTAAAGATATATTTGATTATAGATACTATCAGGCTTCTGAAGAGATTCTTCTGGAGGTTGAAAAAGCCGACGGTGAAATATGGGAAATAGAAGTTGATAAAGATGAAAGTGAGGAAATAGGCCTCGAATTTGAGGATTCTCTTATAGATGGTGCAAAAAGCTGTACCAACAAGTGTATCTTCTGTTTTATTGATCAACTTCCCAAAGGTATGCGGGAAACTGTTTACTTTAAGGATGATGATTCCCGACTTTCTTTTCTGACAGGGAATTATGTTACTCTGACCAATGTTAAGAAGGAAGAGTTAAAAAGAATTATCCATTACAGAATGTCTCCCATTAATGTATCGGTACACACCACCAATCCCGACCTAAGAAAATTTATGCTTGGAAACAGGTTTGCCGGTGATGTGCTGGATAAAATTAAAATGCTTACAGATAGTGGGATTGAGGTTAACTGTCAAATTGTTTTATGCAGAAATATCAATGATAACGAGGAACTGGACAGAACTCTGGAGGATCTTTCAGGACTGGTACCCGGAATTAACAGTATATCAATAGTACCGGTAGGGATTAGCAGACATAGAGAAAAATTATTTGACTTAGTACCCTTTGACAAGGAAAGCAGCGGCCAAGTAATTAAGCAGGTACATAAGTGGCAGAACAGGCTGCTTAAGGAGAAGGGTTCCAGAGTGGTTTACCTTTCAGATGAGTTTTACATCAATGCTGATATAGAACTACCTAAATATAAGGATTACGAAGGCTTTCCTCAAATAGAGAACGGTGTTGGTATGGCTGCTTCCTTAATAAAGGAAGTTTCAGATGCCTTAAAAAATAAAAAAGTGCCTACTTTAATTGAAAATAGGCACGTAAGCATAGCAACGGGTAGACTAGTTAAAAAAATTATATTACAATTGGTACAAGAAATAAAATCCCAATTCCCAGACTTACATGTTGACGTCTATGATATTGAAAATGATTTTTTCGGACCATACGTTACAGTTTGCGGACTGCTTACCGGACAGGACATATCACGGCAGCTTAAAGGTAAGGAATTGGGACAGGAACTCTTAATCAGCAGAAGTATGTTAAGAGCCGGAGAACATGTTCTCTTGGATGATTATACAGTTGAACAGCTGGAATCGGAGCTGAATATCAAAATCCGAATAGTTGACAGCAATGGAGAGGATTTTGTGAATGCATTAATTGGTAAATAGACTCTTATAACAGTTCTATAAAATTAATCGCATATGTTAAATAGACACGGAGGTGTAAGGTTTGGGAAAACCCATAGTAGCAGTTGTCGGCAGGCCAAATGTCGGAAAATCAACTTTCTTTAATTATCTGGCAGGAAGCAGAATATCCATAGTTGAGGATACTCCAGGAGTTACCAGGGATAGAATATATGCCGAAATAGAATGGCGAAGCAAGAAATTTACCTTGATAGATACAGGTGGTATTGAACCATATTCAGAAGACATAATAATGCAGCAGATGAAGCGTCAGGCCGAAATTGCAATTGAAACCGCAGATGTTATAGTCTTTATGGTTGATGCCAAGGATGGAATGACGGCTACCGACAAGGAAGTAGCAACCATGCTTAGAAAGTCACAGAAGCCGGTTATTTTGACTGTTAATAAGGTTGACCGCGTAGGTGATCCACCTCCGGAGGTATACGAGTTCTACAACCTTGGTATGGGGGATATGGTTATCATATCTTCAGTACACGGTCTGGGAATGGGTGATCTTCTGGATGCAGTTTTTGAGCATTTCCCAGATGATATAGACAGTGAAGAGGATGAAGACATTATTAAAGTTGCGGTTGTAGGTAAACCGAATGCCGGGAAATCCTCATTAATAAATTCTATTCTGGGTGAGGAAAGGGTTATTGTCAGCAATATACCCGGAACAACCAGAGATGCCATTGATACACATGTGGAAAATAATGGCCAGAAATATACTTTTATTGATACTGCCGGTATCAGGAAAAGGGCAAAGATAAACGAGAGCATTGAAAAGTACAGTACCATCAGATCCTGGACCGCTATTGAGAGAGCGGATGTCTGTCTGATTATGATCGATGCCGAAGACGGTGTCACTGAGCAGGACACCAAAATTGCAGGGTATGCTCATCAACAGGGTAAAGCTTCAATAATAGTAATTAATAAATGGGATTTAATAGAGAAGCAAACAGGAACTCTTGAGGAGTACAGAAAGCAGGTACACGAAAAGCTGGGCTTCATGACCTACGCTCCTGTTCTGTTTATTTCTGCGAAAACCGGACAACGTGTAAATAAAATATACGAGTTGATTAAATTTGTAGCAGATCAGGCAGCTTTCAGAATTTCTACGGGTATGCTTAATGATTTGGTCAATGAAGCTATAGCCATGGTTCAGCCTCCTTCAGATAAAGGAAAGAGGCTCAAGATATATTATATGACACAGGCTGGTATCAAACCCCCGTCCTTTGTTGTATTTGTCAATGACTTGGAGTTGTTTCATTATTCATATGAACGGTACCTAGAGAATCAATTGAGAAAAAACTTTGGTTTTGAAGGGACTCCAATCAGATTCATACACAGACAACGTGACAAAGAAGAATAATTTAGCGGTATTACAAGTAAGAAACAGAGCCATCTGGGCGGAAGAAGGTTAATATGGGCGTTTTTATTTTTAAATTAATAATTGTCGTAGTAATAGGATACCTCCTTGGAAGCTTGAATACCTCCATAATTGTCGGTAAGCTATATGGTACAGATATAAGGAAGCATGGCAGCGGGAATGCTGGTATGACCAATACCCTCAGGACCTTGGGCAAGGCCGCAGCAGTTATGGTTATTGCTGGAGATGTATTAAAAGGAGTTTTATCTTATATAATTGGTAATGTAGTATTTAATACAATGCCTGAGGCTGTAATGATTAATATTGCAAATGTCGGCGGAATGGCTGCAGGTATAGCTGCCATAGCCGGACATAACTGGCCGGTTTATTTCGGATTTAAAGGTGGCAAGGGCATACTTACTTCAATATCAGTTGTTATGATGATGGATTGGAAGCTCGGCCTGATTTTGCTTGGAATATTTGTTATTATTGTAGCTATAACAAGATATGTCTCTCTTGGATCAATTATAGCTTCGATAGCATTTCCTATTACTGCATTTATAAAAGGAAACGGGCCTGTTTTTATTATTTTCTCAGTTCTTTTAGCTGTTCTGGCGGTTGCCAGACATCATGGCAATATAAAAAGATTGCTTAGTGGTTCGGAATCCAAATTGGGAGAGAAGAAAAAGGTACAAGGTTAATATACTATTTGTAGCCACAATGTTGGCACAAAGCCAATATATTGGCTTAGGAGGTTAATATGAACAGAAATGTTGCAGTTGTCGGAGCTGGTAGTATGGGTACAGCAATGGCTATATTATTATCAAAAAACGGTAACAATGTGAGACTTTGGTCTCCTATGAAAGATGAGATAAGTATGCTTAAAGCAAATAGAGAACATGTAACCAGATTACCCGGTGTTAAGGTTCCCGAAAGTGTTGAATTCACTAACGATATTAAGCTTGCTGTTGACAATGCTGACGTAGTTGTACTGGCAGTTCCGTCCCAGACTACAAGACAGAATTGTAAAACCCTTGCCGATTTAATTCAAAAGGACACAATCGTTGTAACCTGTTCCAAAGGAATAGAGGATGGTACCTGCAAGTTATTGGCTGAAATTATGCAAGAGGAGCTCCCGGACAATAATTTAGCTGTGTTGTCAGGCCCAAGCCACGCTGAAGAAATTGCAAGGGATATACCAACAACTGTTGTTGCTGCATCAGAAAATATTGAAATAGCCCGGTTCCTTCAGGACTTGTTTATGACGCCGAATTTCAGGGTCTATACAAATACAGACGTTATAGGAGTAGAGCTTGGTGGAGCCCTTAAAAATATAATTGCTCTATGTGCCGGGATTTCAGATGGTCTGGGCTTTGGTGACAATACCAAGGCTGCATTGATGACCAGAGGTATTGCTGAAATATCCAGATTGGGTGTTGCATTGGGTGGAAATGCAGATACATTTTCTGGCCTTACAGGAGTAGGTGACCTGATAGTTACCTGTACCAGCATGCACAGCAGGAACAGAAGAGCAGGAATTCTTATTGGACAGGGAAAATCAGTTCAGGAAGCACTCGAAGAGGTGAATATGGTGGTTGAGGGGGTTGCTACAACGAAGCCTGCATATGAGCTTGCTAAAAAGCTTGGAGTATCAATGCCTATAACCAGCGAGGCATATAGTATCTTATTTGAGGGCAAGGAGCCAAGATTGGCAGTGGGCGATCTGATGACGAGGGATAAGAAAACCGAAATGTAGAAGAAAATTATTTTATCATAAATAAATGAAGGCTGGCAATTTACAAATGCCGGCCTTCATTTATTGAAAACTATTTACATTTATCCTTGTTCTGATATTATAACGTTTGCAGTGGCAAGGATTTCTTCACTTTTTGCAGTGGTTTCCTGTATGGCAGCAGAAATGACCTGAATATTATTATTTACCAGTCTTACCATATTATCCAGTTCATCGGATACTGCTTTAATTTTATCAATATTTTCTGCCAACATTTTCTCATCGGCTATAGTTGATACAGCTGCAGTTTTTGATTGCTCAGATAACTTTTTGACTTCATCAGCAACTACTGAGAAACCCTTTCCGGCTTCACCGGCTCTGGCTGACTCTATAGCTGCATTTAGTGATAGCATGTTGGTCTGCTCGGAGATTGTCACTATCTCGTTTGTTACATTATTGAAATTAAGGATGCCTTGCTCCATCTGTTTTACACTGTCTCTCAAATTAGATGAAGCCGACATGATTCTGCTGATCTCTTCACTGATATTACTTATATTTTTAGCGCTTAATGAGCTACCGTTAGTAACCTCATCTAATGACTTGCAGATATCGGATATCCTATCGTTTAGATTCTGAAGTTTCACTTCCCTTTGCTCCTGAAGGCCTTGTAATTGGCTTAGAAATGCTTCTATTTCCTGATTTTTTTCCTGAAGGATGTTCTTTTCCTTATGTACTTCAGCCATATTAAAATCAATACAGTTCTCAACATGGTTACAGTTGTTATAAATGGACCATGCCATTTTAGTACAACTCCCAAAACCACAGGCATTACAGTTTCTGTTTCTTGAAGCCTCATCAAACTTGTTTAATTTGTTAAATATTAACTCAAGTTCATCGGCATTTGGTTCCTTATATAAAGAAACATTAACAGGTGTATACCTTCTTTCAAAATCATCTACCTTAAGCTTGGAATCAAAATATTTTAAAAGCTTGTTAGGCTTTGCTTTAAATTTTCCCAGTTTCCTGTTTTTTAAGTTTTGAGTTAGTTTGTCAATATCGGTAACATCAACATCCTTGCAGGTTCCGGAACCAATATTACAGCCGTGTGAACAGTTTAGAATATCTACAAGCAGGGGAAGCTCCTTTTGCTGCTTTTTTCTTTCACTGTATTCATCAAGGTACTTATATGCGTATTCTGTTCCTTCAACCTGCTTTACAAAGGCCTGAGGGTAATAATGGTAAACATTCTCTTTCAAGCCTCCCGGTGTACTGTATATTTCACCAAGACTATACCCGCTCAAGGTAAAGTCTTGGTCAGGCAGTGTTTGAAAATCGATGCGCTTTTCATCGATAAAATCATTAAGCTTTTTGAGGGTTACGTTATATTTTATGTAACCTGAGGTATCTTTATCATTTATTTCAGATATCTTTCCGATGCACGGAGACAAAAAACATAACTCTTCATTAATGTTTACATATTTTTTCAGGTATATGGCGGTACACATCATTGGGCTGTGAACGGGAGCAAGGTCGCTGATAAGTTCGTGCTTATATTTGAGAATATAGTTGACAATCGAGGGACAAGGCTGAGCTATTACCGAGTTGATTTTCTTCTCTTTAATACTTTTCAGATAAGCCCAGGTAGTTATATCAGCCCCCAGAGATACATCGTATACCTCCTTAACACCCAAAGACTTCAGATAGGATATGATTTTTTTATAATTAGAAAAGTTCGTTTTCAGGGCTGGGGCGGCTATAACAGATATTTTCGCGCCGGCTCTGAGAGAATTAATGAATTTCTCAGTATCGTCGGTATAGTACCGGGCTGCATGGTCGCATACCTCAATACATTTACCGCAAAGGATACATTTTTCACTGTCTACTGAAATGTAATTTTTACCATTATTGACCGATGAAACATTAGCATTCTTTATGGGACAAGTCAAGATGCACTTATTACAGCCCTGACACTTATCTATAATAGTACTGATTACTGGAGTCATAAATAACACCTCGCTTATGGTAAAATTTTGTAATGTTTATAATATCATTATACTATGTAGCATTTTGTAAAACAATGTATTATTTTATCTAAATTTCGACAATAATGACGCTTGAAAATTCCTTATATTAATTAGGAACTATAAATACGATTCTTACAACCAGTTTAGTCTTAAATTTTAAAAAAAAATATTTATTATATGTGCATGTCCATTTATTTGTTTACGAATTATTTTCCAAAGCAAATTATTTTTTGTAATATTAACTATTTTCGGACATATATTTAATATTGAAAGTGACATTATACATAGTCCTATTGGGCATGTAGCAATATAGGGGAGGGTTCTGAGCGTGGAAAAATTCAATATTTACCAGCAAATAGCTGAAAGAACTCAAGGGGATATTTATATAGGTATAGTGGGACCTGTCAGAACGGGAAAATCAACGTTTATCAAGCGATTTATGGATTTGTTGGTTATACCGAATATTGATAACACGTACCAGAAGGAAAGGGCAATAGATGAGCTTCCACAAAGTGCGTCGGGAAGAACCATAATGACCACTGAACCTAAATTCATCCCCAATGAGGCAGTAGAAGTAACAATTGACGAGAATGTTCAGTTGAAAGTGAGAATGATTGATTGTGTCGGGTATATGGTCAGAGGTGCAATGGGACATCTTGAGAATAATGCACCGAGAATGGTATCCACCCCGTGGTATGAGTATCAGATACCTTTTGAGGAAGCGGCAGAAATAGGAACAAAAAAAGTAATCAATGAGCATTCCACAATAGGAATAGTTATTACTACAGACGGAAGCATCTCCGATATTCCCAGAGAAGATTATGTAGATGCTGAAAAGCGTGTAATAACAGAACTTAAAGCGATTAACAAACCATTTGTTGTAATAATAAATACAACCAGACCGAGAGATCCTGAAACCGTAAAGCTCCGTGATGAAATGGAACAGAAATACGGTGTAACGGTAATGACAATGGATTGCCTGCAAATGAGAATTGATGATGTTGATTCAGTTATGGAGAAGATTCTTTATGAGTTCCCTATTTACGAAATAGGTATAAATATCCCAAGATGGGTAGAGGCATTGGAGGATTCACACTGGCTAAAGGGAAACGTCCTTGAGTCCATACGTGATACCTTTAAGTCGGTCGGAAGAATCAGAGACATAAAAAACTCAATGCCCAGCTTCGAAAATTATGATTTCATAAAACGAGCCGTAATTGACAGGGTCAGTCTGGGGGAAGGTTCGGTTCTTGTTGATATATCAACTGCGGATGGGCTGTTATATAGAATTCTTAGTGAAGAATCCGGTATGGAAATTGAGGGTGAACATAAGCTGATCACCCTGATAAAGGATCTTGCAAGAGTCAAAAGAGAATATGATCGGGTGGAATATGCCCTGCATGAAGTTAAGGTAAAGGGATACGGGATGGTATCACCGCAGTTGGAAGAACTTTCACTGGAAGAGCCTGAGATAATAAAACAGGGTAACAAGTTTGGCGTTAAGTTAAGAGCCAGTGCTCCATCAATTCATATGATAAGGGCCGATATTGAAACTGAAATAGCTCCGCTGGTTGGTACAGAGAAGCAGTCTGAAGAACTTGTTACATATCTGCTGAGAGAATTTGAAAATGATACGGCAAGATTGTGGGAGTCCAATATTTTTGGAAAATCACTTCATGAGCTTGTAAATGAAGGCTTGCAGAATAAGTTGTTCAGAATGCCGGAAGATGCGCAGCTCAAGCTTCAGGAAACCTTGCAGAAAATAATCAACGAAGGCAGCGGTGGTTTGATCTGTATTATACTTTAATATTGCATAACAATATATAATATCTTACATATTGGATGAGGTACCATCCAAAAAAGTGCCCAATACGGGTGCAAAAATACCAGGTCGGGAAGTACCCGGCCTGGTATTTTTAGTTATTAATCAGATTTCAACATTACTAAAATTCTCATGCAAGATTCTTTTTAGAGGTTTATATAATGCAGAAATTATTACAGCTGAAATCAGAAATTCAGGAAGCATATAGCTGCCGTTATAGACCAGGGAATACAAGTAAGGACTCATTCCTTCAGGAGCGTAGGATGCCCATAAAATAATTCCTGATAAATAGTGAAAAGTAAATCTGGATGTAAGAGCAATTGCTATACTTCCAATAGTCGTTAGAAGATTCTGCCTGAATAGTCCTGCAAATCCAAGACATCCATAGGCAAAGATATAGTCAAGAAAAATCCCCAATGGATAATATGAAAATTTAGTTCCCAGCGCAAACTGAAGGAACCCATAAACTAACCCTGCCAACAGGCCGGGTTTAGCTCCCCATCGTATGGCAAAGATTAAAACAGGGATCATACTCCCGGGAGTAATTGAACCACCGTTTGGCAATTCATACTTAATAAAACTCAACACTTGGGCCAGGGCAATCATTATGCCGGCCTCCACCAACATTCTGGTAGACATTTTTTTCATGCTTAACTCCTCCTTAAAAGTAAAAAAATGCCATACCTGTTTGGAAAAATGCAGCATGACAATAAAATTTATTTCCTACGCTGGCATTACCCAGATCAGGTACAAGAGATGCATTGCATCTCTAAGGGTATAAAGTAAATATACTTAATCTCAGCCGAATCAATTTTCAGCTCCCCGTCAGGAAACAGCATAACTTAACAAATCATGTTAATATAAGCATTATGTAATTGGTTATGCCGTACCTTCAATATTAAGTTTTTTGAATTAATTAATCCAGAGACATTATAACAGATGGTCAGGCTAATATCAAATACTATTATTAATTATCTCTATTTATTTCCAGCCGAAATTAAATAAATAGCCTCCAAAGGCAGTATATGGCACTGTTATAAAAAATATAGAAATAATCGAACAAATGTTTGCATTCTTTTGGTATTTTGATATAATATATATGCATTAATCAAAAATATGGATTATATTAACATACGTATGGAAGAAATGGTATTTGATATCAGAGGTATTACAGAGTTGTACTGATGTCAGCCAGAAGAAACGGAGCTAAAAAATGATCAGGGACAATATATACATTAAAGGTGCCAGAGAGCACAATCTTAAAAATGTGGAGATAGAAATACCAAGAGATAAATTTGTCGTTATTACCGGCCTAAGCGGATCGGGTAAATCCTCTTTGGCCTTCGACACAATATATGCCGAGGGACAGAGACGCTACGTGGAATCCTTGTCTTCATATGCCAGAATGTTTTTAGGCCAGATGGAAAAACCTGATGTGGATTACATAGACGGCTTATCTCCGGCTATATCCATTGACCAGAAAACCACCAGCAGAAACCCACGTTCTACAGTGGGAACTGTTACCGAAATTCACGATTATCTCAGACTTTTATATGCAAGAATAGGGACACCTCATTGTCCTAAATGTGGAAAGGAAATCACACAGCAAACTGTGGATCAAATGGTTGATCAGATTCTTTCCTTCGAGGAAGGTACAAGGATTCAGCTGCTAGCACCTGTTGTTAGAGGCCGTAAGGGCGAGTATCACAAGCTTATTGAGGATGCTAAAAAGGGTGGCTTCGTCAGAATAAGAGTAGATGGACAAGTCATGGACATCAACGATGAAATATCAATGGATAAAAATAAGAAGCACAATATAGAGATAGTTGTGGACAGACTTATTATTCGTGAAGATATACAGAAAAGACTGTCAGATTCACTTGAAACTGTGCTTCATTTAAGCGGTGGAGTAGCAATAGTAGATGTGGTGGGGAAGGAAGAGATACTATTCAGTCAGAATTTTGCCTGCAGTGATTGCGGTATCAGTATTGAAGAGCTGACTCCGAGAATGTTTTCCTTCAATAATCCTTTCGGAGCTTGTCCTACATGCGCCGGTTTAGGTAACCTTCTAAAGGTTGACCCAGACCTTATTATACCGGACAGGTCACTATCCCTTGCTGACGGGGCTATAACTGTTTCAGGCTGGAATGTAGAGAGTGAGGATGCCTATGCCAGAATGATATTCAATGCTTTGGCAAAGCATTACAAGTTTAAAATGAATACGCCTGTTCACAAGCTCTCGGCAGAAGTAATGGATATTATACTTTATGGAACCAAGGGTGAAAAGATTAAAGTAGAATACGAGAGAGAATATGGAAGCGGTACCTACATGGCCGCATTTGAGGGTATAATAAATGTAGTTGAAAGACGTTACAGGGAGACTCAGTCTGATAGTATGAAGCAGTATTATGAGCAGTTCATGAGTAACATACCTTGTCAGGACTGTAGCGGTGCCAGATTAAAACCTGAAAGTCTCGCTGTTACAGTAGGAGACAAAAATATTCATGAACTGTCTATTATGTCTGTTGCAGATGCCAAGGAATTTTTTCTTAATGTGGAGCTGACAGAGAGACAGAAAATGATTGCACATCAGATTTTGAAGGAGATAAATGCCAGGATTGGTTTCCTTGTTGATGTTGGGTTGGACTATCTTACGCTATCAAGAGCCGCCGGAACTTTGTCAGGCGGGGAAGCACAGCGAATCAGGCTTGCTACCCAAATAGGTTCGGGATTGATGGGGGTTTTGTATATACTTGATGAACCGAGTATCGGTTTACATCAAAGAGATAATGAAAGATTGCTGACTACACTGAACCGTCTGAGAGATCTGGGAAACACTCTGATTGTTGTAGAGCATGACGAGGATACTATGTATGCCGCTGACCACATTATTGATATGGGACCGGGCCCGGGCATCCATGGAGGATACGTTGTGGCGGAAGGTCCCCTTGAAAACATACTGAACTGTGAGGAGTCCCTGACAGGACAGTATCTCAGCGGCAAAAAGAAAATTGCCGTACCTGCCAAACGCAGAAAACCAAATGGAAAATGGCTGGAAATTAAAGGGGCCAGAGCAAATAACTTAAAGAATTTGGATGCCAAGATACCATTGGGAGTTTTAACTTCAATAACAGGAGTCTCCGGATCGGGTAAAAGTTCACTAGTAAACGAAATCCTGTATAACAGCCTTGCAAGTAAACTAAACAGGGCAAAAACCAGAGCAGGAGACCATGATGACATAAAAGGAATAGAGCACCTGGACAAAGTTATCAATATTGATCAGTCTCCTATCGGAAGAACTCCAAGATCAAACCCTGCAACCTATACGGGAGTGTTTGATCTTATCAGAGATGTTTTTGCCTCGACTACAGAAGCAAAAATGAAGGGCTATAAAAACGGAAGGTTTAGCTTCAATGTTAAAGGTGGTAGATGTGAAGCCTGCAGCGGTGACGGTATCATTAAAATAGAAATGCATTTTCTTCCAGATATATATGTACCATGCGAAGTTTGTAAGGGTAAGCGGTACAACAGAGAAACCCTTGAGGTCAAATACAAGGGAAAGAGTATCGCGGATGTTTTGGACATGACTGTGGAGGATGCTCTTGAGTTCTTTAAAAACATACCTAAAATACAGAGGAAGCTGCAGACCCTTTTTGATGTCGGCTTAGGATATGTTAAAGTCGGGCAGCCTTCAACTACACTATCCGGTGGTGAGGCCCAGCGTGTCAAGTTGGCTACAGAACTTTCCAAAAGAAGTACCGGAAGTACTTTATATATTCTGGATGAGCCAACCACCGGACTACATGTTGCCGATGTGCACAGACTTATTGACATACTTCAGAGACTTGTGGATGCCGGTAATACCATAGTAGTTATCGAGCATAATCTCGATGTTATAAAGACCTCCGATTATATTCTGGATCTTGGTCCTGAAGGCGGAAGTAAGGGTGGAACAATTATTGCCCAGGGTACACCTGAGGAAGTGGCCAGGGTTGAGGGTTCTTATACGGGAAATTATTTAAAAAAGTTATTAAAGCAAAAAAATAATAAAATAATATAGCATGAGTTCCTATAAAATTATGAGTTTATAGGAACTCTAATTATATATAAGTTATATGATGATATAGCGTTTGTTAATTCTATGTTAAGTTTATTGTAAATCAATTAACAATACTATATAATGGAAAAGGTTTAATGTTATATTTTGTCGAAAGAAGGTACTTCATAATGTTTAGAATTACACCCAAAGAGGAAATGTTTTTTGATTATTTTATTGAAACTTGTGAAATTATTTGCAAGGCGGCTAATCTTCTGAACGATTTAACAAACAACTATGTAAATGTCAATGAAAAGATCGCAGCCATTGAAGAAACTGAACATGCTTGTGACAACAGTGTACACAAGATTCTCAATGAACTTAACAAATCCTTCATTACTCCCATTGACAGGGAAGACATATTTACTATTGCAAAAGAGCTCGATAATATTACTGATGATATTGAAAGTGCGGCTCACCGCTTCAGTATGTTTAATGTTAAAGAAGTAAGGCCTGAAGCTCTTGAACTTACTACTCTTGTTGTAAGAGCCACTGATGAACTCAGAAAAGTTATGATTGAAGTTAAAAATATGAAAAAGAGTAAGGAGCTTCGGAATAAAATCATTGAAGTTAACAATGTAGAAGATGAAGCTGATACTATATTCAGGGATGCTATGGCAAACCTTTTTACATCTGAGACCGATGCAGTTGAGGTTATTAAATGGAAGGCTATTTTTGAATTGTTGGAAAACACAATTGATGCATGTGAAGATGTAGCAAATATAGTAGAAGGGGTTGTAATGAAAAATGCTTAGTGTTACATTAGTATTGGTTGTATTACTGGCACTAGGATTTGACTTTATAAACGGTTTTCACGATACTGCAAATTCTATCGCTACATCTGTTTCCACCAGAGTTTTATCACCCAGACAGGCTATTATGATGTCAGCTGTACTTAATTTTGTTGGTGCATTAATGAGCAGTAAGGTTGCCAAAACAATTTCAGAGGGCTTGGTTGATGCGTCTATGATAAAGGTACAATACGTTATAATTGCCACTCTGATTGCCGCAATTATTTGGGATTTGATAACCTGGTACTTTGGTATACCAAGTAGTTCCTCCCATGCACTTATAGGTGCCTTAGTTGGATCCTCCATAGCTTATTCAGGTGGCTTAAGCATTGTTAAATGGCAGGGAGTATGGAAGAAGGTAATATTGCCATTAATCACTTCACCTTTTATCGGGTTTTTTATTGGTTTTGTTTTCATGACAATACTTTATAAACTACTCCGAAATTTTACTCCAAGATTTATTAATAAATGGTTTTCTAAATTGCAGATATTATCTGCAGCGTTTATGGCATATTCCCATGGTAACAATGATGCTCAAAAGTCTATGGGTATTATTACTCTAGCCTTGGTGGGTGCTGGTTTGAACGGTGGACATACTGACGTTCAACCTTGGGTAATGATTGCATGTGCATTATCAATGGCTTTAGGAACCTCAATTGGTGGCTGGAAAATCATTAAGACCATGGGTGTCAATATGATTAGACTTCAGCCCATAGGTGGGTTTGCTGCTGAGACTGGTGCAGCAATTGTAATTGAAACCATGACACATTTTGGGGCTCCCGTTAGTACAACACATGTTATCTCGACTTCCATAATGGGTGTTGGTGCTTCAAAAAGATTATCAGCTGTGAAATGGTCTCTTGCAAAAAATATAGTTGTGGCATGGGTTGTTACTATACCGGTAACAGCTTTAATGGGCGCATTTATAACTACTATTTTTAAAATGTTTGCTTAAATAGAAATATTCAAATTGAAATGTCTTGAATAGCTTACTCTACTTATTATGAGTGATATAAGATAAATAAACATATAAAAAGCGGTAAATTAAACCTGGGTTTGATTTACCGCTTAATTTCTATTATTGGCTATTGTGTTTATCTATTTTTTGTAACAGATTGTTTACATTTCAAGTGAGTTAAAACAGGGATTAAACTCGCATAGGCTCGTAACAAAGACTATAGCCAAGTTTTCTTAATTTGTTTGATATTCAACACCAAATATAAGATAATAGTAACAAAAACAGCTTAAGACTAGTTAGACCTTAAAGTTTACTTATGTTATACTATTTAAAACATAAGTTTTGAACATTTATATAGAATTAAAAAAATTTAGACTTTTATGGAAATAATATAGTATATATGTATATATCAACAGTGATCTGCTGATATGAAACTGGCGCATCAGTGGTTGGGTTGCACTATAAATGTGATAAATAGGTAATTTGTTATGATATAGAAAGTAGTATTTGTGGTATATATTTAAATAATCCGGTTGCAGTTATGAGGTTCGACAACAAGTAGTTCAGTTTTTTTCGAAAGGTCAATATTGGCCTTGAAACAACACGGTTTAATATATTTCGGAGGTTAAAAAATGATAAAATGCTCAATATGCAATAAAAATATAGCAGTAGTTTTTGTAACTAAAATTGTTGAAGGAAGGCAAATACAGGAAGGTCTTTGTGTTAGTTGTGCGAGAAAACAGAATTTACAGCCTATAGATCAGCTTTTGTCTCAAACAGGAATGACCGAGGAGGAACTGGACAATATCAGCAAGCAAGTCGGTGATATGCTGGAAGATATGGATGGTAATGATATACTCGAGTCTTTACAGGGTGACCCCGGTAATGTTAATCAGACAAACCCCTTTTTCGGAATTTTAAATAAAGCTTTTCCGAAAGCTGTAAGTCAGAGCGATGATTCCCCTGTGGTAAGTAATCAGGAAAAGGGTAGTGAGGATGATAAGGAGAAGAATAATACCAAAACAAAGGTACAGGACAAGAAGGTCAACAAAAAGAAAAAGTATCTTGATATGTATGGGTCAAATCTGATTGATAAGGCAAAAGAGGGCAGAATTGACAAGGTAATAGGAAGAACCAGAGAAATAGACAGGGTAATTCAAATACTTAACAGAAGGACAAAAAACAATCCTGTGCTAATCGGTGAACCTGGTGTCGGAAAGACAGCTATTGCAGAAGGACTGGCCGTTAGGATCGCTGAAAAGAGTGTACCTCAGAAGTTGTTTAATTCAGAAGTATATCTTTTAGACATGACCAGTGTTGTAGCAGGTACACAATTCAGAGGCCAGTTTGAAAGCAGAATGAAAGGAATAATCGAAGAGGCAAGGTCCTTTGGAAATATTATACTTGTAATTGATGAACTTCATAACATAATGGGTGCTGGTGAAGCTGAGGGAGCCATGAACGCCGCTAACATTCTTAAGCCGGCTCTATCCAGAGGCGAAATTCAGGTAATTGGAGCAACCACACTTAATGAATACAGAAAACACATTGAAAAGGACTCAGCTCTTGAAAGAAGATTTCAGCCCGTAATAGTTGATGAACCTTCTATTGAAGAATCAATAGAAATATTGATGGGTATAAAGCATTATTATGAAGAGTATCACAGGGTAAAAATAAGCGAAGAAATAGTAAAAGCAGCTGTTAATTATTCCGAAAGGTATATTACAGACAGACTTTTGCCCGACAAGGCCATTGATGTCATTGACGAAGCAGGATCCAGAGCAAACCTTAAGAATGTAAAGCTTGCGGAACTTCAGTCATATAAGGACGAACTCAGAAAGGTCCAGGAAGAAAAGGAAACAGCTATATCAGCAGACTCCATAGAAGACTACCAGAAAGCAGCTGACTTGAAAGTACATGAATGTAGGCTTTTAGGACTTATAAAAGATATAGAAGACACCAGTAAAGATGTGGAGCTTACAATAGATGATGTGGCAAGTGTTATCGAGGCATGGACCAAGATTCCTATTCAAAGGCTCAGTGAAGAGGAATCCCAAAAGCTTATCAGCCTTGAAGAACGACTCCATAAAAGAGTTATCGGACAGAATAAGGCTGTTGAAGGAGTAGCAAGAGCCATCCGGAGAAGCAGGTCTGGCTTCAAGAAAAAGAAAAAGCCGGCGTCCTTTATATTTGTTGGCCCTACCGGTGTTGGTAAAACAGAGCTTGTAAGGGCTTTGGCCACCGAGTTGTTTGAAAGTGAGGAAGCTCTGATAAGGCTTGATATGTCAGAATATATGGAGAAACATACTGTTTCAAAGCTTATTGGTTCTCCTCCGGGTTACGTGGGTTATGATGATGCAGGTCAGCTTACCGAGAAGGTCAGAAGAAAGCCCTATTCGGTTATTCTGATGGACGAAATAGAAAAAGCTCATCCTGATGTTTTTAATATGCTGCTTCAGATACTTGAGGATGGAAGATTAACAGACAGCCATGGCAGAACTGTTAGCTTTGAAAATACTATTATAATTATGACCTCAAATGCAGGAACAAACTTTAAATCAAGCGGTATTGGTTTTGCAAATAACGGTTACACTACTTTGGAAAGTAAAGTAAAGGATGTACTCAAAGAAACCTTTAGACCTGAGTTCCTTAACAGGATTGATGAAGTTATAGTCTTTACCGAATTAAATAAAGATGAACTTAAGCAGATAGTGGAATTAATGCTGGAAGAGGTTTATACCGAAGCCAGAGAGAAAGACATCAGAATCAACGTATCTGATAAAGTTAAGGAGTTTATTCTTGAAAAAGGTTATGACATTAAGTTTGGTGCAAGGCCGTTAAGACGTTCAATCCAGAATTATATTGAAGACCGGTTATCGGAAGAATACCTAAAGGGAACAATAAAAGAGGGGTCTCTTGTTGGTGTTGACCTGAACGACAACCAGGAAATAGAATTATCAATAATATAATACTCAATAAAAAATAGCTGCGTGGAATTTATTTCTTCGCAGCTATTTGTAGTATAAGATCTTATCTTAAAGCCATAATTCCAACTTGCCATATTTATATATTTATATATTACCCTATTACTTATTTAATTTTATTATTGCAAATTGTACTGATTAATATTTATAATAACTGTATATGATATTACTTTGTTACCTTTCATAATTTAGCTGTTTATTGGCAGTATAGAGTGGGGTGAAATTAATGAAATACTCAAAAAAAGTTTTGGGTATTGCGATTGTTGCTATATTTTCTGTTTTTATGGTCGCGTGTGCAGGAAGTAAAACTAAGAGTTCTGTTAATTCTCAAACTCCTGTGGTACCTGAACGGATTGACACAGTTGAGTTAATGACTACTTGGGGCGGAGTTGACAGTAAAGCTGGAAGCTTAAAAGAGATAATAGCTAAATTTGAAAATGAGAATAGTACTATCAAAATATCAAACCAATCAATATTTGGTGATGAGTATTTACCTACTCTTAAAACACGTTTTGCATCTGGAAATGAGCCTGATGTTTTTGGGTTATGGCCCAGTTCGGACATCAAATATCTGGTTAAAGCAAATAAACTTGCTGATTTGACAGATAAGTTGAAACAGGACAGGACATGGATGGACAGTTTCAATCAGGCCAGTTTTGAATATACAACTTTCGGAAACAGAATATATGGTATTCCTTTTGAATTGGTATTTGAGGGACTTTTTATAAACCGGGATCTTTTTGATAAATACCAGGTTAAAAAACCTGAGAATTATGAAGAATTAAAAGCTGCAATCAATGCATTCAGAGCCAATGGGATAATTCCCATCGCCTACAATTCATCAGCGGAAGGTTCGTACATATACCAGAACATGGTAGCAAGCCTTGGCGGCTATAAAGGTATTGAAGAAAGCATTGTCGATGGAAAAATAAATAATTATTATATTGAAGCCATGAAGTATATTAAAGAGCTTTATGATATGAAAGCATTCCCAAAGGATGCTCTTCTTCTCAACAGCAATGAGAGAAACCAGTTATTTTTTACGAAACAGGCCGCAATGATTGTTCAGGGGTCGTGGTTTATTCCCTACTTTGATAAGTATGACCAAAGTGTAGAAATGATACCTTTCCCTTCCATGAGTAACAGCAGTCCTAAGGTCCCAACCGGTTTGGGCGGAGGAACCTTTTACATCAGCAAAAGCGCATGGGATACACCTATTGGAGAAAATGCAACAATAGTATTCTTAAAATTCCTTACATCAAAAGAAACTGCCACATATTTTTATGATAAAACAGCTTTATTAAGCAATCTTAACATTAAACAGGAAACCCCTTACAGTTCTCTGGCACAAAAGAGCATAAATCTATACGAGAATATTTTGGAGGAGAATAAGACCCCTATTCCAGATCACGTTATTGACAGGAGTGTATGGAATGATATTGTTGTACAGCAATTCCCTTATTTCCTTGAAGGGAAAAAGACTGCAGAGGAGATATGGGATGAGGCAGTAGATAAAATGCAGTTAAACTAACCGCATGAAAAATATTATGAGGTCAAAATGTGGAATAATATAACTTCAAGAATTTTCTCCAGACTTATGAGCGGCTTGCAGTTCTACAGAAATATTTCTATAAAGAAAAAACTACTTTTGGTATTGTATATACAGATATTAGTACCTCTTGTTTTCATCGGTTTTTTCAGTTTTAAAAGCTCGGAAGAGATAATAACAAGTAAGTCACTTTCCTATTCTAAGGACATTCTCAGCATCATTGAACTCAGGCTTCAGGATACTGTTAGAAACCTTGATATAGTGTCTCAGGATCTCAGCAGCGATTATAGCATATACAGAGCCTTGATAAATGATGACAATACCAGTATAAACAAGCTATATAATTATGAATTAGAGAGCCAGCTTAACAATGTGTTTTTAAATGCTGCCATGACAAGAGATGAAATTGAATCAATGTGTATTGTCACAAATAAAAAGCAGTTTTATATTTATGATAACAACAACAATGCAGAAAATTCAAATATTAAGTCAATAATACTTCAAAATTACACTCAGATAAAAAGATCTGCGGCAGCTGCTAACGGTAAAGCTGTTTGGTTCTTTAACTCTAAAAACGGTATTGTTCAAAATTCCTATTTAATCAGAATGATTTACAACAGGGACAATTATAAAGAAATAGGTTTACTGGTTGTACAAATTAATATGAAATTTTTTGATATGGTTTTGCAGGGACTCGAATCAGAAGTTATGCAGAATACAACCATTCTATCCTCAAACAGTGATATTATTATTTATAAAAACAAAAATGCCCTTGATAAGTATAAACAGGTAATCGAGGATATTCCTTATGAAAAAAACTCTTTTGTTGATAAGAAAAATAATATCTTTGTTGCACACACATATCTGTCTGAACCGAGATGGAGAATAGTTACCTACATACCGCTCAAACAGCTTTACTCTGATGTGGAAAGCCTCAGAAACAGGATTATTTTGTTATGTTTTGGTTCCATTTTAATACTGTCCTTTGTAAGCGTATTTATGTCTTTTGATATGATTAAGCCGATTAATCAGCTTGTTAAAGCAATGAAAGGTGTAAACATTGATAATATTTCTGATAGCTACATTGCCATAGAAAGAAAAGATGAACTTGGCTTTTTGCAGAAAACCTTCAATAACATGACTAAAGAAATAGATCATCTGGTAACGTGGATATACAGAGAACAGATTACCAGAAAAGAGGCTGAAATCAAGGCTTTACAGTCACAAATAAATCCTCATTTTCTTTTCAATACTTTGGAATCAATTAATTGGATGGCCCAGTTGAATAATGTTCCTGAGATAAGCAGTACCGTGTCAGATCTTTCAACCTTGATGGAGGCCAGTATCGGAAGGGATGACAGGCTTATAACCATTGAAGAAGAGTTTATGTATATTGACAAGTATATTGCCTTGTTAAAAAGGAGATTTGAAGACAGAATTACTCTTAATAAAGAAGTAGATCCAAAAGTACTTTATGTTAAAATTCCAAGACTTCTGATACAGCCACTGATTGAAAACGCCGTATACCACGGTGTGGAAAACAGCAGAGGAAAAGGTATAATAACCCTTTCGGCCTGTATTCGTGACGAACTTCTTACAATAGAAGTAATAGATAACGGAAACGGTATTCCAGCCGAAGAACTGCAAAGATTAAATAAAGGTTTGGAAATGGATAATGATACCTATTTCAAGTCATTGTCCAAAAAACAGAATAAGAGTATTGGGATTGATAATGTAAATAGAAGGATAAAGCTTTTTTATGGTGAAAAGTATGGCATTAAATTAGAGAGTAAGCAGAATATCTATACAAAAGTATCTGTTACATTACCTGCACAGAGTTATAATAAGGAGGGTTTTTATGTACAAAGTCCTAATAATTGATGATGAATCCATTATCAGAAAAGGAATAAAGAACATCATTAATTGGAAGCAATTAGACTGCGAAGTATGTGCAGACGCAAGTGATGGAATTGAAGGAATAGAACTCATTAAAAAGTATTTGCCTGAAATTATTATTACAGATATCCGTATGCCCGGTTTGGACGGTTTAAGTATGATCAAGCAGGTGAAGGGAATCGTGCCATACTCCAAAATAATTATCCTTACCGGATACAGGGACTTTGACTATGTACAGGAAGCAATAAAGTGCGGAGCTTTTGATTTTTTATTAAAGCCTTCAAAGATTGAAGAACTTACAGCGGTTCTTACTCGTGCTGTAAACGAAATAAATGACCAGAAAATCAGACATATGGAAATTGACAGGTTTAAGCTGCTCTTTGAACAGAGTATTCCAATACTCAGGGAGAAGCTCCTCTATGACATTATCTACGGCTTGAATACCAGTGAATGTGAAATCCTTGAGAAAATGAGACTCTTTAACATAAACATTCAAAACTTTGTCCTGGTAGTTATGGAAAATGATTATGATGAAAAATCAAACAGTTCCCAGTATGACAAACATCTTTACCAGTTTGGTATTGTAAACTCTTTCGAGGAAATATTTGCCGAGAAGTACGAAGTACTAAGCATAATGCTAAACAGCAGCAGGGTCGGTTTCATTATTCAGAAACCTGACAGGAAAGAGCTGGACATTGCTGAGGTAAGCGAAAAATGTGGATATTTGCAGGAGGTAATCAATAACGGGTTTGGTTTCACAGTAACCATAGCAGTAAGCTCCGGAGGGGTATCACCAATGGAACTTCCTGAAAAATTAAAGGAGTGTTTGGGCTCTCTTGAGTATAAAAGCTATATGGGTAATAACTCAATTATCCAATACAGTGACTTGAATTCATTTTTCAGATATGAAGACTATTCTACGCTGGACAAGTATCAGAAACAGCTGCTTGAAAGTATTAAGTCCGGAAATGAAGGACTCGTAAGGGTAACGACACAAAACATTGCAAGATATGTTACGACAAATAAAATAAACATAAATTATATGAAGAACTTTTACTATACAACTTTATCTTCAATTAATAATATAAGAATATCCGTCTCAGCCATAGAAGTTGATAAAAAACATGAAGAGGGTAAAGATATTGCCAGCCTTCTTAAGTTGATAGAAAAAAGTGAAAGCGCCGACGAATTGAACTCGTTATTGGAGGACGTCGCAGTCAGAATAGCCGAAAAAGTCAACAACTTCAATAATAAGAGTATTAAGCTTATTCTCAGAAAAGCAATAGACTATATTCAGGAGCACTATAATGAACAGGTTACTCTCAATGAAGTAGCTGAAAATATTTATGTAAGTACTTTCTATATCAGCAGAATGTTTAAAAAGGAACTGGGAAAAAGCTTTGTAGACTACCTTAATGATGTAAGGATAGAAAAATCCAAAGAGTTACTGAAGGATGTAAAATATAAAACTTATGAGGTTGCAGAGATAGTCGGAATTTCCGACCCTCATTACTTTTCAAAGCTATTTAAAAAGTATTCGGGCATGACTCCTTCTGAGTACCGTGAAACTCTTGCATTAAAATAGACGACAGTTAAATATATTGTTGTTCAATCTTGATTTATACTGGAATTTCTTGCATATACAATTACATAAGAGAGTAAAATTTGGAAGGATTTTATAATAAAAGCGGGTTCACTCCATATGAGACACATTTTTCTAGTAAATGTGTCTTTTTTGTGTTCAATTTTGTGGTAGGCAGATTGTCAATATATTTCATAATAAAGCAACATTGTCTATTTAGAAACAAAGTCCCATTTTATACAATTAGGTTGCAAAGGTGCTCAACACCTTAAGCAAAACACAACCGGTGTGTAATAAAAAAGGAGGACTTTTAGAATGTTTAAGAAGACAATGACTGCTGTTCTTGCAGGTGTTATGGCTTTAAGCATCGCAGCCTGCGGAAACAACGACAGCGCAACAAGCAGTACATCAACAGCAACAGCTTCAGCGGCACCAAGCTCAGTCGCTGCTGAATCAACAACAGCACAGGCAACACCATCTGCAGAGCCAAAGAAGCTAACAGATGCAGAGGGTACAGTTGTTATGTGGAACTGGGAAAATCAGGATCAGCTAAAAGAAACACTTAAAGACTTCAATACCAGATATCCAAAGGTAAAGGTTGAATCAGTACCGGTAGCAAGTGCAGACTATGTAAAAAAGATTCAGACAGCTGTAGCAGCAAAAACTGCTCTGCCTGACGTAATTAGAGGTGAGCTTGGTTTCAGAGGTACATTGTTTGATATGGAAATACTTGATGACCTTGCACAAGCTCCATACAACTTTGATAAGAGCAAGATGCCTGAGCAGGCACTACCTCTTGTAACAAATAAGAATGGGCAGGTATTGGGAGCACTTACTCAGTTCAATCCTTCCGGTATAGCTTACAGAAGAAGCATGGTAAAGGAACTCTTTGGAACAGATGATCCAACAGCTTTAGCTGATAAGTTCAAGACCTGGGATGACATGATCAATGCATTTAAAGATGCAAAAATTAATGGTAAAAAAGTTTATGCTTTCAGATCTGTAAGAGATATATTCCACATAGTTGACGGATACAATCCTACAAATCCTATCCAGGATGGTACTGTAAAAATGCAGGAAGTATACCTTCCTACTTTCGAGCTTATCGAAAAGATGTGGAAAGCTGGAGTGTTAAACAAATATGATTTCTGGACACCAGCATGGAATGCTTCGTTTGCTAAGAAAGAAGATGTATTTACAGCAGCAGCACCTTGGTTCCTGAAATACGTAGTTGAGCCAAATGATAAAAATGGCAGTGGAGACTGGGGTGTAACAGTAGCTCCAGGCGGAATGTTTAACTGGGGTGGAACAGCACTATCAGTTTGGAAGGATTCCAAAGTAAAAGAAGCTTCATGGGCATACATTTTTGATCAAATACTCAATGAACAAGGTGTAAAAAATTCCTTTGAAATTGGAATGAACATAACACCTGTAAAAGAATTCATGGATAAGCCAGGCTTCTACAGCAAGCAGGAACCATACTGGGGTAACCAGGATGTAGGTAAGTTCTTTATGGATAATATCAGCGCTGTAAAAGTTAAGGAACTCGGAAAATATGACAGCTACCTTGAAAACAACTTTGTTCTCGGATTAGGTGAAATTAAGAGAGGTAAGACGGCTCAAGAAGCTGTAGATGCTATGATAGCTGACATTAAGAAGAATGTACCTGAATTGAAGTAATATTAGTAATTCAACTGATGGGGAGAGGGTAAAAAATCCCTCTCCCTATTTAGTTTCTTTTCAACACTTTTGCCTACGTGCAAGCACGAATAGGAGGTTTACATGAAAAATCTATCAAAGAAGTCAACACCTTACCTTTTTATGGCACCGTACTTTATACTGTTTATATTATTCTCACTACTTCCGATATTATTTACGCTTTATATGAGCTTTAATGAATGGGATGGCTATACAGATATAAAATATGTTGGAGTTGGCAATTATGCAAGAATGTTAGAGAACGGAGAATTTCTTCTTTCACTTAAAAATACGGCAATAATAATGCTTATGCTAATACCTATACAGTTGGTCCTGGCCATCTTCATAGCATATATGATTAATTCAAAGCTGGTAGTGCATAAGGAAATATTCAAGACGGCAATATTTGCACCCTACCTTACCATACCTATTGCTGCAGGTTTGTTATGGTCATTCTTTTTTGACGGTACTGCTGGAACAATAAACTATATTCTGCAGGGACTTCATATAATAGAGAATCCGATTGAATGGCTGGCCGATCCGTTCCTTGCTAAAATTGTTGTTGCAGCAATTATGTTGTGGAGATATCTCGGGTACAGTGTACTATTCTTCATGGCTGGTTTTGTTTCGATACCTGAAGAACTTTTTGAAGCTGCGCGTGTAGATGGAGCAAGGGCGTGGCACAACTTCTGGAACATATCACTTCCTATGATTAAGCCAATTACAATTTACATGGTTATAACTTCAATGATAGGCGGATTCCAGACCTTTGACGAGCCTAATATCATTTATACTCAGGGCAACTACCAGACTGGACCATATTCGGGCGGACCAGACCAAGGAGTTTTAACAATGGTTATGCTGCTGGGTAAAGGAGCTTTCCAGCACAGACAGTATGGATATGGTAGTGCTGTAGCATTCGGAATGTTTGTTGTTATTGCATTATTTTCATTTTTATCACTGAAGTTCATGAATGGGAGGGAGAAAGATGGAACAATCTAACAAGTTTTACTCCTTTATCTTATATATATTATTGACTCTTTGCGCAGTATTTACTATAGGTCCATTTTATCTAATGGTAATTATGAGTAGCTATGATTCAAATGAACTTTTTATGGGTCTACACCTTTTACCAGGCGATGACTTTATTGTAAACATAAAGGATGTTTTTGTAAACGCAGGTTTTGGAAAATATTATTTCAATAGTATATATATTGCGGTCACCGCAACATTATTAACTGTTCTTGTATGTGCAATGTGTGGATATGCTCTGGCCAAGTTTGACTTTAAACTTAAAAAGCTTTCTTATTACGCTATATTAATAACTATGATGCTTCCTACTCAGCTGGGCTTGATAGCATTTGTATGGGAAATGAATAAAATCGGTTGGACCGATTCACATCTGTCTCTGATTATTCCGTCTGCTGCTAATGCTTTTGCAGTATACTGGATTAGACAATATACTGTACAGGGTGTTCCAACAGAGATTATTGAGAGCGGCAGAATGGATGGATGCAATGAAGCAGGAATTTTCTTTAGACTTGTAGTACCGTTCATAAAACCGGCATTGGGTTCACAGGCCATGCTTTCCTTTATGGCATCATGGAATGCATATCTAGTGCCGCTGGTTTTGATCAGTAAACCGGAAAAGTATACAGTTACACTGGGATTGTCAACACTTGATGCATTGTACAGAGCTAATTTCGGTGCCAGAATAGCAGCACTTGTAATCGGCACAATTCCAATGTTTATATTATTTTTGTTGTTCTCCAAATCACTTATAAAGGGAATAACTGCAGGATCGGTAAAAGGCTGATATAACACTTTTTGAAAATATATCCAAAAGTGTCAAGGCACTTATATGGAGGGTACAATGTATAAGGTTTTAATAATAGATGATGAGCCAATCATAAGAAAAGGAATCAAAAACATAATAAATTGGAAACAGCTGAACTGTGAGGTTTGCGCTGAGGCCAGTGATGGTGCAGAAGGATTGGAACTTATAAAAAAGTTGCTTCCTGAAATTATTCTGACTGATATACGTATGCCCGGATTAGATGGCCTCGATATGTTAAAACAGGTAAAAGATATTGTTCCCAATTCCAAAATAATAATAGTTTCAGGCTATAGGGAATTTGACTATGTCCATGAAGCAATAAAATGCGGTGCTTTTGATTTTCTTTTAAAGCCTACCAGGTTGGAAGAACTTACATCAGTTCTGGCAAGAGCTGTAGATATTCTGAATGAACAGAAATTAAGACATTCGGAAGTTGATAAGTTTAAATTACTCTTTGAGCAGAGCATTCCCTTGCTCAAAGAGAAATTACTTTGTGATATAGTTTTTGAGATAAATAGTAATGAAAATGAAATAACAGAAAAAATGAAGCTATTTGATATCAATATCAATAACTTTGTTTTTATTGTAATTGAAAACGATTTAGTTGAAAGTTCAGTAAATACACAGTACGATAAGCATTTGTACCAGTTTGGCATTATAAATTCCTTTGAAGAAATTATGGCAGAGAAATATGAGGTCCATGTAATAAGTCTCAATAGTAACAAGGTGGGCTTTATTATACAAAATAATTCACATACAGGCATAAATATGACTGAAATACTTGAAAAAACTGCTTTTCTTCAGGAAATGATATACAATGCCTTTGGAATTTCTGTTTCAATTGCCCTAAGTACTGAAGGCTCGTCAGTTTTTGAATTACCTGAAAAACTCAAAGAATGTCAGTACTCACTGGAGTACAAAAGTTACCTGGGTAACAATTCTATAATTCAATACAGTGATTTGAATTCCTTCTTTAAGTATGAGGACTACTCTTTGCTTGAGAGGTATAAAAAGCAACTGCTTGAGGGCGTTAAGGCAGGTAATGAGGCTCTTGTGAAAGCTTCTTCAGATAGCATAGGTAATTTTATTTCATCAAACACAATCAGCATTAATTATCTGAAGAATTACTACTATTCTGCTCTGTCATCAATTAATAATATTAGAATTTCGGTTCTGGCAGCTAATACTGATAAAAAGCATGAAGAGGGTAAGGATATTGCAAGCCTTATAAAACTTATTGAAAAAAGTAGCAATACTGAGGAGCTGAATTTGCTTCTTCAGCAGGTTGCCTTAAAGATTGCAAACAAGGTTAACAGCTTTAATAATAAGAGTATCAGAGTTACGCTCAGGAAAGCTATTGACTATATAAATGAACATTATTCCGAGCCGGTAACTCTAAATGAAGTAGCAGAACATACTTTTGTAACAACCTTTTATATAAGTAGAATGTTTAAAAAAGAACTAGGAACGAGTTTTATTGATTATTTAAATGACATAAGGATTGAAAAAGCAAAAGAACTTTTAAAGGATGTTAAATATAAATCCTACGAAGTAGCAAGTCTTGTGGGAATACCCGACCCACACTATTTCTCCAGGCTGTTTAAAAAGCATTCAGGAATATCCCCATCAGAATATCGGGAAACCTTGCAACTAGTATAAAAGTAAGGTTTTCTAATCTTTTATTAAAAATTTAGAAACAATTCTGTAACAAATGTGTAATATCTTGTTGTATTATTTTGCTCTTGGGCATAGACAAGATATTGCACATTTAAGCAAGTTGTTCTATTTTGTCTTGCCTTGCTATTCATTAAAATGTAAGTATAACAAAACAGGTTAACAAGTTGATATTTAACTATAAACGCCTGTTTTTCACATCACACACATCTATACATACTACATTATGAAGGGTGGCATTGGCTAATGGGAACAACATCGACTAATATAAAAAAAGTCGGCGATGCACAAAAATCTATTTATAAACACGGGTTTTTGTATGAAATCAAAAAGAACAAAGTACTTTTTATTATGATGCTCCCTGCATTGGTCGTTTTATTTCTGAACAACTATTTACCGATGGCAGGCGTATTAATTGCATTTAAAAACTTCAAATATTTCGGAAGCAATTTCTTCGAAAACTTTTTCAAGAGCGAATGGGTAGGGATGGAGAATTTTGAATTCTTCACTGCAACACCTGACGCTTTCACAATCACCAGAAATACTCTTTTGTACAATCTTGCGTTTATCGTTATAGGATTGGTTATCTCAGTTTTCTTTGCAATAATTTTGAACGAAATAAGAGGGAAGTACGCCTCGAAATTCTATCAAGCAAGTATGTTTTTACCTTACTTCATGTCTTGGATCGTTGTAAGTTATCTTGTATTTGCAATGTTAAGTGAAGAACAAGGTTTTGTAAATAAAAGTCTTCTTCCTGCACTAGGTGTGAGTCCAGATTCCCTTCCAGCATGGTACGGAGATCCGGGCAAATGGCCATTCATCTTAACAATAGTTAACATGTGGAAGTTCACTGGTTATAACTGTGTTGTTTATGTAGCAGCTATTGCAGGTATCGATCAGGAGTTTTATGAAGCAGCGACTGTTGATGGCGCATCAAGATTCCACCAAATAAGAAAAATAACAATACCTCTTCTGACTCCATTAATGGTTATATTAACCCTTCTTGCTGTTGGACGTGTATTCTATTCAGATTTCGGATTGTTCTTCAGTGTAACGAGAAATGTTGGGGCGTTGTATGATACTACACTGGTTATAGATACTTATGTTTACAATGCTTTGCGTACAATGAATGATGTTGGTATGGCATCAGCAGCTGGTCTCTATCAGTCATTCTGTGGTTTTATTCTGGTACTGTCTTCCAACCTGATTGTTAAGAAGATAGATCCGGAGAAAGCACTATTTTAGGGGGGAAAAGAGATGAAACAAAGTACAAACTCAAAAATATTAAATTCAGTTTCACCTTTTTGGAATGGAGTATTTAATATAATATTTATTTTATATTCAATTGCTTGTATTATTCCGCTGGTGCTGGTCATAGGAGTTTCATTCACTGAAGAGAAAACAATTATTACATCCGGTTACAACTTTATTCCAAAGGTATTCAGCCTTGAGGCATACAAGTGGGTATTCCAAAGTGGTGATGCTATTGTAAGAGCATACGGTCTTTCAATAGGAATAACAGTTCTTGGTACTCTGTGCAGTGTTGCAATAATAGCAATGTTCTCTTATGTAATTTCAAGAAAAGATTTCAGATATAGAAATGTATTTTCGTTTATAGTATTCTTCACAATGATATTCAACGGTGGTTTGGTTCCCTGGTACATGGTATATACAAACTTTCTCCACCTAAATGATACTTTGTTTGCTTACATAGTTCCTTCACTTGTAAATGCCTGGTACGTTATGATAATGAGAACATTCTTCCAGACCAATGTTCCGGACTCTATTATAGAATCAGCAAAAATTGACGGAGCTGGAGAATTCAGAACCTTTATTCAGATAGTAATGCCACTGGCAAAACCAGGTCTTGCAACCATAGCACTGTTCCAAACTCTGGGTTTCTGGAACGATTGGTATCTACCACTGATGCTTATTGAAAACAGCAAGCTGTACAATCTGCAATACATACTCTACAAGACATTGACAGCTATTCAGTACCTTGCACAGGCCTCAAACGTAACAGGTGGTACAGCACAGATACTTGCCAAGTTACCATCGGAAACAGCACGTATGGCAATGTGCGTACTTGCAATCGGTCCAATCATATTGGCTTACCCGTTCTTCCAGAAGTATTTTGTTAAAGGTCTTACAGTTGGTGCAGTTAAAGGCTAATACCGTATTAAAGCTTAAATGGCTTATAGTATGGATGGCATAAATAATATTTATAATTTTAAGGAGGTTCACACATGCAAAAGGCAAAAAAACTAATTGGTTTGTTACTGGTTCTCTGTTTGGCAGTTTCATTTGTGGTTGGTTGCGGAAGCAATAATGGTGCTTCAACATCAACTACAGCAGCAGAATCATCGGTAGCAGCAGAATCTTCAGTAGCGGCAGAATCATCAGCAGCTCCTTCATCAGCAGCTCTCGATCCTGTAGAACTGAAATGGTATGTTATAGGTAATGGTCAACCTAAGGACATGGACGCTGTTTTAGTTAAAGTTAATGAATGGTTACAGCCTAAGATCAATGCTACTCTTAAGTTAAACGTATTCTCTTGGGGAGATGATTTCGAACAGAAGATGGGCGCAAAGGTTGCTTCTGGAGAAGAGTTTGACATAACCTTTACATCAAACTGGGCACTTAACTACTTACAGAATGCTCCAAAAGGTGCATTTGTAGATCTTACTCCTATGTTAGATCAATATGCTCCTAAGACAAAAGCATTATTGGGAGACAAAGTTATTAAGGGTGCTTCAATAGATGGAAAACTTTACGCAATTCCTACTAACAAGGAAATGGCTCATAACTGGGGTTTCCTTATCAACAAGGATCTTGCTGATAAGAACGGAATTGATGTAACAGCTATCAAGAAGTTTGAAGATATTGAACCAGCTCTTAAAACAATCAAAGAAAAAGAACCTGGCGTAGAAGCTTTCCAGACTGTAGTTGGAGAATCTGCATACAGAATTCTTGATTTCGAGAAGATGGTTGATGATAACGTTCCAGGAGCTCTCTACGGTGACGGAAGAGATACTAAAGTTGTAAATGACTTTGATACTCCAGAAGCAAAAGCGTTGTTTACTACACTTAACAAATGGTACAAGGCTGGTTATATCAGAAAAGATGCTGATACAATCACTGACTGGTCATCAAATAGAAAAGCAGGTAAGGTATTCTCAGCTGTAGCTTCATTGAAGCCTGGTAAAGATGGTGAAGAAACTGTTTCTTCAGGTATCAACTGGGTACAGGTAGATATCACTGCTCCAATGGCAACTACACGTGAAATGACTGGTTCAATGCAGGCTATATCCAAGTCTTCAAAGAATCCTGAAAGAGCATTAATGTTCCTTGAACTGTTCAACACTGAACCAGAACTTTGTAACTTAATCAACTACGGTATAGAAGGAACTCACTATTCTAAGGTTGCTGATACAAAGATCAAGTTGGAACAGGCTGGTACAGACGGTTACAACCCAGGAACTCCTTGGATGTTCGGTAACCAGTTCAATACTTATATCTATGAATCAGAGAAGTTTGAATCTGCTACAGCTAAGTGGGATAAATTCAAATCATATAATGATTCAGCAAAACCATCACCAATCCTCGGCTTCACTTTCAATGCTGAACCTGTAAAGACTAAGGTTGCTGCTTTGACTGGTGTTAAGAGACAGTATATGCCAGGACTTGAAACAGGTAAAGCTGATCCTGCAGTAGCACTTCCTAAGTTCACTGAGAAGCTTAAGGCTGCTGGTTTGGACGATGTTCTTGCAGAAATGCAGAAACAGGTTGATGATTTTGTAGCTAAGAAATAATTAAAAAAAATGTCGTAAATTATCTGGCTTGACTTTGATAATTGACTAGATGTAAAATAGGGCTAGCGCTTAGTATAGCGTTAGCCCTGTTTTAAAATACAGACATCAGGTTAAGTCCAATAAGGTGAATTAAATGAAAAGTGAAGAGATCGCTAAGATAGCGGGAGTATCAAGAAGTACTGTATCAAGAGTAATCAATAACTATTCGAACGTACCGGAAGATACTAAGAAAAAGGTCCTTGAAGTAATTTCAAAATATAATTACCAACCAAATACATGTGCAAGAGTACTGGCCGGAAAAACAAATGATACTATAGGTTTGTTTATCGTCAGCATTGCGGATACCGAAAATCCGAACAGATTGTACAACAACAATTATTTTACCCAGTTTGTTGATGCCACAGTAGAATGTGCCAATGCCCGGGGGTATTATGTCCTTGTAAATATCATATATTGTGAGAATGATTATAACAAGGTCAGTGAAGTATTTTTGCAGAAGAGAATTGACGGTGGAATCGTAATCGGTACCGAGCGTGAAGCCGAGGCTTTGATAAATGTATCAAAAAAAGGATATCCTGTAGCCTTGATAGACTACGATGCCGAAGAAATTAAGAAAAATAAGTCTGATAATGATAATTTGATTGTAATAGGCTCAAATGATTATGACGGAACTGTTTCAGCAGTTGAATATCTTATTGAACTAGGACATAAAGATATAGGAATGCTAGCCGGACGAATATCTACATATTCGGGTAGGCAGAGGTACCAAGCTTTTTTTGATACTATGAAAAAGCATGGTTTAGAAGTAAAGGAAGAGTTTGTATTACATGGGGATTTCTTAAAATCAAAAACAGCAGATGAAGTAAATAAACTTATAAAAAAAGGCAAGCTTCCAAGTGCCATATTCTCGTCAAATGACGACATGGCAATAACTGCTATGGATTTATTTAAGGAAAATAACATAAAAGTACCGGAAGATATTTCAATAATAGGATTTGATAACATACCTCTTTCCTCATTGATAAGGCCTGCACTGTCTACTGTATCAACACCTGTTTATGATATGGTTGATAAAGCGGTGACTGAGCTGATTTCCAAAATAAAGAGAAGCAAAAGAGGTTTTACCAGCTATAGATATGATACAAAAATAATTATGCGTGAATCTTGTTCAAGGAAATAAGAGTACTTGAAAGAGTACTTATTTGTTATATAATCTATTTAATTTATTTGAGAGGAGCCAAAAAATATGAAATACGGATTTTTTGACGATCAAAATCGGGAATATGTAATAACTACACCAAAAACCCCTTATCCATGGATTAATTACCTAGGAACACAAGAATTTTTTTCTTTAATTTCAAACACTGCAGGTGGTTATTGTTTTTATAAGGACGCGCGTTTACGCAGAATAACAAGGTATAGATATAACAACGTACCAATTGATATGGGCGGAAGATACTTCTATATCAACGATAATGGTTCCTTATGGTCACCCGGATGGTCTCCGGTTAAGGCTGATCTGGATAGCTATGAATGCCGACATGGCTTAGGTTACACAAAAATCACCGGCAGTAAAAATGGAGTAAGTACTGAAGTACTATTTTTTGTTCCTTTGAATTTTAACGGTGAAGTACATAGAGTGAGAGTTAAAAATACAACTTCAGCAAATAAGACTTTGAAGTTATTCTCATGCATAGAATTCTGTTTGTGGAATGCTTACGATGACATGACAAATTACCAGAGAAATCTCAGCACAGGTGAAGTAGAGGTTGAAAAGTCTGTAATTTACCACAAAACCGAATATAAAGAAAGAAGAAATCACTTTGCTTTTTATTCAGTAAACGCGAGTTTAACAGGCTTCGATACTGATAGAGATACATTTGTAGGTTTATACAACGGTTTTGAGGCTCCGGATGTACCTGTGAGCGGCGAACCTAAGAATACAATTGCAGACGGCTGGGGACCAATGGCTTCACATTGTATTACAGTTGAATTGAAGCCCGGTGAAGAAAAAGAGTATGATTTTATTCTTGGTTATGTTGAAAATGACGAAGACGACAAATGGGAAAGCAAGGGTGTTATAAACAAGAAAAAGGCCTATGCAATGATTGAGGAGAAAGGTAGCCCTGCAGGTGTTCAGGCCGCTTTTGAAGAACTCCAGAATTACTGGAGTCAGCTGTTTACCCAATACAGACTGGAACATAAGGATGAAAAGCTATCAAGGATGGTTAATATCTGGAACCAGTATCAATGTATGGTTACTTTCAATATGTCCAGAAGTGCTTCTTACTTTGAGACAGGTATTGGAAGAGGAATGGGCTTCAGAGATTCAAACCAGGATATACTTGGTTTTGTTCATCAGATACCGGACAGAGCAAGGGAAAGAATACTTGATATTGCTGCTACTCAGTTTG
The DNA here is from genome assembly GCA_023393115.1 of Bacillota bacterium. Taxonomy (GTDB): domain Bacteria; phylum Bacillota; class Clostridia; order Acetivibrionales; family DSM-1351; genus Ruminiclostridium. The sequence goes on from JAEWMS010000086.1 coordinate 179,915, forward strand.
AAACTGGAGGAGCATATCACCAGTATCAGCCTTTAACAAAGAAGGGTAACAATGAAATAGGCGGTAACTTTAATGATGATCCATTGTGGTTGATTGCATCAGTTGCTGCATACATAAAAGAAACTGGAGATATGGACATATTGAAGGAAATGGTGCCATATGACAATGATGATTCAAAGGCAGCAACATTGTTTGATCACCTTAAGCGTTCCTTCTATCATGTGGTAAATAATCTTGGACCTCACGGACTGCCTTTGATTGGACGTGCAGACTGGAATGACTGTCTTAACCTGAACTGTTTTTCTAATGTACCGGGTGAATCCTTCCAGACTACTACAAGTAAGGATGGTAAGGTTGCTGAATCAGTATTTATAGCAGGTATGTTTGTATTCTATGGACCTGAATATGTTAAACTTTGTCAGCTGAATGGCTTGGAAGATGAAGCCAAGGCGGCTCAGGCACATGTTGACAAGATGTCAAAAACCGTATTGGAGCATGGATGGGACGGAGAATGGTTCGTTCGTGCATATGACGACTTCGGCAGAAAGATTGGAAGTAAAGAAAACGAAGAGGGTAAAATATTTATTGAATCCCAGGGCTTCTGTACTATGGCTGGAATCGGTCTTGAAACCGGTCATGTGGAAAAGGCACTTGATTCAGCTAAAAAATATCTTGACAGCGATCATGGAATGGTACTTCAAAATCCTGCCTTCACAAAATACTATATTGAAATGGGAGAAATCTCAACATATCCTGCGGGTTATAAGGAAAATGCGGGAATTTTCTGCCATAACAATCCATGGGTAGCTTGTGGTGAAACAGTACTTGGAAGAGGGGACAGAGCTTTTGAAATATATTCCAAAATAGCCCCTGCATATACTGAACATATCAGTGACGTACACAAGATGGAGCCATATGTATACTCCCAGATGATCGCCGGTAAAGATGCAAAGAGACATGGTGAAGCTAAAAATTCATGGTTGACCGGAACAGCAGCCTGGAACTTTGTAGCTATTTCTCAATTCATTCTGGGTATCAAGCCAGATTATAATGGTCTTATGATTGATCCTTGCATTCCACAGGCTTGGGATGGTTATAAGGTTAGCAGAAAGTTTAGAAATGCAACCTATGAAATATCCATCAGCAATCCTAACCATGTTTCAAAGGGTGTTAAGCAGCTTGTAGTCGACGGTAAGGAAGTACAGGGTAATATAGTGCCTGTATTCAATGATGGTAAGACTCATGAAGTTAAGGCTGTATTGGGATAATTAATTACAGTGAAAAGATAATAGTGAAGAATGAAGAGTTATGTTAGGTTTACTCCGTAAACCAGAATTAAAGCACAGTGAATGTTGAAGAGTCAATGGTGAATAGTTTTGATAGATTGCTACTCCAAAAGTTATTATATAGGCTTGCGGAGCAAGCCTTCCTCAACTATTCACTATTCACTCTTCATTTTTCACCTTTCACTGCTTTTATATCGGTAGTTGTATAATGAATTCAGCTCCCTGTCCAGGTTGGCTTACTACCCTGATATCTCCACTGTATAGGTTTACTATATGTTTTACGATGGAGAGTCCCAGACCGGTTCCGCCCATATTTCGTGAGCGGCCCTTATCAACACGGTAAAATCGCTCAAAAATCCTTGAGTGGTGCTTTTCAGACATTCCAATACCGGTATCTTTAACAGATATTACAGTTTTTCCGTTGGTTTTAAATGCTTTAATATGCACGGAGCCATTCTCAACATTATATTTGATGGCATTATCAACCAGGTTGATAAGCATTTGTTTTATTCTGTTCTTATTTACAAACAAAGGTATATTTGCGTCTGCTTCAACTTCAAGTCGAATGCCCTTTTTTTGTGCAGAAGGATCAAGTATAAGGAGTACTTCTCCTATTATTTCAGTAAGATTGTTTTCCTTAACATTTTCATCCTTTCTTGTACCCTCAATTTCGGATAGCTGAAGAATATCGTTAATCAACATGTGAAGGCGTTCAGCCTCAATGTCTATGATTTCCAGGAACTTTATCGCTACTGAGGTATCTTCAACAGCACCATTTCTAAGGGTTTCCACAAAACCTCTTATTGATGTAAGCGGTGTCTTAAGTTCATGGGTTACATTTGAGACAAATTCAGTTCTGATTTGCTCAAGTTTTCTGACTGAGGTAACATCATGAAGAGTGATAACTCCACCTGAGTTTATACATTTAACTGAATCAATGTTTTTTATGGGGTTGGTATAGACCCTGTATATTTTATCAGAGCTTGAGGAGGGTGAAAACATCACTATCTCGTCAGTCAATGAACAATTATTCTTAATTGTATCAATCAATAAAGAGTTTACCTTAGAATTTCTTGTGATCTGAATGAGGCTTTTACCAATAATGCCCGGGCCGTGTTTAACACCGAATATTTCACAGGCAATAGTATTTATAAGCAGTATTTTATAGTCCGAATCTATAGCTATAATCCCATCGCGCATACTGTTTATTATAGTATCCACCCTTAAATTCTTATCCATAATACCCGACAAAGTTTCTTCCAGTTTATCAGCCATTTCATTAAAGGTGTGCGCTAATTGCCCGATTTCGTCCTTGGAAGTGGTAGTTACTCTTTTCTTATAGTTACCGCCCGCAATTTCCTTAGAAGTGTTTATTAACTGTCTGATAGGGTTGGTTATTACCTTGGATAGGTTGATAGATATTAATATAGTAAATAGCAACCCCACAAGTATTCCTATTATGGTATAAAAGAAAAAAGCCTTGTTTATAGAATTCAGCTGATATAGAGGTATTGAAACTCTCACAATGATATCATATTCTTCAATTGGCAGAGCTACATAGAGATATGTAACTTTCATGGTTTCACTGTAACGCTGGTCCATTCCGAGATTACCTTCAATAGCTTCTTTAACTTCCTTCCTATTCAAGTGGTTCTGCATTCCTTGAGGAGAGGAATCAGATTCACCAAGAACCTTACCCTGATAGTTAATGATGGTTATTCGTGTTAAAATGGGAAAATTATCATCTTTTGCAGGTTTGCTGTTAAGTAATTCTGCATAGGATTTAGCGGTTTTATCATAATCTATTTCTTTGATTTGCAATGCTTCCTGTCGTATTTGATGCGCTAAAAGAACAGCAGTGTTCTCAATGCTGTTCTGAACTTCATACCTATAAAAATATCTTGCCAGAAACGATGTGAATATTCCTGTTATTGTGATTGCAATAATGACAAGAAAAATTGTGTACTTAACAATTTTATTTTTCAATAACAGCACCTCCTGGGGAGAGCATATGTAGTCTATTTTTGACTGGTATTTGGTGTTTTATCTGTAAATCTGTAACCTATGCCTCTAATAGTTTCAATAAAGGTAGGATTTTCATCATTATCTTCTATTTTTTGTCTTAAATATCTTATATGAACATCTACCGTCCTTGTTTCACCATAATAGTCAAAACCCCATATTTTGTCAAGAAGATGTTCCCGGGAAAGTACCTTTCCTTTGTTAATAACCAGCATTTTCAAGAGTTCAAACTCCTTTAGAGGCATTTCAATAAGCCTGTCACCCTTATAAACTTCTCTTCTTGTACAGTCGATAGTAATATCTGCGTGGGTTATAACATCCAGCTTGGGCTCAACAACAGTATTTATCCTTCTGAAAAGGGCCTTTATTCTGGCTAACAGTTCCCTCACGCTGAAGGGCTTCGTAATATAATCGTCGGCACCGAGTTCCAGTCCAAGAACCTTATCAAACTCTTCACTTTTGGCAGTAAGCATAATTATGGGGATACTTTTGGTAACGGTATTCTGACGGAGCTGCCTACATACCTCCAAGCCATCTATGCCGGGGAGCATTATATCAAGAATAAATAGGGAAGGGACATTTTCCTTACTGTATTCCAATAAATCTTCCCCATTATCAAAAACCGAAACCTTAAAACCGCTAGATTCAAGATTATATTTAATTAATTGTTGGATATGCATTTCATCTTCAACAACAAAGATTGATTGTTTAGACATATTATCTCCTATCTCAGTCTATCTTTCTGGCGAGATGCTCATGGGAGCCGGTTACATTGAAGACAACCCATTCAGCTATATTTGTTGCATGATCACCGATTCGCTCTAAATACTTTACGATAAACATAAAATCTGTTGCCTGTTCAACAGTTTCAGGGTTATTTTTCATAATATTGATAAGCTCAAGAACAATTTTTGAAAATAAATTATCCACTTCATCGTCAGAATCACAAACCTCTTTGGCCAAAACTATATCCTGCTTTATATAAGAATCAATGGCCTTTGCTACCATCTTTTTTGCAAGATCGGACATATGTGGGATATCTGTAAGTGGTTTAACATATTTTGCATCCGCCATTCTTATTGTAAGTTCAGCAATATCTGCAGCATGGTCGGCTATCCGTTCCATATCGGTTATAATCTTCAGAGCGGTGCTAATTGTCCTCAGGTCTTTTGCCAGTGGTTGCTGCCTGGCAATAAGGTTGATACATATTTTTTCAATTTTTCCTTCGAGTTCATCTACTTCATCATCACTGTAATAAACTTTTTTTGCCAGATCTATATCCTGCTTTTTTAAAGCCAATATAGAATTTTCTATGGATTGTTCAACCAGTCCGGCCATTTTGACCATCAAATCCTGTAAATATTCCAATTCCTTATCAAATGAATGTCTGACCATATTAACCTCCATAAGTCGTTTTACGGCTTTGAGCCGCATAGCGGCCACAAATTGTAATGAAACCTTTAACCAAATCTTCCTGTTATATAATCTTCAGTTCTTTTATCCTTCGGGTTGCTGAACAGTTGATCTGTATCACCGAACTCAACTATTTCGCCGTGGAGAAAAAACGCAGTCAAATCTGATATTCTGGCTGCCTGCTGCATATTGTGTGTGACTATTACTATTGTATATTTTTGCTTTAATTCTTCTATTAAATCCTCGATTTTAAGAGTCGATATAGGGTCAAGGGCTGAAGTTGGTTCGTCCATTAGTACAACCTCAGGTTCCACAGCTAAAACCCTTGCTATACATAATCGCTGCTGCTGGCCTCCCGAAAGTCCCAAAGCATTTTGTTTCAGCCTGTCCTTTACTTCATCCCAAAGAGCACTGTTTTTTAGACTATTTTCAACAATGTCGTCCAGTTTGGCTTTGGATTTTATTCCGTGGATTCTGGGTCCGTAAGCAATGTTGTCATATATGGACATGGGGAATGGATTGGGCTTTTGAAAAACCATTCCGACATTTTTTCTCAACTCAACTATATCATACTCTTTATAAACATTCAAACCATCGAAATAGACCTCACCGGTTATTTTTACGTTTGATACTAAATCGTTCATTCTATTCAGTGTCTTTAAAAAAGTGGATTTTCCGCAACCGGAGGGACCGATAAAAGCTGTGACCTGATTGCTGGGAATTTCGATTGAGACATCCTTTAATGCATGGAGTTCTCCATAAAATAAATTTAAGTTTTTGGTTGTTATTCTAAGATTATTTGTCATAACAGTAATCCTCTATCCATTATTTATTAGGTAATTTAATCATAACAACACATTTTTAAAGAAGATTTAATTCCATGTTAACTTACTGTTAACATGTTGACTTGATGTTAATAATAAAATGAGTTTTTAAGGCTTATTTTTTATTATCTTCATTAAATAATAAATTAATCTTGATATTAACTATTTATTTTTGCACAATAATTTATTAATGTTTGGCTAACAATAAATTTTAACAGATTCTTAACTTAACATTTTATTAACATGAGCTTAACAGCAGTTTACTTTTTGCTTTTTTTTATTAGTGTTATTATGAAGTTGTAAATCAGGTATATATTTATGAGCAAAATGGAGGCAGGAACATATATATGACACATACAGCAAATATCACAAAAGACAGGCAAATGGCCAACAGGCGTATAAAAAGAATGAAAATCTCCAATGTTGTAGCCAGAAATATATTCTTCTTATTTGCAATAATAACGATACTAACAACCTTGGGAATAATATTCTCTTTGCTCAGGGATTCCGTCGGTTTTTTTGCTGAGATACCCATAAAGGACTTCCTTTTTGGAAAGGTTTGGACACCTCTGTTCAGTGATCCTGAGTTCGGAGTTCTTCCCCTTGTAAGCGGAACTGTTTTGATTACATTAATTTCAGCAGTTATATCTATACCTATTGGCCTGTTTACTGCAATTTATCTTAGTGAATATGCAAACAAAAAGGTAAGGAAGGTTATTAAGCCCATACTTGAAGTTCTTGCAGGAATACCTTCCATTGTATTCGGATACTTTGCTCTAACAACAATTACACCTTTCTTAAAAAATGTACTTCCTCAAACAGAGATTTTTAATGCTTTGAGTGCAAGTTTAGCAGTTGGCGTCATGACAATACCGCTGGTCTCTTCACTAAGTGAGGATGCTTTAAGGGCGGTTCCTGACAGCTTGCGTCAGGGAGCCCTGGCATTAGGTTCAACTAAAATGGAGACATCTTTAAAAGTTGTTGTTCCTGCCGCAATTTCGGGAATATCTGCATCATTCGTTCTGGCAATTTCCAGAGCAATAGGGGAGACTATGATTGTGACAATTGCTGCCGGAGCGAGACCAAACCTTACTTTTAATCCCCTTGAAAGTGTACAGACCATGACGTCTTTTATTGTACAGGCTAGTCAGGGGGATAATCCTCACGGAACCGTGGGATACTATTCACTTTTTGCCGTCGGTCTGCTGCTATTCTTGATCACATTGGGACTCAATATCCTTTCGCATCACATGGTGGATAAGTACAGAAAGGAATATTAAAAAGGCAGTGAATAGCCATGAATTATATAGCAAGATGGAGGTTTTACATGAATCATATAAAATATAGAAAACTTAAAAATTCAATATTCCATGGTGTAATTTTCTGTGTTACATTGATTGGTATTATTGTATTGGCTATACTTCTGATCGATATTATAAGAAGGGGAGTACCCTTTATAACGAAGACCTTTTTTACAAACTTTCCATCAAGATTTCCAAAAAAAGCCGGCATACTTCCCGGTATTGTAGGAAGTGTAAACATTATTCTTCTGACAATAGTTTTTTCGGTACCTGTAGGATTAGGTACAGCCATATATCTTGAAGAATACGCAAAAAACAACAGATTGACTAAATTTATAAAAATCAACATATCGAACCTTTCTGGAACTCCTTCAATTGTGTACGGTTTGCTTGGTCTGGCGGTATTTGTCAGAACTTTGGGCCTCGGGAAGAGTATCTTATCAGGTGCACTTACGATGTCACTGGTTGTACTTCCAATAGTTATTGTATCTTCACAGGAGGCAATCAAGGCAGTACCACAGTACTTAAGACACGGTTCCTACGCTCTTGGAGCTACAAAATGGCAGACTATCAGAAAAATTGTAATACCTTCTGCATTGCCGGGAATCTTTACAGGAGTTATTCTCTCAGTGTCCAGAGCGTTGGGTGAAAGTGCTCCCCTACTGATGGTAGGAGCTGCAACATATGTTTCAAAGCTTCCGGACAATGTATTCTCGGTGTTTACAGCCCTTCCACTGCAAATATACTACTGGATGGGTCTTCCAAAGGCAGAGTTCAAGGATCTTGCTGCAGCAGGTATCATCGTACTTTTAGCAATACTCCTCACAACAAACGCCATTGCCATTGTATTAAGAAACAAATATCAGAAAACAATAGAATAGATATAGTATATAATCTTATTATTTCTAGGGTAAGAGGCACGGCATCACTGCGCTAAAGCAGTTGATACTGTGTCTCTTCAGTTTTCATCCACTACGTAAGGAATGTTAATCTTTCTTAATAACTAATTAACAATAGTTAACCTGAACCCAATATTCTCTTTAAAAACCCATAATATAATGAAGTTGTGGCAAATAGATAGTACTTAAAAATAATAGAAGTCAATTTGTCTAGAAATAATAAAAATGAATAATAATTTGGAGGTTCCGAAATGAAGAATTCCGCGATTTTAAAAAGAATGACTTCCTTGGCTTTGGGAGTAGCATTAACAGTAACATTAGCTGCATGTGGCAGTAATGCCGACAGTGGGACTGGAAGCGCTGAAGGAAAGAATACAACCAGTACAGCCAACACAGGTGAAAAGCTTAACGGGAATATTGTAATTGATGGTTCAAGTACCGTTTATCCCATTACAATGGCGGTTGCAGAAGAATTTAAAAATGAACAGCCCGGAGTAGAGGTCTCAGTTGCAATGTCCGGAACCGGCGGAGGAATGAAAAAGTTTACTGCCGGAGAAATTGATATATGTGACGCATCAAGAACAATTAAACAGGAAGAAATAGATAAGGCTAAAGCAAACGGAATTGAATATGTTGAACTTGAAGTAGCATATGATGGAATTTCAGTGGTGGTAAACAAGGATAATACATGGGCAGATTCAATTACTGTTGAAGAACTTAATAAAATTTGGGCTAAGGATAGTACCGTTAAGACCTGGAAAGATGTTAACTCAGCATGGCCTGATGAACCGATAAAGCTATACGGTCCTGGAACTGACTCTGGTACATTTGAGTTCTTTACAGAAGCCATCAATAAAAAAGCAAAGGAATCAAGAACAGATTTTACTCCAAGTGAAGATGATAACGTATTGGTACAGGGTATTGCAGGTGATAAAAATGCACTAGGATACTTTGGGTTTGCTTATTACGAGGAAAATACTGACAAGCTAAAGGTACTTAAGATTGATGCAGGAAAAGGTCCCATTGAGCCAACATTCAACACAATTAAGGATAAATCTTATGCTCCACTATCAAGACCACTTTATATTTATATAAATAAAGCAAAATTAAATGAACCCCAGGTTAAGAAATTTGTGGAATTTTATCTTGATAATGCAGCTGACCTGACAAAGGAAGTTGGATATATACCTTTGGAAAACTATGATACCGAAAGAGCAAAAATAAAGTAAATTAACATTCAAAAAACGCCTCGTTCCTTTAGTAGGAACGGGGCGTTTTGATTTTATTTCAGCATTTATTTCTCAAAAAGCTTCTCGAGGTCAAGAATCAGGACTATTTTGCCATCTCTCTCAACAACTCCGCTGAAGAACTTGCCTGAAAGACCTGAAATCAGTTCTGGAGCAGGTTTTATGTCGGAATCTTCTGCAGTGAAAATCTCGAACACTTCGTCTACCAGAAGACCGACCATGGATTCGTGATTTAAAATAATAATACGGGTATTTTCGTCAAAATCAATTGGCTGATATCCGAATTTTTTTCTTAGGTTAAACACTGTGTGTACCTTACCCCTGAGGTTAATCAACCCTTCAATATAAACAGGTGTATCAGGTACTTTGTATATATCGCTAACCTTTTCAATAATATTTACATGATTGATACTAATGGCAAAAATCTCATTATTAACTTTAAACAAAACCAATTGTGTTGACATCAGTAATACCCCCCTAGTCACCTTTTTAAATACATTATATCAGCGGAAGAAATTTTCGGCAATTATTTTTGGTGACTTCTGTAATAAAATGCAGATTGTTGTTAGCTTCTGTAACTTCCGTTAATTTTTACATAGTCATATGAAAAATCACAGGTCCACATCCTGTCAGATACCTTACCTTTTTTTAGATTGATTTTAATTGCGATTTCTTTTTGCTTTAGTAGCTGCTTTGCTGCTGCTTCATCAAAATCTACCGCAGCACCGTTTCTGCAAACCAGAACATTTCCAATTTGAATGTCGGTGAGATTGGGGTCAAAGGAGGCACCGGAATATCCGACTGCTGTAATTATCCTGCCCCAGTTGGCATCCTCACCGAAAATAGCTGTTTTTACCAAGGGGGATTTTGCTACCGAGCAAATTACTTTATAGGCATCTTCCTCATCAGCAGCACCGTCAACCGTAATTTCCACAAGTTTTGTGGCTCCTTCTCCGTCCTTGGCTATAAGTCTCGCAAGGTAAGTACAGACAAACATCAGAGCATCTACAAATTTCGAATATTCATAGTCATCCTTAACGATGGCGTCATTATCGGCAAACCCATTAGCCAGGACAAAAACTGAATCGCATACACTTGTATCACCATCAACAGAGACCCTGTTAAAGGTAGATTTGACACAGGCTTTTAATGCTTTATCCAACAAACTTCTAGATATATTTGCATCAGTAGTTATTATACCTATCATCGTCGCCATATTTGGATGAATCATTCCGGAGCCTTTAGCCATTCCGCCGATTCTAACGGTTTCTCCCTGTATTTCTATTTCAACTGCGATTTCTTTCTTTAATAAATCTGTTGTCATGATTGCTTCTTCAGCATCCGAACTGCCATCCTTACTTAAAACATTAACAGCAGATCTGATTCCCGATCTGACAGAAGGCATATTTAATTTAGTACCTATAACGCCTGTTGAGTTAACCAGAATATCTTCGGGTTCACATTGGAGCAGTTCTGCAGTAAGTACAGTCATTTCCTTGGCATCCTTATAGCCTGTTTCTCCAACACAGGCATTAGCGTTACCGCTGTTAATTACAATTGCTCTTGCTATTCCGTTTTTTATATGTTCCATTGATAACTGAAGAGAGTGTCCTTTAACAACATTGGTAGTAAATACTCCAGAAGCAACCGCATTATCTTCAGAGCAGACAATAGCAAGGTCTTTATTATTATTCTTCTTGATTCCACAAGCTACACCGGCAGCTGTAAATCCTTTTGGAGCTGTTACTCCACCTTCAATAACATTCATATTTATCTCCATTTCCGGCATGGGTGGGATAAATCTTAATTCATTGCCCGTGCCAATTTTATTTAAACCAACATATAACGAGTCTATAATAACCTATTCGTTATAATGAACTCACAAGTAAAGTAATACTTTATCAAACTAAACTTGAAAAGCTTTTATTTGTAAGTAATTATACATAAATATGACAAATGAATCAATTAAAATTAGCATGTTCATAATGCCGGACATATATTCAGGTAAAATAAATAAAACAACTCAAATTGACTGGCATTACTATATATAATATACTTGTGGTTGGTTGAATTACTTATTTATTTGTATTTGTACAACATAGCACTGGGGGCATTTATTATGGATTTTAACGCAGTAATATTTGATTTGGATGGAACACTTATTGACTCACTTGAGGATTTGGCAGACAGTGCCAATGAAGCACTTACAAAATACGGCTATAGCAGTCATCCCACAGCTGCATATAAGAAATTTATCGGTAATGGTGTAAGACAGCTGATTAAAAATGCAGCTCCAACAGATACGCCTGACTCGGTGCTTGAAAATATACTGGCTGAATACAGAATTATTTATAGTAGAAATTACATCAATAAAACAAGACCATATGATAATACGGTGAAAATGCTTAGCAGCCTCAGGGAACTAGGGCTCAAAATGGGTGTTTGTTCAAATAAACCTCAAAAGCCAACAATTGAAATAGTAGAAAAGATTCTCGGAGCCGACTATTTTCAGGTGGTATTCGGGGAGAGGGAAGGAATACCAAGAAAACCTGACCCGGCAGCATTGCTTGAAGCGGCTGAGCTGATGGGTGCCAGTCCTTCGGAAGTTATTTATCTTGGTGACTCGGGCGGAGATATGGAAGCTGCAAGAAAAGCTGGAATGTATGCCGCCGGAGCATTATGGGGCTTCAGAAGCAGGGAAGAACTGGAGGAATATGGTGCTCAGGTTTTACTTTCCAAACCTATGGACCTGATTGATTTTATCCGGCGGTAAAGTGTGTTTACAGGCAGTATAGTTAACTGACGGAACGGCTATAATTAGCATAGTAGTATCTTAATGAATCGCGAGATACTGGTAAACAGCCAGATTGTAGCAGTGCTTATATTATCTAAATGACGCTTGACATGATATTACAGGATTGTATATAATTTTTTGTGAATGGCAATGAAGGAAAGAAGTAGTGTTATACTTGAGGTTTCAGAGAGGGAGCGGCTGGTGAGAGCTCTTACCGGGTATATGGTGAAGCAGTTCCTGAGCTTTCTGTCGGTAAAAAGACAGGACGTATAAACGGCGTTAACGTTAATCTAAGAGCCCCGATCAGGGGAATTAGGGTGGTACCGCGTGAGAATGTCTCTCGTCCCTTTTAAATCAATTACTATTTACAGTATAGCAATTGACTTTGGGATGGGGGTTTTTTTATTGTTTAGGAGTATAAATTTTTTGTTGTATAGGAAACGATAATTTTTCCGATCATAATTTTATCGCTGCATTGCAGCGGAATGGAGGATTAGATGCAGAAATTAGGATTAAATGAGCTTAGAGAACGTTATCTCAGCTTTTTTGAAAGCAAGGGCCATTTAAGAATGGCAAGTGCACCTTTAGTACCTAAAAATGACCCGAGCCTTTTGCTTATTAACTCAGGAATGGCTCCGTTAAAACCGTATTTTACTGGCCAGGAAGAACCCCCTAGAAAAAGGGTTACTACCTGTCAGAAATGTATAAGAACTCCTGATATAGAGAATGTGGGCAAAACAGCCCGCCACGGTACTTATTTTGAGATGCTGGGTAACTTTTCCTTTGGTGACTATTTCAAAAAGGAAGCTATTCCATGGGCATGGGAGTTCTGTACACAGGATCTGAAAATGCCTGTTGACAAGCTTTGGGTTACAATTTATGAAGACGATGACGAGGCCTTTGAGATCTGGAATAAGGATATCGGCTTGCCTCCTGAAAGAATAGTAAGAATGGGAAAGAAGGATAATTTCTGGGAGCACGGTACAGGTCCTTGTGGTCCTTGTTCTGAAATATATTTTGACAGAGGTCCTGAAAAAGGCTGCGGCAGCCCGGATTGTAAAGTGGGCTGTGAGTGTGACCGCTACGTTGAGTTCTGGAATAATGTATTTACACAGTTTAATAAAGACGAGCAGGGTAACTATACAAGATTGTCACACCCAAATATTGATACAGGTATGGGTCTGGAAAGACTGGCTTGTATTTCTCAGGGTGTAGACAACCTTTTTGAAGTTGACACCGTTCTCAACATATTAAATTATATTTGTAAAATCGCCGGCGTCGAGTATAAAAAGTCTGAAAAAACAGATATCTCAATACGTGTAATAACAGACCATATCAGAAGCACAACAATGATGGTTTGTGACGGTGTACTTCCTTCAAATGAAGGAAGAGGCTATGTACTTAGAAGACTTCTTAGAAGGGCAGCAAGACACGGCAGACTTCTGAGTATTAACAAGCCCTTCCTCTATGATGTTGCAATGGTTGTAATAAACGAGTCCAAAGAGGCATATCCGGAGCTTGCAGAAAAGGCAGATTATATTAAGAAAGTAATAAGAATTGAAGAGGAACGTTTTGAAGCAACAGTTGATCAAGGAATAGTTATACTCAATGAGTTTATTTCTGAAATCAAAGAAAAGAAGCAGACAGTCCTTCCGGGTGAAATGGTATTTAAGCTCCATGACACCTACGGTTTCCCTCTTGATCTTACAAGAGAAATAGCTGAGGAAAATGGCCTTGGAATAGATGAGGACGGCTTTAAAAAGGAAATGGATGCTCAAAAGAAAAAGGCAAGGGATGCCCATAACAGTAAAGATACTTCTGCCTGGGCCGACAGTGTTTTCGACAAGCTGGACAAGAGCCTTAAAACCACCTTCACAGGCTATGAAGAAACCATAGTTGATGCTAAGATTCTCTACATTGTAAAGGATGGTGAAATCTCAGAAACTGCTCAGGAAGGTGATGAGGTTACTGTAATACTTGATAAGACCTCCTTCTATGCCGAGAGCGGCGGACAGGTTGGGGATACCGGTATCATATCAACTGAGAACGGTAAGATTAGTATAAATAACTGTACTAAAACTGCTGATGGGAAATACCTGCATTCCGGTATTGTTGAAAGCGGTTTGATTGAAACAGGTAGTCTGTGCAAAGCTGAAATAGATACCAAGAGAAGGATGGCCATATGCAGAAACCACACTACTACTCACCTTTTGCATAAGGCATTGAGAACTGTACTCGGAGATCATGTCCATCAGGCAGGTTCACTTGTTGAACCCAATAAACTCAGATTTGACTTCAGCCATTTCTCAGCCATGACTGCTGAGGAGTTAAAGAAGGTTGAGGATTTGACAAATCAGGCCATACTTGAAAGTATGGAGGTTGATGTCAGGGAAATGCCGATTGATGAAGCCAAGAAGCTGGGAGCAATGGCTTTATTCGGTGAGAAATACGGGAACACTGTTAGAGTGGTAAAAGTTGAAGATTACAGTATAGAATTCTGCGGGGGCACCCACTTGAAGAATACTGCCCAGGCAGGGTTGGTTAAGATATTTGGTGAAAGCGGTGTAGCTGCCGGTGTAAGAAGATTGGAAGCCCTAACAGGTGAAGCAGCAATACAATACTATGCAGAGAAGGAAAGTATGCTTAACGAGGTTTCACAAGCTCTGAAGGCTTCACCACAGGATAGCCTTAAGAAGGTTGAAGCTCTCGGACAGGAGCTCAAGAATGCTGAAAAGGAAATCGAACAGCTCCGAAATAAACTTGTAAGCGGTGAAGCTGATGATATTCTTGCAAAAGCAGTAGAAGTCAAGGGTGTAAAAGTTGTAACAGCACGATTTGATACTCTTGATATAGACGGACTAAGAAATACCGGTGACATGCTAAAAAATAAACTTGAGTCTGGTGTTGTAGTACTGGGTTCCAGCTATGGAGACAAGGTAACCTTTATTGTCACAGCCACTAAAGACCTATTGGCAAAGGGTATTCATTCTGGAAATATTATTAAGGAAGTTGCAAAAGTGGCCGGTGGCGGCGGTGGCGGACGTCCGGATATGGCTCAGGCAGGCGGCAAGGATGCAGCTAAGATAAATGATGCTCTAAAGGCTGCAATTCCTGTAATAGAGGGACAAATAAAATAGTTAAATATTATTTATCAGAGCAGTTTCAGAAGAATCTTTAAAGCTGAGACTGCTCCTACAGGTTTAAGTATGGAGGTAGAAAAATGAGCGATTGTATTTTTTGTAAAATCATAAACAGGGAAATCCCATCAAAGTCGGTCTATGAAACAGATAAAGTGTATGCGTTTCATGATATAAATCCGGAGGCACCTGTTCATGTGCTTATCGTCCCGAAAGAGCATATTGCTTCACATAATGAATTAACTGCAGAGAATGTTGGAATAATGAAGGATATACATCTTGCAGCAAATGAAATAGCAAAACAGTTGGGAATAGCAGAGAGCGGATACAGACTAATAAACAATTGCGGGGCAGATGCGGGGCAGACTGTTTTCCACCTTCACTATCACCTTGTAGGCGGAAAATCGCTGGGTACTAAAATATTGTAACTTGTCTTACTTTTATAAATAAATGTTGACACTTTTTTGAAAATTAATATATAATATACTGTGTGCTGTATTTAGCTTGATTCCCTATAGTATTAAAAATACTACGGCTTATTCCCGGCACAATTGTTACCATCGGAGGGAGGGAAGTTGTGTGTCTGAAGTAAGAGTTAAAGAGAATGAGTCTTTGGATAGTGCTCTCAAAAGGTTTAAGAGATCTTGTG
>JAEWMS010000019.1 GCA_023393115.1 Bacillota bacterium
ATGCTTTCATAATTTTTTAAGCAGCCAAAAGGGTGCTCTATTTGTCATGCAGTTTTCAATGTACAATTTTATTTAAAAATAATATACTTTTTACTTATTCTCTATTGACTTCATATAGTTAGTCTCACTTAATATATTAGTTGTATTACAACATAATACATTGTATGATGTCATATGTCAATTAATTTAATATACATTTTATTATAACCCGTATAACAACATGTTAATAAAAAAACCGAAGACAAAACTATTTATGCGTTTCGTCTTCGGGGTTTGTTAAATTCTTAATCTTCATTAATTCCAAAGCCTCTCATGGCATGAATTATATGGAGCTTCATGGCTGTTTTTGCACCTTCAGCGTCTCTTTGTGTTAAGAATTCCATAATCATCCGATGGTCATTCAAGGTATTCTTAACTATTTCATCATTCTTATCAGAAAGGTATACTCCTTTATCAATGGCCTGATATAGTATGGGAATTAATCTATTCATAAATTCGTTATGAGTTGCTTTGGCTATGGATTTATGAAAAGCCTGCTCAGCTTCTGTTCTATCCTGATTTTTTAAAATTAATTCCTCTTCAAGTCTGCCATACTTTATAATTCTTTCAAGTTCTTTGTCTGTTGCCCTTTTTGCTGCATAGTAAGCAGCTTGGGGTTCAAAAATCAGACGCATTTCATACAAATCTCTTACATCAGGTTTTAAATATGCCAAGGATGATAAATCAAAGCCCCCATCCAAATTGCCACTATCTTTTATGAAAGTTCCTTTTCCCCGCCTGATTTCCAGAACATTGTGAGCTACTAATATTCGTATTGCTTCACGCAGGGTAGTACGACTTATCTGCAGTTCTAATGATAACTCATTTTCATTTGGCAGCTTATCTCCGGCTGTATATTTTTTGTCTATGGTTATCATTGAAAGAATGTCGTCAGCAACATTTTCTGCCAAGCTTTTTCCTTCTTTTTTCATGATGTAATTTCCTCCAATAAGAATATACTTTATTATAATCAATCGGACATCACTTCTCAAGAAAATGTATGATGCCATTTCACATTTTCGTATGTTACTGAAGTATTCGAACAAATCAAAATAACCGGCGTATAATATGCAAAGGTATTTATTACTTAATAAAAAGTAGTGTAAAGTCAAATTATATGTTTAATAAAACATTGAGGTACAATATGAATAGTTATGAAGAATTTGCATTATGTGAATTAAAAGCATGGCAGCAAACTATGCTTAAACCGCCTTCCATGACTGGGCGACTCAGTAAGGGAATACAGAATAAAATAAACGGGTTTATCCCGGAAAAAGCTCATCAAGTGGTTACTGAAACCATCAAGGGTATGGTCAGGGCAGTTTTATTCGGCTCTGAAATAACCTCCGAAACACCAACGGTTAATTCCCCTTTGGAATTTCGTGAACAACGTATACGTGATAAAATCAGTTCCTACAAAAAAACTGCTGCCGTAAGCGGGGCCTGGACAGGCTCAGGTGGAATATTTCTGGGAATGGTCGACTTCCCTATACTTCTTAGTATTAAGCTAAAGTTTTTATTTGATGCAGCCGCCATATATGGATTCGATGTTAAGAATTATAAGGAACGGTTATTTGTCTTATATATTTTCCAGCTGGCATTTTCAAGTCAGCAAAGAACCAGAGAAATATATTTGCAGGTTTTGGATTGGAAAAACTTTTCTGACGCCCTTCCCGAGGACATTAATTCCTTTGACTGGAGAACCTTCCAGCAGGAATACAGAGACTATATTGATCTGACAAAGATGCTTCAGCTGGTTCCTGTAATCGGTGCTGCGGTTGGTGCTGTTGCAAATTACCGCATGATGGATAAACTGGGTGAGACTACTATGAATGCGTATAGACAGAGAATTCTTGAAATGTAAATAATTATTATAACTTAACCAATTATCATTTATTTCTTGGCTGTAAACCATTCATTAACTTTATCCCATTTTTTATAGTATACCTTAAGAAAGTTCTTATTTATACCATATTTATCATATCCGCCGGTTCCCCTTTGGTAGATGGACAAGGCCACATCCCTTTTTTTCTTGCCTTCAAGGTCCTTAACGCGTTTATCTGCGAGTATATCGCTGTACATAGCGGTTCCCCAGTTAATGTTGATTGTACCGTTAAGAGGCTCATTCTTTGTATTTAAGGTTTTTGCCAGGTTAGCACAATTGCCTGTGCTTATTTGGAAATATCCGTGGTGCTTACCGGTAGTGCACTTTTCGTTAAAATTACTCTCAGTATATATGAGAGCAAGCATATCAATATAGCTCAGGTCCCTCTTCTTACAATACTCCCAAAGAAGCTTTTGATGCTCTTTTTTCATAGGATTTTGCTTTCTGTACCATAAATCCTCTTGGTTTTTTTCTGCATCCTCATCTTTAGCTTCTGATTCAGTAGATGTGGTTGAACTTGACTTGGGATTAGCCTCTGTAGAGTTATTGGATTCAACAGAGGGTTCAGTGGCAGTTTCATCAGCTGTTTTGTCCGCAGTTTCATCATCAGCTTTATCTACAGTATTGTCAGTAGTTTTATTTGTAGTTCCGTTGTCAGTTTTGGTACAGGAATCGGTAGACTTCTCATTGGATGGATTGGTTGGTTTATCAGTTTTATCAACACTTTGTTGGGAATTTGATGTATCAGATGTATTACTTTTTTGTAAAGTACCATTATCGATTATAGAATTTTCAGAGGCTCCGTAACACTGGATAGTAAATGAAGCAGCAATTATGTAACAAAAAACTATAACAAAAGATATACGTCTCGTAATCTGCATCAAAATACTGTACCCCCAATAGTTTAATTATTATACAGTAGAATTATACCAGTAGGGCAGCATTTTGGAAAGAGTTTTTGCGCTTATGTGCTATATTGAGATGGATAAATGTTCACCTAATAATAGTCAATAAACACTTTAATTTCATACTTGTAGGATATTAGGTCGAAGAAATACCAGTATTTTATTAGGTCCCGAGAGAAAGCTAAATAGTATATTTTTAGGACATATAGTTTGCCATGAGAGGTTACACAAGAATATGAGTAAATACATATATGGAATATTATTTAAGCTACTTTGTTTTGTACGGATGAAGGGGCTCGAGCCCTCCCGGGTTCAAGTCCCTTTATATTCTAACAGTAAAAAATAAAGGGGGTGTCGCAAAACTACTAAAAAGTAGTAAGCGATGCTCCTTTCTTGTTCTCTGATATTTATTGTTGGTAAATTGTTGATTTTTCGGTTATAAATTTATGATTTTGTGGAATTTGAG
>JAEWMS010000025.1 GCA_023393115.1 Bacillota bacterium
TTAATATCTTTATTGGAACAGTACATGAAAGTAAGTTAATTCTATTGAACCGCCGTATACCGAACGGTACGTACGGTGGTGTGAAAGGTCGGTAGCTGAAATAATCAGCTACCTCCTATTCGATAGTTACAATGCATGTATTCAGATGAATACGTATTTATAGGTGTTGAAGTAGTAAGTTTGGATTGAATTTCTAAAATGGTAGTGCTAAAATAGGCTTTGCAGGGTAATATAAATATTTTTACAAGTAACTGGAACCGATATTAATATAAATTTAGAGATAAGGTTAGAAGTCCTGCTATCAAATATGCTGGTGTGGCTCAATGGCAGAGCAGCGGTATCGTAAACCGCAGGTTGCGAGTTCAATTCTCGCCACCAGCTCCAGAAAAAGCCGTAGATCTATGATTTGCGGCTTTTGGTAATGTAATAAGCTGTGACTAACCAGTATTAACTAATCCTAAAAATATTCTCTGACATATAGTTGTACTTTTAAGCATATTAACACCTCGCAATTTCGTGCAAAAAAAGAGAGGATTTAGACTAATCATAAAGCTATACTTTCTGGTAAGGAGTAGATCGAGTGGAATGGATTGAGCAATTAAACAAGGCTATTAATTATATTGAAGACCATTTGGAAGGTGGATTTGAAATTGAGAAAGTAGCTGAAATAGCATGTTGTTCGGCCTTTCACTTCCAAAGGATGTTTTCTTATATAGCTGATATCCCTTTATCGGAATACATAAGGCGTAGAAAAATGACCTGTGCAGCTTTTGAACTGCAAAGTCAAAATGTAAAAATTATTGATATTGCATTGAAATACGGATATGATTCACCAACTGCATTTACACGTGCCTTCAGGAGTGTACACGGTATGGCGCCTTCAGAGGCAAGAAGTACAGGTGCTCAGCTTAAAGCGTTCCCTCCGATCAGCTTCAAACTCACCGTAAAAGGAGAAGCTGAAATGAACTACAGAATAGTTAAGAAAGAAGCATTTAGGATTGTTGGGGTAAAGAAACACTTCAGAATTAATATTGAAGAGAATTTCGCAGAGGTTCCAAAATTCTGGCAGAAAACAACCGAAGGCGGTCAGATACCTGGCATAGTCTCATTATTAAACAAGGAACCCTTAGGACTTTTAGGGGTTAGTGCTTGTATGAATGGTGCGGATTTTGATTACTATATTGCCGTTGCTACCGATAAGGAGGTTCCTGATGAAATGTACGAGTTCATTGTTCCAGAATGTACGTGGGCAATATTTGAATGTATCGGACCTCTGCCCGAAGCACTTCAGGAACTTCAAAGACGTATTGTTACCGAGTGGCTTCCGGCATCGGGGTATGAATATGCTAATGCACCTGATATAGAGGTTTATTCTGAAGGTGATCAGCGTCAGCCTGATTATAGATGTGAAGCCTGGCTTCCAATTGTCAGGAAAGCATAACATTCTATCAGAAAAGCATAACATTTAGAATGGAGATCGAAAAAATGGTACACGTTGTATATTGTGATGACAAAGAGAAAGTCATAGATAAAATACTTGATGGAAGTAAAACAATGATTATCAGAGGAGCAGCGGGGAGAAAGATACCTCATAGCCGGGTATTTAAAGGTGAGACATTGTATTTTATGAAAAGAGGTTCCAAGAAGATTTCTGCAACAGCAACTGCTTCAGATGTACAGAACTATATTAAGCTGACAGATGAAGAAATAGACCGGATTATCGAAGAGAATCAAAATAAGCTCAGTTTATCAGATAAGCAAAGGGAAAGATGGTACAAAAAATGTCTGTGTCTCATTGAATTTGAAAATGTTAGAGCTATACCACCAATGGATTTCATTCATCAAAGTAATATGGATGATTGGCATATTATAGAAAAAATAGAAGATGTAGTAGCTGGAACAAGTGTCCCTTATAACTATGAAAAGTCTCGAATTTAATTAACAGTAAAGAAGTATTCTTATGAGAAACTATGTTGATTTTCGTACTACCGGAGATATCCAACGTGATGTTAAAGAATATTTTTCATTCCATAATAGAATAGATGTATATAAACACACGCTGGATGTTGTTGAAGAATTGAATTACTTAAGAAATTTAACCGGGCATATTGAGGACGGTAGCTTAATAGCCTGTTATTGTCATGACCTTGGACAGATAGTAGAAAAAGAAGATGTTGTTAGTTTCTGCCAAGATAATGATATTAGTTTATTGGAGGGAGAAAAGAGAATGCCTTCCATTGTGCATCAAAAAGTATCACGTTTTTTAGCTGAAAAGGTATTCAAAATAAGTAATTTAGAGATACTTGATGCTATAAGATATCATACCACTTCACGGAAAAATCCTCGTAATATTGAAGTAGAAGTGTTTCTGCCGATAAAATGAGCTGGAAGGAAGCTGGCTACAGGGAATTGGCAATCAAGATTAAAGATGCCTTAAATAGCTCAAAAGAAGCAGCAATTTTATACTACCTTGAGAATTTGAATTCCGGTAAAGATAATGTCCCTTTTTATCATCCTGATTCTCAGGAAGCCTATGAATATTTCAAAAAATTAGTTTTACCTAAAAAATAATTCTGTATAAATGTCAACCTTTTATGGTATACTAGTATTTCAAAACTATCGAAGGGATGAACAGAATGGCAGAATTTTGTAAGTGTGGATCCGTTATGATTAACGGAAGTTGTACTAATAAGAAATGCAGTAACAAACTGGTAAAAGCAGCTTCTACGGCAAAAGTCAGCAAGACAGGCCGTATCAGAACAGTTAAGGAGACTTCAGCAGAGAAACCTGCAAGCAAAAGCACTAAAATAACAAGGGCATCTAAATGCATAACTTACCATATAAGTGAGCTTCCCCTAAATGAACAGCCTAAGTAACAAATTCAAAAGCAGTGAAGATACATAAGTATCATAGTACTGCAGCATAATTAATGTATAAATATGACAAAACGTCCTCGCCTTGAGGGCGTTATTTATTTTCTTCTAAGATCATAGATCTTTGATCTTAATACTTGTCGTTCAATATCCCACTCAATTGATATGCCCGAATATGTGAGATATAATATATAAATAGGATTAAACTATGTCAAGTATGTCAGGTAAGTCAAGTGTTATAACGCAGATGGAGGTTAATATGGGGTTTAAGGAGCAATATCTTGAAATATATAATACATACATTCAGAGAGAAGGTTCGGATAAGCTTCTGGAATATTTATTGTCCAAATCCAGTGATTTCTTCACGGCTCCGGCCAGTACAAGATTTCACGGCGCTTATGAGGGTGGACTTGCCGAGCATAGCATTAATGTCTATGAGTGTCTAAAAGATTACCTTTCCAGAGACAGAGTGAAACAGGTTTATCACCTGGAGTATGACCCTGAGAGTATTGCAATCGTTGCTTTACTTCATGATTTGTGCAAGATTAACTGTTACAGGGTTGGTACAAGAAACGTTAAAGATGAGAACGGTGTTTGGCAGAGCGTTCCCACCTATGAATACGATGATAAATTGCCTTATGGGCACGGAGAAAAGTCAGTTTATATAATTACAGGTTTTATGAAGCTCACAAGGGAAGAAGCTTTTGCAATCAGATATCATATGGGTTTTTCAGGTGTCGAGGACAAACGAAATGTCGGAGATGCTTTTGAACAATTTCCTCTGGCATTCGCACTAAATACAGCAGATATGGAGGCTACATATTTCCTGGAGGGCAAAAAGAAATAAATTAATGAGGGTATGGTAATTCATACAAAGACTTAAATATATTGTAATTGTACTTTTTTTATCATAAAATTATACATGCAGAGATAAAAACACAGTTCTGGTTGGTAGTCCAGACGCAGTATTTTTCTATTTTCCAATATGCGGGGAAATGCTGTCAGTAACCTGCCTCCTAAGGTTGTCCGTTCTTTGTTCAACAAATAAATAGGAGGGTTTTTTATGGAAGTAAGAGGCAATATTACTGTTTATTTTGATGACCCTTTTTGGGTTTGCGTTTATGAACGAAGGTATGGAAATCTGCTGGAGGTATGTAAAACTGTTTTTGGAGAAGAACCCAAAGATTACGAAGTTTTTTATTTTCTTCTTGAGAATTGGGGAGGTCTGAGGTTTAGTCCTCCAATCGAGGCTGAGACCAAGGAAGAGCACAAAATCAATCCTAAGCGGATGCAACGATCAATTAATAAACAGCTTTCACAAACCGGCGTAGGTACCAAAGCTCAGCAGGCTTTGAAACTTCAGCATGAACAGAAGGTTGTTCAACGCAAAGCAGATAGAAAACTGCGAACAGAAGAAGAAAAGCAGTTGAAATTTGAAATGAAGCAGCAGAAGAAGAAGGAAAAACATAAGGGCAGATAATTTTCCGGGAACATATTTGGCAGTATGTTCCCGGAAAATTAATTTTTACATAAATTTATTTTCTACTACTTGAATATTTGACAGCTTAGTTAATAATAATTTGAATATAGCTGTTTATATACAATTGTTATATCGTTATTAATATATTTGTATTGTTATATTCTTTTATATTAATTAATAATATACCTAATATATTGTTAAGATAGGAAGTATACTTTGTGAAAGAGAACCAAATCACTACAGTTTTAAATAGTAAAAGAGAAAAGTTTCTTTTTTATTTTAAGAATTTCATATTAACAAGGTTACCTAATGTAAAAGCCAATCTTCAGGGACTGATGAAGAAGATTACTGTACTATTAAAAACTACAGGACTGGTTTTATTCTTATATAGGTTCTTTTTGTTTTACCCGTTAACAATAATCTATCTGGAAATAGTCTTTAAGATAGCATTATTTAAAACCCTTTTTAATGCTGGATTTATTTACATTTTACTTTTTTCAATTCCAGCCGGGCTCTTATTCTACATTTTATCAACCTTTTCAAAACGTAAAATAAACAGAATTGTTTCAGTAGTATTAACAGCAGGGGTAACTCTGATTTATCTGGTACAGATTGTTTATTACCATATATTTACCACATTTTTTGCATTGTTCTCTCTAAATGGAGCCGGGCAGGTACTACAGTTCTGGCGTGAAATTTTTACGGCCATAGGAAAGAACATAATACCGATTATTTTTTTACTGCTTCCATTGGCTTTTTTGATTATTTTCGGAAATAAACTGATACCATCAGATAAAACAGTATGGAGCTTTAAAGGTATAATTATAGGTATAACATTGTCGATTCAAATACTTTCCACTTTTATAGTGTTATATGATGACAGTGGGGAACTCAGCACCCGCTTCCTTTATTCAGAAGCTATAATACCTGACTTGTCTGTAGACAAGTTTGGTCTGCTTACCACAACAAGACTTGATGTTAAACATTTGCTGTTCGGCTTTGATGCCACAGGCGATAAAAGCAGTGATGATAATAATACAGATGATAATAACGAGTATATACAGGAGTCTGCAGGAGAGGATTCAAAGGAGTATAAAGGTGGGTATTCACAAGAGAATATAGGTAATGCTAAGGATGAATCAAATCTTTTGCAATCAGATAAAACCGGTGGAGAAATCATTAAGCCTGGCATTAATCCTACAGCAGAAAAAATAGACTTTAAAGCTAATATTCTTAATATTGATTTTGACAAACATATTGCTGAAGAATCTGATCCTCAGATTAAAGCTATGCATAAGTACTTTAAAAATATTGAACCCACAAATAAGAACGAGTATACAGGAAAGTTCAAGGGAAAGAACCTTGTTCTTATAACTGCTGAAGGATTTTCGCCCTATGCAGTTAGCAAGGACCTTACACCAACTCTGTATAAAATGTCACAGGAAGGCTTTCAATTCACTGATTTTTATACGCCAATATGGGGAGTAAGTACCTCCGACGGAGAATTTGTTGCCTGTAACTCGCTTGTACCAAAGTCGGGGGTCTGGAGCTTTTATGTTTCGGGTAAGAACCATATGCCGTTTTGCCTGGGGAACCAGTTAAGGGAGCTGGGGTATGGCACCAAAGCCTATCATAACCACTCCTACACATATTATCACAGAGATGTATCCCATCCTAATATGGGTTATGATTTCAAGGCTGTAGGGCATGGCCTTAATATGGAGAAGAACTGGCCTGAATCCGATGTGGAGATGATAGAAAAGACAACCGACGAATATCTTGGTGCTGAACCATTTCATACCTACTACATGACAGTTAGCGGACATCTCCAATATACCTTTGGAGGGAATGCAATGGCAGCTAAAAATAAGGCTTATGTTAAAGACCTTCCATATTCCGAGCATGTTAAAGCATATTTAGCTTGTCAGATTGAATTTGACAGAGCAATGGGTGAATTGATTTCAAGACTTGAAATAGCCGGAAAGGCAGAAGACACTTTGATAGCAATCAGCCCGGATCATTACCCTTATGGCCTTACATTAAACGAAATAGAAGAGCTGGCCGGACATAAAATTGAAGAAAATTTTGAATTGTACAAAGGAATATTTCTACTGTGGTCAAAGGGTATGACAGCCGTGAAGGTAGATAAGCCCTGTTCCAGTATGGATATACTACCAACCCTGTCAAATTTATTGGGAGTCGATTATGATTCAAGACTGCTTATGGGTAGGG
The DNA here is from genome assembly GCA_023393115.1 of Bacillota bacterium. GTDB lineage: Bacteria > Bacillota > Clostridia > Acetivibrionales > DSM-1351 > Ruminiclostridium. The sequence goes on from JAEWMS010000025.1 coordinate 6,586, forward strand.
ATATATTATCAGATGCACCGCCTCTGGTTGTTTTCTCAAATTGGAGCTGGCTTACCGATAAAGCCCGTTACAATTCCAAACAAAGGAAACTTATACCTGTTGACGGGCAAACTGATACTTCATTGTTAAAGGACTATAAATCTCAAATATCCAAACAGGTCAGTAACAAATTTGCCTATTCAACAAAAATACTGGATAAAAATTATTATTCAAAACTGTTCATAAGATAAATCGAAGGCAATTAAATAATTATTGACAAAGCCAGCCATTTGATGCTATATTCTTAACAAGTAGAGACGAGAAGAGATTAGAAGAGATTAGATGAGATGAGTAAACCGTGAGCATCATATCCTCACGTAGTGGTAGATTTGTACTTTTTGCTTTTTGCTTTTAGTTTAAGTAGGTAGTATATTCTTCTGCTAAATTGGGTTAATACGAAAATGAACTTCAAACCTCTACTAATAATATATTTTGTGGAGGTTTTTTTATATGGAAACAACAGTCCAAAAAAGAGTTGTGGTTAAAGAAAAGAAAGCTGGACTTTCAATCTCAGACATTATTCTTGTAGGTGTCTTACTGGCAGTTGGTGCAGTTCTTAAGTTTTTCGTCGGTTCATTGTTTTCAGCAGGTATGAAGCCGAATTTTATCATTGCAATGTATTGTCTGGCTATTTTGCTGATTAAGCCAAGATTTCTTGAAGCTATTGTTATCGGTATTATTGCAGGTGCTATCTGTCAGGTATTTCCGGGAACTCCGTATATTAACCTGATAAGTGAACCTGTGGGTGCCATTGTAATGGCAATATTGGTTTATTTACCGCTTCAAATCGGGAAGTTCTCACTCAGACCTATAATTGGAACATTTATAAGTACTTTAGCCAGCGGAATGACCTTCATAGGAGTTCTTTATGCAGCCTTCTATACAGGTGCTAATGTTCAGACTCTTCCTCTGGGAGTATTTCTAGCAATTGTTCTTGGAACTGCTTTAGTTAATTCAATAATAGTACAGGTACTTTACATACCATTAAAACTTGCATTAGGACGTGGTAAGAATGATTAAAAAGTTAGACTCCGTCATGACTTACTCGTTAAACAATGGGAACGGAGATAAGAATGATAGAGTTTAAGAATTTTTCGTTTAAGTATAAAAATGGAGAGAAAAACGCATTAAACGGAATCAATCTGAAAATTGACAAGGGAGATTTTATTGGAGTAATAGGTAACAGCGGAGCAGGGAAATCTACTTTTACCTATGCAATTAATGGAGTTATTCCTCATCACTTTGAAGGAGATTTCTACGGAGAAGTAATTGTGAATGGAAAAGACACCGTTGAGTCATCTCCTTCCGAGTTGTCTTTGAGTGTTGGAAGTGTATTTCAGGATATTGACGGACAAATGGTTTCCTCGGTAGTTGAGGATGAGCTGCTTTTTGGTCTTGAAAACTTTGGTGTTCCCCACGACGAAATAGAAACAAGAATTACCGATATTCTGAAATTGGTTGGAATAGAGGACTTGAGGCATAGAAACATCAGTACTCTGAGTGGTGGCCAAAAGCAAAAGGTAGCCATTTGTGCAGTTGTATGTCTGATGCCGGATATTCTGGTTCTTGACGAGCCGACTGCAGAACTTGACCCTCAGAGCAGTGAGCAGATATTCACTATGCTCAGGATGCTGAATGAGAAGATGGGTATTACGGTAATAGTGGTAGAACAGAAGATTATGCTGTTAAGCGAATTTTCCAAGCGTATGCTTATATTTAATGAAGGCAGCATCTACCTTGACGGCTCACCACGAGAAGTAGTAAGGGATACGTCAAAACTCCTGGATATTGGAGTTAACTGCCCCAGAGTTGCTTCTCTCGCTAATAGCTTGATGGGAAAAAACCTTTATCAAGGGCCGGTACCTGTAAATATTAATGAAGCTGAAGTAATGGTCAAAAGTATAATTAAGTAATAATCGGACCGGATCAAAATATTAATTATATTTTGAATGGTCCGGTATTGTTTAGGAGGGTTTCCCTTGATTGAATTTAAGAACATATGTTTTGCTTATTATAAAGAGAATATTCTGGAGAATATTAATTTAACTATAAATGATGGTGAGTTCATCGCAATAGTTGGCCGAAATGGAGCAGGTAAAACTACTTTGATGAAGCTTTTCAACGGTCTTTTAAAACCTACCTCAGGGACAGTAATTGTAGACGGACTAGACACAAATGTGGCTAAAACCAGCGAACTGGCTTCTCATGTGGGTTTTCTCTTCCAGAATCCCGACAGGCAGATCTGTCGTAATACCGTTAAGGCTGAAATCGAATTCGGCTTAAGATGTGTCCTTAAGGACAAGGCTGAAATTGAACAAAGATGTCAGACTACTATAGAAAACTTTGGTTTTGTAGCCGATAAAGATCCATTCTCACTGAGTAGGGGTGAAAGGCAAAAAGTTGCACTTGCCTCTGTTTTAGCTCTGAAACCAAGGATAATGGTGTTGGACGAACCGACAACTGGGTTGGACTACAAGGAATGCATGCAAATAATGGAAGTAATTAAGGCGCTAAATTCGAAAGGTACAACAGTAATAATGGTTTGCCACGATATGGAGCTGGTTTCTGACTTTGCCAATCGAGTTATAGTAATAGGAGACAGGGGAGTACTGGCTGATGGAGAATGTAAATATGTTATGACCAATGATTCAGTATTGCGTAGAACCTCTCTGGCTCCTCCTCAGATAGCACAGTTGGGAATAAGGCTCGGAAAAGCTTTTGACGGAGTACTGTCGGTAGAGGAGATGACCGACAGAATAGAAAGCCATACTTGAGGAGGTTAGCTTGAAAGACTTCACTAAGGCTCATCTTCCAAACTAACCTATGAATTTATGGCCGCGCGACATATTCAAAGTATTTATAATACTTATTTGAAGTAATGAGTTTGAGTTGAATACTTTAAAAACGCGCATGGCCAATTAACCTCCTTTATTCGCCGTATAGCGGTAAAGGATTTAAATTTTCATTACATTTTGTGGCCGCTATGTCGGCTCAAAGCCCTAATGGGCTTCGGAGGTTAATATGAAAGGAATGCTGGAGTACTCCCAGGGAACAACAATTATACATAGATTAAATCCGCTGACTAAAATGCTGCTGGCGTTTTTACTTTGTCTGAGCAGTTTTGTCAGCAGCCACATATTTGTGGCTCTGGGCATTATTGCTATAAACCTTATAATTGCAGGAGCGGCAGGTATTGCTAAAAAAGCTTTTTCACTGTTAAAAACCTTACTGAAAATAGGTATAGTACTTTTTTTACTCCAAATATTCTTTATTCGTACAGGAAATGTGATACTGGATCTTCCGCTCAATTTGATAGTCACCGACACCGGCTTGGAATTTTCAGTTCTGCTGGTATTAAGGCTGGTAGGAGCCACAATGCCGTTGGTTCTTATACTTACTGTTACAAAAATGAGTGATTTAACCAACGTATTTGTACAAAAACTTCATATCCCTTATAAGTATACCTTCGCTTTCATTACGGCTCTGAGATTTATCCCAATATTTGAAAACGAAATGAATGGAATAATTGAAGCCCAAACTGCACGAGGCGTTCAATTCGATACTAGTAATCCTATAAAAAAAGTTAAGTTGGTTTTACCCCTTTGCGTTCCTCTTTTGATATCCTCAGTTAAAAGAATTGAGGGCAGTGCAATATCTGCAGAACTAAGAGGCTTTAATATCAGAGAGAAAAACAGTGGCTATAAGAAATATCATTTTAAAGGAATTGACTACCTGGCAATGATGGCCTCTGTAATCATACTTACCGTATGTACTTTTATAGCTTAAGTACATCACCATACTTTATCAGGATCAAAGCCTCTTACTTGAACTATTTCAAGTAAAGGGCTTTTTGCAATATCTTCGGGAGTCACAATGATTCCTTTATTACTGTCAAGATCATAGCCGAAGTTATTAAAAGCCTGCCAAATAATCTGGGAACAGTTAACGTTTTCCGGTATCTTACTCTTGTGAAATTTCGCTGCGAGAATATCATATTTCTTACCTAACAGGTTTGTCTCTGAGTATTTAACAATCTGATCAAGAATTTTTTCATCAACATTTTTTAACCTTAGTATTTTGAGAGTAGGATAATACTGCCACTTGGAAAGGTCCTGTTTCATACTGACTGTGCCAGGTTCCAGAGATTCGAGACTAATACCCTTTTCTGCATCGATAACAATACCACAATGGCCATGCCGCCAAAAAAGTGTTTGGGTAGATTTAGTCAGCAGTATATCTCCATTTTTCAATGGTGCCAAGCCGGAGTTATTAACGGGAGGATTACCAGTAAGCAAAAGAGTTTCCTGACTGGTAAAAGGGTTAATCTTCTCGGTAGATATATTATTTTTTCTATAATAGTATTCTTGAAATTCAAGGATTTTCTCCTTACCATCGGTTTTATTCAAGAGTGCATCAACTGCCGGCTTTCCCAATCCTGTTTGGTGTAAAAGTTGCGAATAGTCATAATCGGTGAGTTTGTTCTTAGCCAGTAAGATCTTAAGGTCAACTCTTAAGTCCGACGGATAGTAAATAGCCTTGTAGTTATTGGTAAATATAAAAAGGCAATATAAGTTAATAAATATAGTTACGATACTGATTAATATTTTTGACCTTAAGCTAAGCCTTTTCAACTAAACACTCCTTATACTTATTTCAATATTTTTACAATCCTATTATTCGCTGAAATGTCAGAGTTAATTCGTACATATTTTATCAGACAAAACAAATATAGGCTCTGTATAATAGGTATACGAAAATTAATAAAGCCGACGGCGTATGGAGGATTTGTAAATGAAAAGGAATAATAGTTTTATCGGCTTGCTTTTGATAGCAATCGGAGCGGTTGTATTATTGTTAAGAGGTTTATTTGGAATTAAATTACTTGAGTTCAACACTTCAGACTTCTGGGTATTAATAGTTTTACTGATGGGTTTATCCTTTGAAATTGCCTTTTTTCTCACAGGTAGAAATCCGGGGTTACTAGTTCCCGGAGGAATAATTACAACAATAGGCCTATTGTTTATGTTTGAAGTTGCAACAGACTGGCATTTTGCCGAGTATACCTGGCCGGTATATATTATATCGGTAGCAGTTGGGCTTCTTCAGATGCATATTTTCTCAAGAAGAGAAAAGGGATTACTTATTTCAGGGGCGATAGTGGGTGGAATCGGACTCTTCTTTATGGCATGTACCTTGCTGAGCAGCATATCATCAATTATCAGACCGGAGATATTTGTCCCAATTGCTTTGATTTGTGGAGGAATAGCACTGTTTTTCAGCGGAAGAACAAGGAAATCACAGTATTAATATTTCAGATAATATGTTATTTTCAGAAAAAACCGACTGGTTATAACGATACCATTAAAAAAGTGGCTTCGTTGTACCGGCCGGTTTTTTTGTCGAGGTTAGAACGGTGGACGAGGATTTTATGGTCTATGGTTTTTGCATGTGGTTTCGCCGTATGGTTTCTGCCTTATTTAGTTGCGGGTCATAAGTTGCTATGGTATATTTATGGTATATTGATGGAATATTTATGTTATGTTATAAGCTTACATATCGTCTTTGAGCCAGGAGGTGTATGGATGGAGTGGAGAATATTGAGAGAACAGCAGGAGGCTTCACTTAGTCCCTTTGCTGCAAAAAGTATAAATTCGTTCGGAAGAATAATTCCTGAGGAAAAATGCCCTATCAGAACCGATTATGAAAGGGATGGAAATAGGATTCTATATTCCATGGAGTTTAGGAGACTGAGGCATAAAACTCAGGTCTTTTTTAATGCAAAGAATGATCATATTTGTACAAGGATGGAGCATGTATTAAATGTGGGGTCAATTGCTGTCACAATTGCAAGGACTTTAAATCTGAATCAGGATCTTACCTATGCCATAGCTTTAGGTCATGACCTGGGACATGCACCCTTCGGACATAGTGGAGAGCGAGTTCTGGATAAATGTATGAAGAAAATAGACAGTACAGCTGGGTTTCAGCATGAGCTCCATAGTTTAAGGGTTGTTGAAAAACTTGCCACAAGAATCTCAAAAGAGAAAATTAATGGTAATTTCGGTTTGAACCTGACATATGAAGTAAAAGACGGTATAGTTTCTCATTGTGGTGAAAAATATAATGAGTATATTCTAACAAGGGATTTGAACAAAACTCCGGCATCCTTAAACAATATAAAAAAGCGCGGGGAACTTCCATTTACCCTCGAAGCATGCGTTGTCAGGCTTGTAGACAAAATAGCCTATGTGGGCAGAGACATTGAGGATGCTGTTAGAGTAAAACTCATGGATATGAAGGATATTCCCGGAGACATAAGGAATGAACTTGGTCACAGTAATGGAGAAATCATAAATACTCTTGTGCGTGACCTGGTTGAAAACAGCTATGGCACCGATTGCATACAGTTAAGCCCTGCAAAGGGAGAAGCACTTGAAAAACTTATAAATGAAAATGTAAGACTGATTTACAAGGCTGACAAAATAACACGATATGAAAAAATTGCGGAAAATACTCTGGAAGGTTTATTTGACAGCCTGCTGCAAAGCCTGTCAGATATGGAAAAGCTGCAATTCAGCGATGCTAAAGTATACCGAATGTTTTATAGTTTCATTTTGGATAAGTGCTATGATGATAATGAAAGCGACGCACAGAAGGTTATTGATTTTATAGCTGGTATGACCGACTCCTTTGCACAAAGCTGCTTTGAAGAAATATACTGGATGTAAATAGTCTTTTATTACTATTTTGTGGCCACAATGGTGGCTCAAAGCCGTAAGACGGCTTAGGAGGCTAATATGGATAAGGAAAACTTTCATTTTTTCGCATTTCTATCAAGAATGAAGTATATCAACAGATGGGGATTAATGAGGAATACATATACCGAGAACATTCAGGAGCATAGTCTTCAGGTTGCAATCATTGCTCACGGTCTGGCTGTTATCAGAAATACATATTTCAATGGTGAAATAAATCCTGAAAGAGTTGCTATCTTGGCTATGTTCCACGACTGTAATGAAATAATAACCGGAGATATGCCAACTCCGATAAAGTATTACAATCCTCAGATCAGCAAAATATATAAGGATATTGAGGATATCTCGAAGGAAAAAATAATTTCCATGCTACCAGAGGAAATGGCTGATGAATATTACTCTCTGTTTTTTAAAAATCCAGACGATATAGAGTGTTGGAAGCTGGTGAAAGCAGCTGACAGAATAGCTGCCTACATAAAATGTATTGAGGAGGTAAAAGCGGGAAATAATGAGTTTAAGAAAGCCAGCGAGGCGATTTTGAGCACTATTACAGAGAATGAACTACAGGAAGTAAAGTATTTTATGAATAAGTTCCTTCCAAGCTTTTACCTTTCTCTGGATGAAATTGATTGATATATCAAGGAAATAGGTCTATTATTAATAAGCAGTATAAACAAATGTTTCTTAGAATTATTTTTATTAATTGACAAAAAAAGTATATGTATTTAAAATGTATATGTCATTGCCAGAATTTATAAATATACTCAAATCTACAAAAAGGGGCAATATAAATGAACTTCGAAGAAAACATCGGCGAAATATGTATTATTAATGGTAAAAGTGTTACGGCAGGCAAACTGTCTTTGTATACAGATGACAAATATACAGCCTTTTATGAAGTTATAAGAATTATAAAAGGAGTTCCATTATTTTTTGAAGACCACTTTATCCGTCTTAAAAACTCCATGGAAAAATTAAAGTATGAATTGCTATCATCAAAGAAAGATATTAAGGATCAAATCAATAACCTTTGTGAGCAAAATAAATTAACAGAGTGTAATATTAAAATTGTAGTTCTTCAGCATGAAGAAGAACAGAATATCTTATTCTTTGTAAACAAGTTCTATTATCCTTCCCAGGAGGAATATGATAATGGGGTGGCTTGCTGTACCTTAAGTCTTAAGCGAAAAAACCCTAACGTTAAAATGATACATGCCGGCTATAAGGAAGAATTGCAGCGAACAATCAGTGAAAAAAATGTATTTGAAGCCCTGCTTGTAAATGAACAGGGAAAAATAACCGAGGGCGGAAAATCAAACGTATTTTTTGTTAAAGGTGATAAAATTTACACCTCTCCCGAGGATTTTGTCCTTATTGGCGTGACCCGTCAATATGTTGTAAGTGTATGCAGGAAATTGGGTTATGAAGTTATTGAAACATTAATTGGTGTAGACACCTTGGGGAGCTTTGATGGGGCGTTTATAACCGGAACCTCCATAAAGGTTCTTCCTGTCGCGCTGATAGACGATTTGAAAATTGATTCGGCAGTAAATTCTACAACACAGCATGTAATGGCAAGCTTCAACAGCCTTGTCAATGCATATATAAATGATAACTTATAAAGGTTATCACTAATTATTAATATGGAGGTCAGTATATGAGACATTTGGAAAATGCTTTTAAGTTTACATTCAAGAACTTTCTGTTAACTCTCCCTTTTCTTATTTCGGTGGCAATACCTGCTATAATCACAGGAGTTGGCAGTTTGGGACTTGTGGCAAACAGCACTGTATTTCTTAATGATTTTCAGAGATTGATGGAAGACTTTACTTACGGCAGCAGAAATTTTGATTATAGCAGATTATTTGAAACCTTAAATCTGGGACCCTTTATAGCCAGTCTGGCAATATCGGGCTTGATTTCTCTTGTATTAACTATAATCATAAAGTCAGCGACCTATGGACTAATCAATTTGCATTATGAAACCGGAAATGCAAAACTAAGTGATATATCCGGGTGCATGTCAAAGTACATAGGTAGATTTATTCTATATGGTTTACTCTATGCTGCAATTAACATAGGTCTTGTTATAGTATTTTTTATCCTCATGTTTATTGCAGGTATTGTTTCAGCTGCATCAACAGCACTTGGAGTTATACTCATAATTATTTTTGTACTTGGATTTATTGTCGGTTTGATTGCCTTAACGATTTACATGAAATTATGGTTCCCAGCGGTGTGCGTTGAGGATAGTGATATTGTCCAAGGTTTGAAGAATTCTTTCAGAACAGTTAAAGGCAGCTTTTGGCCTATTTTGGGTATTACAATTCTTGTTACACTTTGCGGAAGTATTGCCAGTGCAATCATCGGCGGTATTCTGAGTTGGGTTCCAATTTTAGGAAACATGGTTGGTCCTGTTATTGTAGGTCTGGCAGATTTCATTCTTATAGTATACTATTTCGATATATACCGTGAGAAAACCGGAAGATTCAATTTCTCAGAGCCTCCACAACAGTTTAACGGCTTCCAGGATGGCAGTGTACAGTAAAAGTAAGAAATCTTAATTTTTAGCACATAATGTATTATGAAAACCCTGCTCCACCCGGGAAGTGGAGCAGGGTTTTTTTGCGTTTCACATTTTACCTTGCCTAAAAATATATGGTAGAATTTTAAGTAAAAATACTTGACAAACAAAAATGCTAATGTTATTTTGTATATGTTAGCACTCAACGTTTAAGAGTGCTAACAACAAAGTTGAGATATTTGATCAGGGAAATTATTTCCCGATGTGATGTTGGAAGCGGAGGTAAAGCATGCTACTTGATGATAGAAAGCTCAGAATACTTCAAGCAATTATAGATGACTATATAAATACAGCTGAACCTGTTGGTTCCAGAACTATTGCAAAAAAGCATGAATTGGGCCTCAGTTCAGCAACCATTAGAAATGAAATGGCCGATCTTGAAGAGATGGGCTTTTTGGAGCAGCCTCATACTTCTGCCGGAAGAGTACCGTCAGATAAAGGCTACAGACTATATGTAGATCAGCTTATGAAAATAAACGATCTTTCAGAAAATGATATAGAAAATATGAGAAAGGCTATGGATATCAGAATAAATGAATTGAGTCAAATCATTAGAAATGCTTCTGTGGTTATGTCTCAGGTTACCAAGTATACTTCCATGGCAGTTACACCTCAGATAAAGAGAAGTGTATTAAAAGCAGTTCAGGTTGTTCCAATTGAACCGGGTAAAGCACTGGTGATTGTTGTTACAGACTCAAATATAGTCCGTAATAATCTTATCAGGATTCCGGATAAAGTAACACCTGATTTTTTGATACAGGTATCCAACATGCTTAACGATAAGCTTAAGGGATATACACTTGAAATGTTAAAAAACAATTTTTTAAGTGGTGGAGCAGAACAGCTTACATCTTTGCCCTATGACCTCATGAGACCGATTCTGGATGGGATAGAAGATTTAATTAAACTAATTGACCAGCCTGAGATTTATCTTGAGGGTACTACAAACATATTGAATTTCCCCGAATTCAAAGAGGTTCAGAAAGCCAAGGAATTCTTAAGTCTCCTGGATGAAAAGAAACTCATGTCTGAGATGCTAAATGCGAATTCAGGTAAAAATGAAATAATAATTCAGATTGGAAATGAGAATGTTATACAAGGGATAAAGGATTGCAGCCTTGTAACAGCTTCGTACAGTATAGACGACCAAGTAATTGGAGCCATAGGTATTATTGGACCTACCAGAATGGAATATTCAAAGGTGGTTTCATCTTTGAATTATATAAGGAATAAAATTAATCAGGAGATATTAAAACTTCTGGGTGATGGATAGCAATAATTTTAAGGAGGTAATTTATTAATAATGAAAAAAGACAAAGATATTAAAGAAGCCAAAGACGAAGTAAACTTAAATGAAGAAAGCGAAATCACAGCAGATAGCGAAACTACAGCAGAAGGAAAGGGTGATACCGAAGCCAGGAATCAGTCTGACAGCCAAATTGAGGAACTGAAAGCAAAGCTTGAGGAAAAGACCCGTCAGTGTGAAGAATACATTAATGCTGTTCAGCGTAATGCTGCTGAGTTTGATAATTATAAAAAGCGTACAGTCAAGGAAAAAGAATCTTTGAGACTTGATGCCGCAATTGATACTGTAAAGGCATTTCTCCCGGTGGTTGACAATCTTGAAAGAGCTTTAAAAGCTGCTGAGGAGATGGAGGGAAATCCTCTTAAGGATGGCGTAGAACTTGTAATGAGGCAGCTAAAGGAATGCCTTGACAATATGGGAGTTGAGGCTATAGCAGCTGTCAATAATACCTTTGATCCTGAGTTGCATAATGCAGTAATGCATATAGACGATGATAAATATGGTGATAACGTTATTGTTGAAGAGTTTCAAAAAGGTTATGTTATGAAAGGTAAAGTAGTAAGACACAGTATGGTTTCAGTTGCAAATTAATTTCTTTAATTAAATCAATTAATAGTTTATAAGTTAAATCTTATTAAAATAAAATTTAACATTAATTAATAACGATTATTCATTTTGAAAAACATAAGGAGGCTTTTAATATGGCAAAAGTAATTGGTATAGATTTAGGTACCACAAATTCATGTGTAGCAGTTATGGAAGGTGGCGAACCAGTGGTTATCGCTAACCCTGAAGGTAACAGAACTACTCCTTCAGTTGTTGCTTTTTCGAAGACCGGTGAGCGTATGATCGGACAGGTTGCTAAAAGACAGTCAATTACAAATCCTGAAAGAACTATTATATCTATAAAAAGAGATATGGGTACTGATAGAAAGGTTCCTATAGATGATAAAAAATATTCACCTCAGGAACTATCAGCAATGATTCTTCAAAAGCTGAAGTCAGATGCTGAAGCATACCTTGGTGAGACTATTACTCAGGCTGTTATTACAGTTCCTGCTTATTTCAGTGATGCTCAGAGACAGGCAACAAAGGACGCTGGTAAGATTGCAGGCTTGGAAGTACTTAGAATAATAAATGAACCTACTGCTGCTGCTCTTGCTTATGGGCTTGATAAGGAGCACGACCAGAAAATAATGGTATATGATCTTGGTGGAGGAACCTTTGACGTTTCCATCCTTGAAATAGGCGATGGCGTATTTGAAGTTCTGGCAACTAACGGTAATAACAGACTTGGTGGAGATGATTTCGACCAGAGAGTTATAGATTTCCTTGCTGACGAATTCAAGAGAGAAAACGGTATTGACTTAAGAGGCGACAAAATGGCAATGCAGAGATTGAAGGAAGCAGCTGAAAAAGCTAAAATTGAGCTTTCAGGTGTTACTACTTCAAATATCAACCTGCCATTTATAACAGCTGATGCATCAGGACCAAAGCATCTTGATGTTACACTTACAAGAGCAAAATTTGACGAAATAACAGCCGACTTGGTTGAAAAGACTATGGTTCCAACTAGACAGGCTATGCAGGATGCAGGACTTTCTCCTGATAAAATAGACAAAATATTATTGGTGGGTGGTTCTACAAGAATACCTGCTGTTCAGGAAGCAGTTAAAAAGTTTCTTGGAAAAGAACCATTCAAAGGTATAAATCCTGATGAATGTGTTGCAGTTGGTGCAGCTATACAGGCCGGAGTACTTACCGGTGATGTAACAGGTCTTCTTCTCCTTGATGTTACTCCTTTATCACTGGGACTTGAAACACTTGGCGGTGTATTTACAAAGTTAATTGAAAGAAACACAACTATTCCAACCAAAAAGAGTCAGATATTCTCAACAGCCGCTGATGGACAGACAAGTGTTGAAATTCATGTCCTCCAGGGAGAAAGAGAAATGGCTCAGTACAACAAGACCCTTGGAAGATTCCAGCTCACTGGTATTCCTTCAGCACCAAGAGGAGTTCCGCAGATAGAAGTTACATTTGATATAGATGCAAACGGTATTGTGCACGTATCGGCTAAGGATCTTGGCACAGGTAATGAACAGAAGATCACAATTACAGCTTCAACAAACCTCTCTGATTCAGATATTGATAAGGCTGTTAAGGAAGCTGAACAATTCGCAGCAGAAGATAAGAAGCGTAAAGAAGAAATAGATGTTAGAAATAATGCTGATTCATTGGTATATCAATCTGAAAAGTCTTTAAAGGATCTTGGTGACAAGGTTTCTGACGAGGATAAAGCAAAGATTGAAGCTGGAGTCAATAAAGTAAAGGATGCCCTTAAGGGTACTGATACAGAAGCTATAAAGAAAGCTACAGAAGAGCTTCAGCAGGCATTCTATGATGTATCTGCAAAAATATATCAGCAGGCAGGAGGAGCTCCGGGAGCTGATCAAAATGCAGCAGGTTTCGGCGGACAACAAGGTTCTGCTAATGCAGGCAATGATGATAATGTTGTCGATGCTGATTACAAAGTTGTTGACGATGACAAATAAATATTATATTATCAGTGGAGTGTTACGCTTCTCTGATAATATGAGTTAGTAATGACTGAACGGTTTGATCATTACTTAGGGGGCTTTAAAGCTAAGTATTTAAAGCCCCTTTTAAATGAAATTATTAATCAGTATTCCGAAAGTCAGTACCTTCGTGAAACCAGTTTTTTGCGAAGGTATAGCAATGTTCAGATAAATATACTGGTTTTGGAGTTACAATATATTCTTTAGAGTAAATGTTTGATCTAAAGCTGACGCATAAACAGCTTGAGACAGGAGTTGAAATCGGATGTCAGAAAAAAGAGATTATTATGAGGTGTTAGGGGTTCAAAAAGGTGCCTCTGATGCCGAACTAAAAAAAGCATACAGAAATTTAGCGAAGAAATATCACCCCGACGTTAATCCGGGAAATAAGGAAGCTGAAGCAAAGTTCAAGGAAGCTAATGAAGCATATGAGGTATTAAGTGATCCTCAAAAGAGAAGCAGATATGACCAGTTCGGCCATGCCGGAACAGATCCTAACGGCTTCGGCGGTGGTGCCGGCGGCTTCTCAGACTTTGACTTTGGTGGTATAGGAGATATCTTTGAAACCTTCTTTGGAGGTTCAGGCTTTGGCGGAGGTAGATCCCGCTCCAGGAGAGGCCCTCAGAAGGGTGCCGACATAAAATATTCCATGGAGATTTCTTTTGAGGAAGCCGCCTTTGGGGTTGAGCGTGAAATAAACGTAAGCAGGATGGAAGTCTGCTCAAAATGTACCGGAACAGGAGCAAAACCGGGTACAAATGCAAGTACCTGTCAGCACTGTAATGGTACTGGTCAGGTTCAGATCAAGCAGAATACACCCTTCGGACAATTTATTAATACCAAGACCTGCGATGTATGTAAGGGAGAAGGAAAAATTATTTCCGACCCCTGTCCTGCATGTAATGGAAAGGGTAAACTTAGAAATAATGTTAAACTAAAAATAAATGTACCGGCCGGAATTGATGATGGACAGACCATTTCCCTTCGTGGAGAAGGAGATCCGGGTTCAAAGGGAGGACCGAATGGTGATTTGTTCCTCAATATAAGAGTCAAGCCTCATCCACTATTCAAACGTCAGGGCAACGATGTGGTGTGCGAGGTCCCCATAACCTTTACACAGGCCGCTTTGGGTGCTGAACTTGAAGTGCCTACACTTGACGGAAAGGTAAAATATACAGTACCTGAAGGAACTCAAACCGATTCTGTTTTCAGACTTAAAGGAAAGGGTATACCGTTCCTGAGGGGCAATGGTCGTGGAGATCAATATGTAAAAGTAAATATTGATGTTCCGAAGAAACTGAATGAAAAGCAGAAAGCTTTACTCAAAGAGTTTGCCGAGCTTAGCGGTGATGAGGTTCACGAGCAGAGAAAGGGCTTCTTTGATAAAATGAAGGATGCTTTCAAATAGAAGTAAGAGGTAGGAAGTAAGAAGTTAGAAGTTAGAGGTAGAAAGTAAGAAGTAAGAGGTAAGAGGTTGGAAGAAATCGAATGAATAGTGAAGAAGTGAACGGTGAAGAGTTAACAGGAGGAAACATTAATGAAGTGGTATGAGATACGGATTAACACGACTGATGAGGCCAGCGATGCAGTCTCGGATATGCTGACTACAATGGGGGCCGGAGGAGTGGCTATACAGGATCCGTTTGATATACGAAAGGAAATACAAAAACCAAACACTCTGGATTATGCCGATGATGAATTTCTAGAGGCTCTGGGTGAAGATGTAATAATAAAGGCATATTTTCAAAACGGTTTAAGTATAGATGACCTCCTGAAACAAATAAACGACGGTCTGAGAAATATTTCCCAGTTTCTTGATGTAGGAAAAGGCTTGGAGGGTTACGGAGAAGTTGATGATGAAGACTGGTCAACAGCCTGGAAAAAGTATTATAAGCCCTTTAAACTTACCGATAGAATTGTCATAAAGCCAACTTGGGAAGAATATTCGGCTGATAAAAACGACATAATTGTTGAAATGGATCCGGGGATGGCTTTTGGAACTGGAACTCACGAAACGACGCAAATGTGCTCCATATTTTTGGATAAGTATATGAAAAATGACAGTGAAGTGCTTGATATTGGCTGCGGAACGGGCATTTTATCAATTATAGCTTCGAAACTGGGAGCTAAAAAGGTTAAGGCTATAGATATAGACGAGGTTGCAGTAAAGGTAGCCAGAGAAAATATTGAAATTAACGGCGAATCCTCAAAAATCGAGGCTTTTCAGGGTATATTGTCAGACTTAAATGCAGAAGACCAAAAATTTGATATAATTGTTGCCAATATCATAGCTAATGTAATTATTGACTTGTCCTCGCATATACCTTATTATTTAAAAAAGAACTCTTTATTTATTACTTCAGGAATAATTAAAGAGAGGAAACAGGATGTCATGGATGCTTGTTCGAAAAGCGGAATGTCCTGTATCGATACACTTGAAATGGGTGAATGGGTGGCAATGGTGTTCAAATGTCCAGATACTTTATAGACAGCAATCAGATATTGAACAATTCAATAAGCATTGTTGGGGAGGATTACCAACATCTCAAAAAGGTTTTGCGTGCAGTAAAAGGAGACACAATTACAGTTTGCTGCGATGGCTTTGATTACACCGCTGTTATTAAAGAGATTGGTAATAACTATATACTTTCGGATACAATTGAAAAGGTAGAAAACAAAACTGAGCCAGCCTTAAAAGTGACACTTTTTCAAGGATTGCCAAAAGCAGACAAGATGGAACTAATAGTCCAAAAATGTATCGAGCTTGGAGTGGCAGAAATTGTACCTGTAATGACAGAACGCAGTATAGTTAAGATAAATACCGTGAAAGATGCAGATGCCAAGGTTTCCAGATGGCAGAAAATTGCTTTGGAAGCTGCTAAACAGTGCAACAGAGGAATCATTCCTGTAGTGGCAAAGCCGGTTAGGTTTCCGGAGGCTGTTCAGATGTCTGCCCATAAGGATTTATCCATTATCCCTTATGAAAAGGAAAGTGCCACAGGTTTCAGGGGTATAGCATCTAAGTGTGAAAATGTCAAAAGTGCTGCGATTTTTATCGGTCCAGAGGGTGGTTTTACTGAGCAGGAGGTTGAACTTGCGAATGCCAGGGGGATCAAGAAGATAACTCTTGGGCCAAGAATTCTGCGTACAGAGACTGCAGGAATGGTTGCTTTATCACTAATGATGTACGAATTGGGAGATGTATCTAATGGAAGAACTTAAATTTGTAGTTGTTGATGATGCTGTATTTATGAGAACTCTGATTAAAAGAATGATTGAAGAAAATACAAATTATGTTGTAGTTGGGGAAGGTTCCAACGGGCATGAAGCCATTTCACAGGCTCAAAAACTATTACCTGATATCATGACATTGGATATAACAATGCCTGAAATGGATGGACTCATGGCAATCAAGGAAATTTTATCTGTTTCACCCAGTACAAAAATAATAATGGTATCGGCAATGGGACAGCAATCAATGGTTATAGATGCAATAAAAATGGGGGCCAAGGATTTTATTGTCAAGCCCTTTGATAAAACGCGTGTTCAGCAGGCTATAGAAAATGTACTAAATATGAAATAGCATAAATGTATATAGATGGCAAAATATAATGAGGGGAGACCCTCATTTTTTATTGTGTATTCATATATTTATTTTAGATTTATAGATAACAATGTTCTTATTAAGTTTTTATGAAATTAAAAAAGCATTAATTAATACTAATCGGGTAATAATTTAAAGTAATAGCTAAATATCAGAAGTAAATGGAAGAAAAATTGATAAAAAATAAGAAAAGTAGCAAATAATTCTTTAATTAATATTAATTTGTGTTATAATACTAGTGAAAATTTGTGTTAGCAACAATTGGACTGCTCAAAAGTTAGCCTCCTTTACGGATTTTTCGGATGCGGAGTAGACATAATTACTTGTTGTGGTCTTTTCATAACTATCTGTGTACGCCCTATGCGCGTAGATGGGAGAAGCAATTTTCATTACATTTTGTGGCCGCTATTGCGGCTCAAAGCCGTAAAACGGCTTAGGAGGTTAGTATGGTTAGAAGCATGACAGGGTTCGGAAGAGGAACCTGTAATGAAAGCGGTAAAGAATTTACCGTAGAAATCAAAAGTGTTAATCATCGTTATATTGACTTTTATATAAAATTACCAAGACAGATTGCCTATCTTGAGGAACGTATCAGAGAAGTAGTTTCAAAGAGCATTTTCAGGGGTAAGGTTGACATATTTATATCCTTCGAAGACCGGTCTGAAGATTCAAAAAGTGTCATGCTGGATGAAGCTCTGGCAGGGGCATACATACAAGCTATTGAAAAGCTTAAGGGAAAGTATGGCCTTAAGGACGATTTATCTGTTTCACTGATATCCAGATTTCCAGATGTACTAAAAATTGAAAAGACCGAAGATGATGAAGAGCAGCTTTGGAGCATTCTAAATAAAGCTTTGGAGGCTGCTGTAGCTTCTCTTTTACAGATGCGTGAAAAAGAGGGGAATGAACTCAGAAGCAGTTTGCTTCAAAAAGCGGATTATATGGAGAGCATTATTTCTCAGATTACAAATAGAAGTCCGGAAGTTGTCATAGAATATAAACAGAAGCTGGAAAACAGAATAAAAGACCTGTTAAACCAGCAAACCGTTGATGAGAACAGACTGGCAATGGAAGTGGCTATTTTTGCAGACAGGTGCAGTATTGACGAAGAACTTGTAAGATTGGGAAGTCATCTGAGCCAGTTGAGAGATATTCTTAGTATTAAGAAACAGCCTGTGGGAAGAAAACTGGATTTCCTGGTTCAGGAAATAAATCGGGAAATAAATACAATAGGCTCAAAATCAAATGATATTATGATAACGAAAAATGTATTGGAATTAAAGAGTGAAACAGAAAAAATAAGAGAACAGATTCAGAATATGGAGTAAAACATACGAAAATTTAGCAGGGAGGAAATTTATGAAGCTTATAAATATCGGATTTGGGAATATTGTATCAGCCAATAGACTTGTAGCTATTGTCAGTCCGGAATCAGCACCAATTAAGAGAATCATTCAGGAAGCCAGGGACAGAGGTATGTTAATTGACGCAACCTATGGAAGAAGGACCAGAGCAGTTATCATAACTGACAGCGACCACATTATTTTATCTGCGGTTCAGCCTGAAACAGTGGCTCACAGACTTAACACAAAAGATGTTGATGTAGCCGAGCCGGAAATAGATTCTGACGACGAATAATATTCGTTAACGGTATCCGTTAGTCAAAGTAAAATCTAAACATAGTAATACACTACGTAGTAAGAAAAGGATTAGGTGGAGGAAGGAATGCAACAAAGAGGTCTATTAGTAGTTATATCCGGTCCCTCCGGTACAGGTAAGGGGACGGTTTGTAAAAAATTACTTGCTAAAAGAGATAATGTTAGATATTCTGTATCAGCAACAACCAGAAAGCCCCGTGAAGGAGAAGTTGAAGGTTCAAATTATTTTTTTGTTTCTGAAAGTCAATTTCTTGAGATGCTTGAAAAAGACGCCCTGATCGAATGGGATAAATATTGTGATAATTATTATGGAACACCAAAGGCATTTGTAGACAAATGTGTTGAGTGTGGTACAGATGTTATTCTTGAAATAACAGTTGAAGGAGCTCTTGAAATAAAGCAGAAATATCCTGAGTGTGTCCTGATTTTTATTATTCCGCCTTCAATGGAGGAATTGAGAAGAAGAATCGAAAGCAGAGCGACAGAGTGCTGTGATGTTATTGAAAAGAGGCTGGAACAGGCGGCAAATGAGTTAAAGTATGTATCAAAGTATGATTATTTGATTCTAAATGACAGCGTTGATGACGCTGTTTTGAAGATAGAAAAGGTTTTGGATGCTGAGCGTTTGAAGCCATCACGAAATATTGAATTTTTAAACAGTTTAATAGGTAATGGGAGGTAATTTATGATCTATCCTTCAATCAATGAATTGATGAAAAAAGTTGACAGTAGATATACTCTTGTGGTTGAGGCAGCAAAGAGAGCAAGACAGCTTGTAGATGGAGCAAATAAGCTTACAAAGGTAAACTCCGATAAGGAAGTAACTGTTGCAATCCATGAAATTGCTGAAGATAAGATAACATATGTAAGAACTAAAAATGTCATAAAATAGTGGAAATGCGAAACCGGATTTAATAAGTAAAAACTTTATAGTTTTCGCATTAAATATGGGAGGTAATAACAGTGGCAGTTGAAAAAACAATGGAAAAAATAGTTTCTCTAGCCAAAAATAGAGGCTTTGTTTATCCTGGCTCAGACATATATGGAGGTTTGGCCAATGCATGGGATTACGGTCCTCTCGGAGTTGAACTGAAGAATAACGTCAAGAGAGCCTGGTGGAGAAAATTCGTACAGGAAAGCCCATACAATGTGGGTGTTGATTGTGCCATCCTTATGAATCCGCAGGTGTGGGTTGCTTCAGGACATGTTGGAGGCTTCAGTGATCCGCTTATAGACTGTAAGGAATGTAAGACTCGTCACAGAGCCGACAAATTGATAGAAGACTGGAATCAGGAAAACAATGTAACCTTTAAGGTTGACGGATTAAAAAATGAAGAGCTTATGCAATACATAAAGGATAAAAATGTTAAATGTCCGAATTGCGGAGCTGCAAACTTTACAGATATTCGAAAATTCAATCTGATGTTTAAGACCTATCAGGGTGTAACTGAAGATTCCAAAACTGAAATATTCTTAAGACCAGAAACAGCGCAGGGCATATTTGTAAACTTTAAAAATGTTCAGAGAACTACCAGAAAGAAGATACCTTTTGGTATAGGTCAGATAGGAAAGTCCTTTAGAAATGAGATAACTCCAGGAAACTTTATTTTCAGAATACGTGAGTTTGAGCAAATGGAACTTGAATTTTTCTGTGAACCAGGTAAGGATCTTGAATGGTTTGCTTATTGGAAGGATTTCTGTTATCAATGGTTGCTTAAATTAAATCTTAAGCCTGAAAACTTAAAGCTTAGAGATCATGAAAAAGAAGAGTTGTCACATTACAGTAATGCTACAACAGATATAGAATTCCTTTTCCCATTCGGGTGGGGAGAACTATGGGGTATTGCCGACAGAACTGATTTTGATCTTAAGCAGCATATGCTCCATTCAAAGGATGATTTATCATACTTTGACCCTACTACTAATGAGAAATACGTGCCTTACTGTATAGAACCATCCTTGGGTGCAGACAGAGTCACTCTTGCTTTCATATGCGATGCATATGATGAAGAAGAAGTTGCTGAAGGTGATGTTAGAACAGTAATGAGATTTCATCCTGCTCTGGCACCTGTTAAGATCGCTGTACTCCCATTGTCCAAAAAACTTGGTGATGAAGCAGAGAAAGTATATCATATGCTTACAAAGAAATATGTATGTGAATATGATGATACTGCAAGTATTGGAAAGAGATACAGAAGACAGGACGAAATCGGAACACCTTATTGTATTACCTTCGACTTTGATTCTCTTGAGGACAAGAGTGTAACAATAAGAGACAGAGATACCATGCAACAGGTTAGAATAAAAATCGATGAATTAGATTCATATTTTGATGGGAAATTTGAATTTTAAGTTAAATGCAGGCATAATAATTATGCCTGCATTAATTACTTAAAGGGAAAGTTAAGATATTAACAAATTATCAAATTAACAAATTCTTCTTTGTTACAAAACTACAGTTTTTCTTTTCCCAATATCGCTATAATAATGTATTTAGGCTATCCACACAGACACAATTTTGAAGCATAAATTGCGGATTGGTGCAATTTTGTTTATACATCAATTTTAAGATTGTACAGGAGGGTTTTAAATGTCAAAGTACGTTTATCTTTTTAGTGAAGGGAATGCATCGATGAAGAACCTTCTTGGGGGCAAGGGCGCAAATCTGGCAGAAATGACCGGATTGGGTCTTCCTGTTCCAAGAGGATTCACAGTAACTACCGAAGCTTGTACACGCTACTACAATGATGGTAAGGTTATAGCACCTGAAATTGAAAATGAGATTCTTCAGATGCTTGCCAAAACAGAGCAAATTGTCGGTAAATCTTTTGGTGACCCGGCAAATCCTTTCCTCGTCTCTGTTAGATCAGGAGCACGAGCTTCAATGCCGGGTATGATGGATACCATTTTAAACCTTGGTTTAAATGATCAGGTAGTTGAAGGACTTTCAAAGCTCACCAACAACGAAAGATTCGCCTACGATAGCTACAGAAGATTCATTCAGATGTTTTCGGATGTAGTTATGGAGGTTGAAAAACCTAAGTTTGAAAAAATTCTTGATGCAGTCAAAAAAGAAAATGATGCGCAATTTGACACTGATTTATCTGCTGAAAATCTCAAAGAAGTTGTTAAGCGATATAAGGAATTGTATAAGTCTGAAAAGGGCTTTGATTTTCCTCAAGATCCCAAAGTACAGTTAATGGAAGCTGTGAAGGCGGTTTTCCGCTCCTGGGATAATCCACGAGCCATTGTTTATAGACGATTGAATGATATCCCCGGAGATTGGGGTACGGCTGTAAACGTTCAGGAAATGGTATATGGAAACATGGGTAATGATTCAGGAACAGGTGTTGCCTTTACCAGAAACCCATCAACCGGCGAAAAGAAGCTGTATGGTGAATTCCTTATGAATGCTCAGGGAGAAGACGTTGTAGCAGGAATAAGAACACCTCAGCCAATGGAACAAATGAAAGCCGTTAATGAAGATGCGTACGAACAGTTTGTAAAGATAGCCAATACTCTTGAAGCTCATTACAGAGATATGCAGGACATGGAGTTTACAATAGAAAAGGGCAAGCTGTTCATGCTACAGACCAGAAATGGTAAGAGAACTGCTGCAGCTGCTTTGAGAATAGCTGTTGATCTGGTAAATGAGGGTATGATTA
The DNA here is from genome assembly GCA_023393115.1 of Bacillota bacterium. Taxonomy (GTDB): domain Bacteria; phylum Bacillota; class Clostridia; order Acetivibrionales; family DSM-1351; genus Ruminiclostridium. The sequence goes on from JAEWMS010000025.1 coordinate 28,776, forward strand.
CTAAACAGGAAGCAATAATGAAGGTTGATCCAAAGCAGCTGGACGCACTTTTGCATCCAAACTTTGAGCCCAAGGCACTCAAGGCAGCCAAGCCGGTTGCTAAGGGGTTGCCTGCATCACCGGGAGCTGCAACCGGCCGTGTATACTTTGAAGCCGAAGAGGCTGTAGAAGCTGCCAAAGGTGGCGAAAAGAAGATCATTCTTGTAAGAATGGAGACCTCACCAGAAGATATCGAGGGTATGCATGTTTCTCAAGGTATCCTTACAGGGCGTGGAGGAATGACTTCACACGCAGCAGTTGTTGCACGTGGTATGGGAACCTGTTGTGTCGCCGGCTGTAGTGAAATCAGGATAAATGAAGAAGAAAAATATTTTATAGATAAAGATGGAAAGAGATATGGAGAAGGTGATTGGATTTCACTGGATGGTTCATCAGGAAATGTTTATGGTGAAAAGCTGCCAACCATCGAACCTGAAATGACCGGCGACTTTGCTACACTTATGCAGTGGGCAGATGAAACCAGAACATTGAAGGTCAGGACTAATGCCGACACTCCTGCTGATGCAGCACAAGCCATTAAATTTGGTGCTGAAGGTATTGGTCTCTGCCGTACAGAGCACATGTTCTTTGAAGCAGATAGAATTCCGGCAATGAGAGAAATGATAGTAGCAAGAACAGAGGAGCAGAGAAGGAAAGCACTTGACAAGCTGCTTCCAATGCAGAGAAGTGACTTTGAGGGACTGTTCAAGGAAATGAAGGGTTACCCTGTAACCATCAGATTCCTGGATCCGCCTCTACATGAATTCCTGCCTCAGGCTGACGAGGACATAGAGGCATTGGCAAAGGAAATGGGAATGACTTTTGAAGACCTTAAAGGTATTGTTTCTGATTTACATGAATTCAACCCTATGATGGGTCATAGAGGCTGCCGCTTGGCGGTTTCATATCCTGAAATAGCTGAAATGCAAACCAGAGCAGTCATTGAGGCGGCAATAAATGTTAACAAGGCCGGAATGTCAGTAGTTCCTGAGATTATGATACCGTTGGTTGGTGATATCAAGGAATTGAAGTTTGTTAAGGATATAGTGGTTAGGACTGCTACAGAAATTATTGAGAAGGCTGGAGTTAAGCTTGACTATAAAGTTGGTACAATGATTGAGATTCCAAGAGCAGCTCTTACTGCTGATGTAATTGCAACTGAAGCTGAGTTCTTCTCCTTTGGAACTAATGACCTTACTCAGATGACCTTCGGCTTCAGCCGCGATGATGCCGGAAAGTTCCTTGAAGATTACTATTCAAAGAAGATTTATGAATCCGACCCCTTTGCAAAGCTTGACCAAACGGGAGTAGGCAAGCTGGTTGAAATGGCAGCCAAGCTTGGAAAGCAAACAAGGCCTGACATCAAGCTGGGTATATGCGGAGAACATGGAGGAGATCCATCTTCCGTCGAGTTCTGTCATAATGCAGGCCTGAACTATGTGAGCTGCTCACCGTTCCGTGTGCCTATCGCAAGACTTGCCGCGGCTCAGGCAGCTATCGGTGGAGGCGGACTTGGACAGAAGTAAGCAGCGCTGGACTTTAATGGGATTACTCCAGTCCGTAAAGCCTGAGACGCTGGGCTCGAGGCAGCAATAGGCGGCGGAGGACTCGGACAGAAATAATATGCAGAAAATTTGAATTGTAGGATAAGTTTTTCTTGAGATGAAATAGAGACCCTTATATTGACTGGATAAGTTGATATAAGGGTCTTCTAATGGTGCATCCGTAATCATCAAATCATTTTCCGAAACGTGGAAGGAGTCATATGCATATATTTTTTAAATATTTTATTAAAATAGCTAATATTATTAAAGCCTGTTATTCCGGCAATTGCACCAATGTCCTGATTTGTTTCTCTTAGAAGTTCGTATATGATTTTGATAATTACCGTTATGCTCTAGGATGTGCTCTTGAGGTAAGCAATATCTATCCTCAGTTGTATGCAAAGGCATTTTGTGACGGAATAACTGCACTGGGACGTGAAAAAGAGATGCTTCACCTAGTTCGCAGTGCTTGGGCAGGATGTCAGAAATATTCTACATTGGTTTTGTCCGGTGACGTGCCCAGTACCTTTGAGGCACTCCGTGACCAATTGTACGGTGGTTTAAATATTGGCTTGGCAGGAATCCCCTGGTGGACTACAGACATCGGTGGTTTTATGACAGACGATGTAAATGACCCAACATTTAAAGAATTGCTTATACGCTGGTTCGAATTTGCGGTATATTGCCCCATACTAAGAATGCATGGTGATCGTGGCCCTCATGATATTCCGCCTCTATCAAATAAGGAATACGGCGGCGGAAGCTTATATACCGGCCACCCCAATGAACTGTGGAGCTATGGGGAGGAGGCCTTTACCATTATAAAAAAGCAGTTAGACAGAAGACTGTCCCTAAAGCCATACATTGAGAGGCTTATGAAGGAAGCAAGTGAGAAAGGAGCGCCGATAATGCGTACTATGTTCTATGAATTCCCGGAGGACCAAAGATGTTGGGAGTAGATGTCTATTTGCCAGCCGGAGTTTGGAAAAACTTGATTGATAAAATAGAATACTCTGGAGGGCAGACGATTTGTTGTGAAGCCCCCCTTGAGGCAATTCCGGTTTTTCAAAAAATATTATAGTATTCTTTAATAGGCATCGGGCTATCGATAAGCTCGATGCCTGCTCATATTAATTCAATACCTCTAAAAACTTTTTAATTTGATTAATAAATAATTCTTTATTCTCTTCTGATAAGACTAATTTTCCAGTCTGAACGAAAGGCAGTCCATATGGGCTGTTTTTCTGTATTCTGCTGGGTATTACACAATATCCTCAAAAAAGTCGAGACACCATATTTACCTCGTGGTATAATATGGATACTTCATGAAGTAAACACCTGTAAAACGGAGTAAAAGATGGATCAAATATTTTTATTTATAAATGTAGTGATTACATTTGTGGAAACTCGAATAAAAGGAAAGATTGATTATAACGAATTAGCAGAAGTAACCGGATTTTCTTTGCCCTATGTTCGAGAATTGTTTTCTAGACAAACAAAAAAATCACTCTACCGCTATATTATCGAGCGTAAAATCGCTAATTCCGCCTTTGAATGTAGCTATACAGACAAAACCTTATTTACCATCGGGATGGAGTATGGCTTTAACAATGCCGATGCTTTTACAAGAGCTTATAAAAGAATTGTTGGAGTGACACCATCCGAATTCCGAAGAATGAAAGTAAAAATGAAAAGAATTAAGCTTTGTGCAGGAGTTTACGGCATTGAACTTCCTACCCTGAATCAAAATGAAATGATGAGAGGTGTAAAAAACATGAAGATAAGTGAAGAAAATCAAACTCAAGGGATATTATTAGGTGTTCCTAGGGTTCAGTATGGTCCTGATTGCTTGACACCATTCCCGGCATGTTTAAAAGCTTGTGCAAACTATATTGGTATTGATGTAAGTTATGATTATGTCATGGCGGTAAGTGGCGCTGCATTTCGCCTAACATGGGATGAAACAGGGTGGAATTTAGGAAATGTGGATTCTATTTTTACATATGATGAACCGGAGCGTGTGTATAGACAGGGGATTGAATCACTTGGCTGTTCCTATAGCATATTAAGTAGAAAAGGTAGTAAAAAAGAAGAATTCGTTAATTTTATTAAGTCACAAATTGATAAAGGAAATCCTGTTATCGCATTGGGGATTATTGGACCACCGGAAGCATGTATTATAACGGGGTATCGTAACGGGGGTGATACTTTACTTGGTTGGAACTTTTTTCAAGATAATCCTGAGTATAATCGTGAAGTAACCTTTGATGAATCCGGTTATTATATTACTAATTGTTGGTGGGACAATCCTGATACATTGGCTGTCATGGCACTTGATCCAACAGATACCAAAAAAGCAGATGTTAAAACGGTTTTGACTAATGTCATAGATGTGATGACTGGTCGCAAATGTGGTAATTATGCTAAAGGGTTGTCGGCATATGATGCTTGGATTAAAGCTGTGGACAATGACAAGGATTTCTCGGAGGATTTGGTTTTGCCTATTTTAGCTGAAAGGCTGTTTACCCATGGTGATGCCATAGATTGCATTTCAGATGGTCGATATAATGCAGCATTATTCATGAAAAAAGCAGCTGAAGAATATCCAGAGCATATGGCACTTTTTGAAATGGTAGAAACTTATTTTATGAATGTTTATAAAGTCCACACCAAGCTATTTGAAGTTATTGGCGGATGGGAGCGAGGTGAGACTCAGATGCGTAATTTTGCCAATTCCGATGTGAGAAAAAGAACAGTACAGTTCATTCAAGAGGCAAAAGAAAATGATGAGAAAGCCTTTGATATATTGAAACAGTTGTTTGATATTTTATAGTTATAATGCACATTAAGTTATGACCTCAATGATTTGGGAAACTAAAAAATGAGGAGTGATATTTTGCAACATACTATTAGTGATATGATGAGATACATAAAAAACATAATACCGTCAAATATCCCAGAGAATTATACTATCAAAGAAATGTTTAAGCAAATTTCTGGAGAAGAAAATATACGAAACGGAATTCTTGCTCTTAGGGATTTTCTCTATTTGATCTGTGACCGTTTAATTGATGATGGTAGTAAATATGATAAGCCTGTCAAAGATACACAAAATAATGACTCTCATCCAAGTTTACCGGTAAGTTATCCATTCCTAAACAACGTAAAAAGCATATTGTTCAATATAGGATACCACGGAGAACTCATGGAAGACGGTGAGACAATACTGCTTGACGACTTGAATTTATTAACCTCAGTCATAGGCGTGGACGGTGGGCAGATGAGGGCTAAAATTTCTATGCCAAAACTAATGGAAGCGTTGAAATTTCTGACTTGCTGTGGTATTCATTTTGATGGTATCGACTTAGACGCGGGGACATTAGATTTGACAAAAGTTGAATCACTAAAAATCTCTTATCCAAATAATCCTGCTATGTTGATAGGTTTAAGGGTTATGGCTACTGCCCAGAAAGAATTGTACACCAAGGGCAATCATGATATTTTCTTACGGTGCGATTATAGGGTTTTGAAAAATGAAGATACAGATATTACCGATGTTTTGAAAGACTTTATTGTACCTTTACCTGTTGTGGTACAAGATTTCGCTCTTCAATTACATCAGCGTTATCTGGACGAAGGATTGACATGTATACTGGATGTATTTTATCTTGGTATTCGATTTATTTATTCATATAAAAACAAAGAAATTTGGACGTTTTCAGCATCCCAAGAATCCGGTTATCGCATACTCATTAAGGCACAAAACACTCAAAAATATTCTAATGTTATTGAAACTTTTCCATTGCCTTTACAAGAAAAAATTTCCCGGGGTTATGGATGTAACAAGAAATTATTCGGGGAACTATGTCAAAAAGGTTGTCACGGTTATAGCTTTCCTTTAGATGAGTCAATAATTGATATCGGTCAGTATATTGAAGTATGGCTTGATAATGAGGTGTCATGTTTTCAAAGAAAAAAGCATTTGAGTAACAAAACGTAGCAGGGAGGTATAACATGCAAGTAGGAAATAAAATCGTATTTGACAGATATGAATGGCGTGTACTTGATATTCAAATCAATATGGCTTTAATTATAACCGAAGATATAGTGGAGCAACGCCCCTATCATAATATTTATAAAGACACAACATGGTATGACTGTGAGACGCGAAAATATCTTAACAGTGAATTTTATTACAAATTTGATGATACTAATAAATCAAGAATCGTTCAAGTATTAACTAAAAACCTGGACAACCCATGGTATGGTACAGAAGCAGGTAAGGATAGCCAGGACAGCATATTTTTGTTGGATGTTGAGGAAGTATGTAAATATTTTGGTGACAGCACAGAGTTACTATTTAACAGAGGTAATAATAGATATTGGAAAAAGAATGATGAGAATAACAGTAAGAGAATGGCTAAGTTTAATGGTATGATATGCTACTGGTGGCTTAGGTCACCTGGCCGTAATAATCATGTTGCCGCGTACGTCCATGGAACTGACGGTTGTATAGGTGTAAATGGAAACAATGTAACTAACGGTTGGGGGGGCCTTCGTCCTGCTTTATGGCTGAAGCTATAATTTGATTGGTTTATTTTGAACGCCACAGTCAACTATCTAATCGGAACTCAGAACTCAATTCATACTTTCTTCATTTCCAGCTTTTCTTCTAAATGGGAATCTACGTAATCCACTACGTTCTGTATGTATTCAGCATTTGTCATAAACACACCTCTTGATAGAAGTGAATCATTTCGTATTGACACATATTAAAAATAGTCGTAAAATAACATTGTTATATAACGATGTTATTTTACGATGGAGGTAATATAAATATGCCACCAATAAAACAGATAATTAAGCATCAAGTAATTGAAAAGGCCTATGAAATTGTTCGTTGCGAAGGTTATCCATCTTTAACAGCAAGAAGGTTGGCTAAAGAACTCAATTGCTCAACGCAACCAATCTATCAAGCCTTTGCTGACATGAAGGAACTAAAATTTGAACTTATAAAAATAGCTCAAGCAAATATGTTGAGTTATATCATTGATAAAAGTGATAAGGATTTACCGAAAGAACTATCATATATTTTGTCATATATTCAATTTGCTAGAAAAGAGAAGAATTTATTTCAATTAATTTTTACTTCTGGTGGTTTGGATTTTAGTGCCATGAATGGATTGGGCACTACGAACATGAACTTGGATATAAATATGATTGTGTATGCAAATGGAATTATAATGATGCAAGCATATCATTCCATTGAACTACCGGATGATAAGATTAAGGCTATGCTGAGAAATGCATACGAATTATTTGCGAGAAGTAAGTAAATATTTAATCTATTGGTGGGGATATGGATTGAAAAAATACAAGTATAAATTAAATATGTTAGAGCCCGGAACGATGATGATAAAAGCCATGGGCATATCAGTAGTATTGGGCATTGTATTTGATATAACAAACATAATTCTATTCAGCTATATATTTTATGGTTTCGCAGCTCTCTTAGGTATCGTATTGTGGATATTACTTTTAATTGAAAGCCATCAGGATAAGGTCTAAATGAACAGGACATACGGGAGAGGAGAAGAAATGGTGATGACTAAAATCGATAAGGAAAGAACATGGATATATTCGCCGGTTAATAGTATTGTGATAAAGGTTGATATAAAAGGAATCATTGGGGAAGAAAAGCTCAAAGACGCAATCAGAGATACTTTGGAACATTATGATATGTTCCATCAAAAAATAATTATAGATACTGAAGGCAAAGCTTATTACAAAAGAGAAGATAATTACGAGCCCATTATAAAATCTATGGAAAGTGATTGGATGGAAGTAGTGAAGGACCAGGAAAAAATTCCTTTTGAAATCGACAAAGGTGAATTTATTCGTTTCTTTTATAGTAAGACTGAAACAGGTGTGACTATATTAATAATTGCACACCATATCGCAGGTGATGGAATATCATTTACATACTTTGTGGAGGAGATTTTGCGCTCCTTATCTGGAGAAAAAATAGAACATAAGAAGCTAGAGTTATTCAAAATGGAGAATCTTCCTAAGGAAGCCAGGTTACGTGCTCCCATGACATGGTTAATAAAATACATGAATAGAAATTGGAAGAAAACCGAAAAAATATTTAACTTTAATGACTATTATAGTTTATGTAAAAAATATTGGGAACATAAAGAAACCTCAATTTATACCTATTACCTGGAGGATGATATTTATGATTCTTTGTACAGGTATTCAAAAGAGAATAAGATAACCATAAATACCATAATAACAACAGCATTAATGCGCGCAAGTGGAGAGCTTTGTGACGTGGGAATGGCAGTAAGTATTAGGGATAAGGGGTTTACTGGGATGGGAAATTTCGCAACAGGAATTTCAGTGAAGCATCAATATAATGAGAAAAAGAGCTTTGCCCAGAATGCTAGAAGTGTACAGAGAAAGATATATACTAAATTAAATAATCCATCAAAGAAATACTTTTTGCTTCAGTTTATAAGGAGTATTGATCCAACATTAATTGACGCTATTTACTTTAATGCTTGTGGTGATTTTAGTAATAAAACTGCTGAAATTTTTAGTAAGATGTTTGGATACAACGAAAATCCGAAAGGAATTAGTATTACTAATTTAACAAAATTACCGATACAGCTGAAACATGGAGATTATGAGATAGAAGATATTATTTTTGTTCCACCTCTAGTTCTTAATGCCAAGAGAATAGTTGGTATTGCATCATTTGGAAAGAAGATAGCATTATCGCTACATATAAGTAATGATGATGAAGCTGAGAAACAGCGAAAATTCTTCTATAAAGGGATGGAATATTTAAAGAGTTCACAATTAACACTTGGCTAGCCTCAATAGCAAGTAAGTTGAAATAAAAAATAATATTTAAACGAGCACAAATAATAACTTTTTACATATAGTGGATGTGGAATGGATAACAAGGTAAGCATTCCAAGCTCGTCAACTGATTTACCAACTGATTCTTCAAGAAAACTTCCTGATCTGACTGCAATTCCTAGAGTAGAAACTAGTGTACGACAGCCAACTTTTTGCGTATCATCGGCGGGATACATATCTATTCTAAATCCATGGCTTGAATACAATGGACTAGAAAAACTAAATATAGATGATATGGAATTCTATGATTCTGTTAATTTAAAAGCATGCACTATTAATTTTGGTAGAGGATTCTCTTTTAATTTTTATACAACGCCTAAAAATGATGAATTAGTTCAAATCGTATATAGGCTTGACCTTGATGCAGCAGAAGAAAATACAAAATCACTTTTCTTTGATATTTCTAAAGCAACTGTATACGGTCTTGATTTTGATAACGCCGAAAGTATACTTACAATGTTAGATTATCCAAATTTAACAGATGGTGTAAAGAAATCACTTAACAAAAACTTAGCTGGTTACTCATACAGTGTGGATAGAAATATTGTCACACTATTCATTATGGCAAATAGTAATTAAGTACTTAATGTAGAATTTCTGTAGTATTTTTTAAAGCAATACATCCACTATATAGTTTTATATAAAACATAGTAAGAGGATATAAGAAACTTCCAACATATCTCAAACGAGAATTGCTGTTCCTTATTAATTTAAATGTCGCCGTAAGTGATTAATTTATTAAAAGTATAACCAGGGTATTGCCTTTAGATTTTAGAGGCGATACCCTTTTCTAATCATTAGGTAAATCGATGGATAAATATGCTATAATGAAAACAAGTCTATTTATATGTAATAAAGACTATTTTTATTATTGAGAGGTAAAAAAATGAAAATAGAATTCCGACCAATTGATAGAACAAACTATAATGAGTGCATAGAGTTAAGCGTTAATGAAAATCAAAAAAGATTTGTAGCACCAAACCAATACTCGTTAGTACAAGCGGCATATGAACCTAATCTATATCCTCTTGCAATTTACAATGATTCTCAAATGATAGGATTTATTTTATATGACTTCGATGAAGAACTAAATGGTTGGTCAATGAGCAGATTTATGATAGGGTCATCTTTTCAGGACTGTGGTTATGGGAAACAAGCATTAAAACAGTTTTTGCTCTTTTTCAAGGAAAATTATACTGAGGTATCAACACTTTATACCAGTGCAGAGGTTGATAATAAAGTGGCCATTGAACTATATAAAAAAGCCGGTTTCAAAGAAGGCAATATATTTGAATATGAAGCTGGCGGAAATCATTACAAAGAGATAAGAATGATGATTTCACTTGAAAATCAACCGTCAACCTGAAATATATTTGTTGTAAAAATATGCTATAATAAACAATAACAGAATAATGTGCGTAAAAAATCAAATATACTTTGAGGTGTAAGAATGCAGGAAAATAAGTCATTGAATGTTGCAAAATCAATTATAGTTATTTACATGGTATGTTTCATATTTAGAGCTGTTGAGTATATGTTTATACGTACAGATCAAAGCATCATCGGCGAGGCGTTTATACATAAACTGATGGGTATCCTTGTGCTGGTGTTAGTATTACGATATTTTTCACTAAAGTGGTGGGAAGTTGGCTTTTCAGGCAAGTCGGCAGGTAGATATGTCCTCTATGGCCTGTTGCTCGGCGCAGCTGTGTTCTTGATCGCCTATGGGACTGAGTTTATTATGCAACTATCAAGAGGCAGTAGCCCTTCCATGCAAATCTATGTGACAAGCTATGCGGTAGATGGCAATCAAGGCAAACAAACCGGTCTATTGTTTTTTGCATTTTGTATTGTTGGGAACCTTATCAATGTGGTTATGGAAGAAGGTATCTTCCGCGGTTTATTTATCAGGCTTTTTGAAAAGAAATATTCCTTTACAAAAGCCGTCGTTTTTTCATCTATCCTCTTTGGAATCTGGCATATTGCAGCTCCTGTGCGCAGCCTGTTGGACGGAGATATAAGTACGACTGGGGCGGTGATTACTGCTCTAATGCTTATTATTGCAACAGGAATCACCGGGGCAAAATTCTGTTTGCTTACAAGAATTACGGGTTCGCTTTGGATGCCTATGGCTGATCACTTTTTCAATAACACCATCACCAATCTTCTACATGTCGTAACCAACTCAGGTGCAGATGAATTACAAGTAATCCGCATTTCGATAGCGCAAGCGGTATCGTTCCTGATTGTTCTTTTTATCTATTTGAAAAGCAAAGTGCACCGCAAACAGATATCCTCCCATAGATTGGAAATGTGAGTATGAGTGTTAGCGATATGCCATCCTGAACATATTATTATTATATTATTATGGGTTTAAGTTGAAAGAGGTGGAACTTGTCATGAGAAATAAACGAATTAACTACTCGGTGCAGTTAATATAATCTGATAGCAGATTGTACCGAGAATAATCAGATTTGTTATCAGTTAACTGCGCTGCTTAATCGGTAAATAATATATAAGGAGCAGTTACGATGAATAATAATGATTTAATAACACAATGGAAGTATGAAGAGGAATTTCCCTTTAAAGGTTGGGATTTTTCTCATATTGATGGAAGATGGATGAATGAACCATTACCATGGGATTACCGAGCTATTGTTTTGTCTTTACTAAAAAACACAGATACATTGCTTGATATGGGAACAGGGGGCGGTGAATTCCTGTTGTATTTAGAACACCCATTTAATTTAACTTCAGTAACTGAAGCCTATCCGCCTAATGTGGAACTATGCAATAAAAAGCTTGCACCTCTTGGTATCACAGTAATGCAGACTTATGACGATGATAAGCTACCCTTTGAAAACCATAAGTTTGACATTGTAATTAATAGACATGAATCCTTTGATCCAGCCGAGGTTGGCCGTGTTCTTAAAAAAGGTGGATATTTCATAACGCAGCAGGTAGGTGGCGAAAATGATGGCGACCTGTCACAACGACTTATTAAAGACTTTACTCCTCCATTTCCAATGCATACCATGCAACATAACAATGATTTGTTACGAAGAGCAGGGTTTACCATTCAACAATCTCAGGAAGTCTTTACTCCCATCCGTTTCTTTGACGTTGGTGCTTTAGTCTATTTTGCAAAAATAATTGAGTGGGAGTTCCCGAACTTTTCTGTGGACAATTCATGGGATAGCTTGTGTCAATGCCAAAAAGAAATTGTGGAAAAGGGATTTGTGGAAGGAACAGAGCATAGGTTTATAATTGTTGCTAAGAAGACATGATCTGCCAATGTAATTATAGGATTGGAGGATATGGGCAAATAGTTTACATATGCTTTAATAGTGATTTCCTTATAGAAGAAGCTGCCCATTAAGCACAAAATAATAATAATCCAGCCCATGCTTGAGAGAATTGATATATCGGATTATCTGGATAACACTATTGAAAGTGTTGTCGTCGGTGGAGAATTTGGAAGTAACGTTAGACCTTTAAACTATGACTGGGTTCTGAACATAAGAGAACAGTGCATCAAGAAAAATGTAAATTTTGATTTCAGACAGGTAGGTTCCACATTTATTAAAGATGATGTCACCTATAAGGTGCAAAGACAGTATTTATGTGCACAAGCGAGAAAGGCCGGTATAAATTTTAGAGCACTAATTTGAAGGATTTCAAGTTTATAGTATAAAATGCTTGATAAATATATAGGAGAAATATAATTGTGTTTATACCAGAAAATCTGATAGATACCAAAATTAATACGCCTAACTCAAAGATGAAGATTGTTAAAAGGACGGAATTATTTTCAAAGCTAAATGGTATTATTGATTACAGGTTATGCCTTGTGATATCTCCTGCAGGTTTTGGAAAAACAACTTTACTTACTTCATGGATAAAATCATTACCAAGAAGCAAGCCCTTTTTCTGTTGGATATCATTGGACGAGTTTGATAATGATTTAGATATGTTCTGGAGTTATTTTCTGGCGTCTTTATCTAAAGGGATTCCCCAAGTGATGAATAGTATAGAGAATTACTATACTTTACATAATGCAGATGTTAACCGTTATATATCTATAATAGTTAATCTTGTAAATACTTTAGATGAACACCTAATAGTAATATTAGATGATTTTCAATGTATAAATAATAATGAAATAATCAGAAGTATCAACTTACTACTTAAATACATTCCCGATAAAATGAATTTAATCATTTCTTCAAGGGTTATACCCAATATTGATACAGCCAGATTGATTGCTTCAGAAGGTCTTATGCTGATAGGTCAAAGTGAACTAGCCTTTAATGAAATTGAAACAAAAGAACTTTTTGATAATGCTAAAGCAGAATTCTTAAAAGATAAAATTATTTATTTCAAATGCTTATCTTTTTAAGGGAGAAATAAAGGAAGGTATCAAATATTTCGAAAAATGCTTCCAAGTTGGAAAAGAATCAGGAGATATGTATAATGCTATTATTGCTAACAAATCTTTATCCGCTTATCGAAAGTGGCAGGGGGAGTACACTCTTGTTGAGCATGTAACTAGAGAATTGCTTACGTACATAAATAAAAATTATGCGTTTGATTTTGAGATGGCTGGATTACTTTATTCAGAGCTTGCAGATATTTACTTTATGAGAAATAGGCTCACAGAGGCTCTTGAATTAGCATTAAAAGGAATTGATATTGCAGGTGAGAACCAATGGGTATTATCAGAAAATGCTTATATACTATCAAAAATATACTATGCTTTGGAACGAGATTTTGAATGTAACGAAGCAACGTTTGTAGCTGAACAAAAAATTTCGGATCAAAGATATTTTGATTTAAATATTAATGTTGAATGTTTTAAGGCTGAGATGTTATTAAGTATCAATGAGCATAAAAAAGTAGCTGTCTGGCTTGATGAGATTTTACCAAAAGTAAAGGAAAATCTATATAAAATATATCCTAACGTTTATTTAATTTTGATCAGATACCTAATTGCCAGTAAAGAATTGGTTAAAGCCAGAGAAATAATTAGTTTACTTAAGAATTGTGCAGATGATTATGGGTTTTATAGACTAAAAGCCGAATTAAATGTACTAAATGCAAAAGTTTTTGAGAATCAGGGGTTTTCAAAGCAAAGCTCGGAGCAAATATTGGAAGCAGTTAAATTGTCTTGGAAGGAACGATTAGTAAGATTATTTTTAAAGGACGAAAAATTTCTTAAATATAAACTAACAGAGCTTTCGAACATTTTTGAAGAGAATAAAAAATTTGAGCAAGCTAATTTTATTAATCTCATTCTAGAAGGTTATATAGATACATTTGATAAGGGGAACTTCTGTGAAAATAGTATTTTAAGCCAAAGGGAATTGGAAATTCTAAAGCTCATAGAGCTAGGATATACAAATACAGAAATCTCAGGTAAATTGTTTTTATCAATTAACACTGTAAAAACACATCTAAAAAATATATTCATAAAACTTGATGTTAGTAATAGAACTGGAGCACTTGCAAAGGCTAAGATAATTAATTTATTATAACCAAATTAATACTTTCGGGTGATGAAAGATCTTTAGTTAATTAATAAAATGACATTAGTTGTTGATTAATTGATTTTAGATTAATAATTATACTGGAGGACTTAAGATGGAAACCATTGAAAAAGTAGCTGAAATAGTTAGTGAACTATCAAAATGTTTGAAGGAGATACAAAATAATAACTACGATATTCTCGGTTATTCAGAAAAGGCCAGCAATCATATGAAGCAAACAGATGAAATAATGGAGTTTGTAAGAGGTGTTTCTAAGCAGACGAAGTTATTGGGGATAAATGCAAAAATTGAAGCTGCTCATGCAGGTCCTGCCGGAAGAACATTTACTGTAGTTGCTGAAGAAATAGAAAGAGTATCCGTAACAACTGCTGAAGCTATGAATAAAATACTTACAATTTTGCAAAATGTCAATGTGGCTATTGATGCAGTATCCAGTAAACTGGTGGAGTCCAGCGAAATAATTAATGTACATAGAGAAGCCTTGGATCAAGTGGCAGTATCAATAGGTGAAATCGGTAAAGTTAATCAAGTTGGATAATAATTACTGATATTGTGATGGACACAACTAATAATTATAGTATTCAGCAAAAAGAAAGATAGTCTTTAAACTTACAAAAGGATATCATCTGCAGAAAGAAGCTTCTGTTAGTGATATCCTTTTATAGTCAAATTATTTTAGTAGTAATTATGTAGTACTTAACTATACCAGACCTAACAAACGAACCAGGTTTGCAACTATAAAGCATATTGTAATTCCGGTAATAGTGGGTACTAAAAATGATACCAAAGTCCATTTTAAGCTTTGTGACTCCTTTTTAATTGTCAAGCAAGTGGTTCCACAGGGCCAATGCATAAGAGAAAACAGCATCACACATACAGCTGTCAACCAGGTCCACCCGTGGGAAACCAGAAGTTCTCTCAGTTCATTGAGACTATCCAGCTCCAACATGTTTCCTGTAGCCATATAACACATGATAATTATCGGAACCACAATTTCATTTGCAGGAAAGCCAAGTATAAATGCCATCAGGATATATCCATCCAAGCCCAACAATTTTCCAAAAGGATCAAGAAATCCTGCACAATGGGAAAGCAGGCTAAGATCTCCTACATAAATATTTGCCAAGCACCATATGACCAAACCTGCAGGTGCAGCCACCAATATGGCACGACCCAGCACGAATAAGGTCCTATCTAGCACTGATCTCACAATAATCCTGCCAATCTGAGGCTTCCTGTATGGAGGCAGTTCAAGAGTAAAGGATGAAGGCAAGCCCTTTAAAATAGTCTTTGATAGAATTTTTGATATCAATAGTGTCATTACAACACCAAGTACTATAACTCCTGTCAAAAGCAGGGTTGAGACCACTGATTGACCGGGTCCTGCAATGAATCCTGCAAAGAACATTGTAATAATGGCAATCAGGGTTGGAAAGCGTCCATTACAGGGAACAAAATTATTCGTTATGATGGCTATGAGTCTTTCCCTGGGGGAGTCTATAATTCTGCAGCCTATGATTCCCGCAGCATTGCAACCGAAACCCATACACATGGTTAATGCCTGCTTTCCATGAGCACAGGCCTTTTTAAAGAAATTATCAAGGTTAAAGGCGATTCTGGGTAAATACCCAAGATCCTCCAGCAGAGTAAATAATGGAAAAAATATAGCCATAGGAGGAAGCATGACTGAAATAACCCATGCCAGTGTCCTATATATGCCCATGACTAGTAAACCATGTACCCATGAAGGTGTCCCGGCCCACATAAAGAAATCGGTCAACCGATCCTCAATCCAGAATAGGAAGGTGGTAATCATTTGTGAAGGTATATTCGCTCCGGCAATGGTTAGCCAGAATATTACCCCTAGAAGACCTATCATAATAGGGATACCTAAGACCCTCGATGTAAGTATACTATCAACTTTACGGTCAAAATTATTGTATTTTTTATTTTCTATAGAGACAACTTTATTACATATTTTTTCTGCAGTGTTAACAATGCTTGACACAATTTTGTCTCTTAATAGATTATGACCGATACCTACAGTGCTTAAAAGTTCCTTTGATTCGTTTAATTTCTGTACCAAGTCGTTATCTTCCAACAAATTAAAATTTAAATACCGCTGAAGAGCTTTTAGAAGGGTTTCATCTCCATCCAATAATTTTAAAGCAACCCACCGGCTGTTAAGCTTATTTTTAAGTAGTTTTTCTATTGATGGTTCAAGTAAATTGAGCGCTTCCTCAATGGGAGAATTATAAGCAATTTTTAGTGGAGTATTCACAACCTTTTTTACGGTAATATCGTAGACTGAATTCATTAACTCAGTCAGGCCTGCACCACTTCTGGCACTTGTACCAATGACAGGTACTCCGAGCAGCGATGACAGTTCCTTTAAATCTATGTTTATTTTTTTTCTTTTAGCTTCATCCAGAAGATTTACGCATACAACTACATCTGAGGTGATTTCCAGGGTTTGAAGAACCAGATTCAAATTCCTTTCAAGGCAAGTTGCATCTGTTACAATAACCGTTGCATCAGTATTTCCGAAACAGATAAAATCTCTTGCAACCTCTTCTTCTACCGAGCTGGACATCAGTGAATATGTACCTGGTAAATCAACCAAAATAAAAGTTTTATCCATATGTTTATATTTTCCATGTGCATTAGTTACTGTTTTACCTGGCCAATTTCCAGTATGTTGATTCAATCCTGTCAGGCTGTTAAATACAGTACTTTTTCCAACGTTGGGATTTCCCGCAAGTGCTATTACTTTGTCATTAGGACTGGTACGTTCGATTTTAAGTTCACTTTCCAAAACGCCTGCCCCTGTGGATTGGCTTGTTAACCCCATTTATAAAACCCTCCCCGTTATTATAAATATTAGGAATATATTAATCTGCTTCAACAAGTATTTTTGATGCTTCTTCAGAACGCAGTGCAATCACAGCACCTCGAATACTATACGCAACCGGATCACCTGATGGGCTTCTTTGTAATGCTTCAATTTCGGTATTGAAGATTAACCCCAAATCCAACATTCTTCTATGGATAATCCCATCAGAAGTAAGTATTTTCACCTTAGCTCTTTTTCCCAAGGGTAAATAGTTCAGCGGAATAAATGTATCATTCATATAAATAACCCCCTCATATTATTATGTAAATTTAGTATCTCATTACTTGAAGCCGAGAGAAACTTGTTTTCTCAAGACTAATATATGATACATAAATATATAGTGTTACAGATTATTTTACGAAATGAGCTTATTATGGATATGGTATAATATAGTAATATTTGTGATATGAATTTTTATCTGCATTTTTAGGAGAAGCTATATGAGAACCGATCAGCAGATGTATGACTTGATAATAAATACAGCAAAGGAAGATGAGAGAATACGTGCGGTATATATGAACGGGTCCCGGACAAATCCAAACGCTGTCAAAGACATTTTCCAGGACTTTGATATTGTATACGTTGTAAACGAAACAGATTCATTTAGAAAGGATAAAAGCTGGATTGACCGTTTTGGTGAACGTTTATATATGCAGTATCCTGAAGAGGGATATGATTATAAGCATGATGTAGAGAATTGCTATGGCTGGTTAATACAATTTGCCGACGGAAACAGGCTTGACCTTCATGTATGCACACTAAAGCATGTCCTGAAGGAAATTCAGACGGACAGACTATGTAAAATATTGCTTGATAAGGATGAATGTCTTCCGGAAACGCCTGAGGCGACTGATGAGGATTATTGGGTTAAGAAGCCCACCGATGGTCAGTTTTTGGATACCTGTAATGAGTTCTGGTGGTGTCTGAATAATATTGCCAAAGGCCTATGGCGGCGGGAAGTGCCATATGTAATGGACATGTTAAATTATGTAGTCAGACCGCAGTTGCTTCGTTTATTGGAATGGAAGGTTGGATTTTTTACAAATTTTACTGTAAGTATTGGGAAGTCCGGCAAGTATATGTATAGATGGTTGAGCAATGATATTTGGGACACATTTATAGAAACCTATCCGAAGGGTGATGTAAATGAAATATGGAATTCAGTTTTTATAATGTGTGACTTATTTAATGAGATTGCTGAAGAGTTAGCTGTAATAATGAAGGTTAAATATAATGAAACTGAGGCAAAAAACAGTTTAATGTTTTTAAGACACGTATCACAATTACCGGCAGATACCAAAGAAATTTATCCATAAAGAAATTTTATCCATATCGGTAAGTTAACTGTATTTTCGCAGATTCAGGAGGGTATTATGTGGGTTTTGTTCGCCTTCGGGTCAACACTATTTGCCGGACTGACAGCTATTTTATCAAAAATCGGTATAAGAAATACTGATTCTAATGTTGCTACCGCTCTCAGGACAATTGTTGTATTGCTTTTTTCCTGGCTGATGGTGTTTATTGTCGGCTCTCAGGATACAATTACAGACATAAGTTACAAAACACTATTATTTCTTATATTATCCGGAATTGCAACAGGAGGATCATGGTTGTGCTATTACAATAACATTTTCTTACCTTTTTTTAAAAGAAAAAATATCTAAAATATCAACCCTGGGATTAATTCTTTTTGTAGCAGGAACTCTGGTACTATTAGTTTAATAAATCACAGTATGGTACCCAAAAACAGAACAAAGCCGGCAACACCCCATACTAAAATATGCATATCAATTCGCTGAAGCAGACAAATATATTATTGCTGGGCCCATGTGGAATTTAAATATTCAAGCTATTCTTATAAAGCGTATATCGATTATATTACTGTTACAGGTATTACATTTAAGTACACACCGAAAGTGGCCCGGTTTTTTTTCGGCATAAAAGTGCAAGTAGCGAAAAAACGGTATCGATTTGAAACAAGGAGAGCGAAATTAAGTTTTACATAACTTAATATTATTAGGTAAAAATACTTAAGAGAACTTAATAACGGAGGTAAACTATGACGAGAAACAAGTTAACTTTTCATGAAAGTATGGAAATACATGAACTGTTAAATTTAAAAACCATATGCATGACCACATCCAAACTTGCTCAGGGTATTGTTTTTGATCAGGAACTTAAAGCCTTGCTGGATAAAGATGTACTGCAATCAATTCAATCTGTTAAAACACTTGAAGGCTTATTAAGTAAGAGCAGTTTACACTAGGAGGTGGACATATGACTACTGAGACAAAATCCATAAATGAAATAAAAAAACCTATGAATAAGGATTATCTTGAAATTGACAATATGGAAGGGATGCCTGCTTTGGTTGATTCTACCATAGCAATGAGCTTTTTGATAAATGCCAAGAGTGGTATAAGAAATTGTGCTATTGCACTGACGGAGGTAGCAGATATTGAAGCTAGAGCTGAAATCACAAATATGTTAAGCAGAGCCATTGATTTGCACACCGAAATTACAGATTTAATGTTAATGAAGGGTTGGTTCCACCCTTTTGAACCTCACAGACAGTTTGATCTGGATAAGGTATCATCAAATACGGCATTAAGGATAGCGCAAATGAACCTTTTCCCAGGTGATACCAGCCGTCTGGGAACCTTTGCAACTCCCAACTACTGATATAGCGGAGGTAATGATAATGAAAGCAGTAACCTTTCAAGGTGTAAAAAACGTAGAGGTAAAAGAAGTGGATGACCCAAAAGTCCATAAGCCCGATGACATAATTGTCAGGGTGACTTCTACTGCAATATGCGGCTCTGATCTGCATCTGATTCATGATATGGTTCCAAACTTACCAAAGAACTATATAATTGGACACGAGCCAATGGGAATAGTTGAAGAAGTCGGGCCGGAAGTTGAAAATTTAAAAAAAGGTGACAGAGTTATTGTTCCGTTTAATATTAGCTGTGGCGAATGTTTTTACTGTAAGCACGGACTTACCAGCCAATGTGATAATTCCAACCCTCATGGAGGAATGGGAGGCTTTTTCGGGTACTCTGAAACAGCGGGAGGGTATCCCGGAGGACAAGCTGAATACTTAAGAGTACCATACGGAAATTTTACTCCGTTTAAAATACCAGAAAACAGTGAAGTACCGGACGAGAAGCTTGCATTGCTTTCCGATGCCATGCCGACTGCTTTTTGGAGTGTAGAAAATGCAGGAGTAAAAAATGGCGATACGGTAATTGTTCTTGGATGTGGACCTATTGGGCTTTTGGCACAGAAGTTCTGCTGGATGATGGGAGCAAAGCGGGTAATTGCAGTAGACTATATTGATTACCGGCTTGAACATGCTAAGAAATACAATAACGTTGAAACAGTTAATTTTGAGCATTATGAAAATACAGGAGAATATCTTAAGGAAATAACCAAAGGCGGAGCAGATATAGTTATTGATGCTGTCGGAATGGATGGAAAAATGACACCGATGGAGTTTCTTGCCTCCGGACTCAAGCTGCAGGGTGGAGCCCTTGGAAGCTTTGTTATAGCTACTCAGGCCGTCAGAAAGGGTGGGATGATTCAGGTTACCGGTGCATATGGGGCAAGATATAACTCCTTCCCCTTAGGGGACTTGATGAACAGAAACATAAACATAAGGTTGGGACAGGCTCCGGTAATTCCATATATCCCTCGATTATATCAACTGGTTTCCGATAATAAGTTTGATCCGGGTGATATTATTACTCATAAGCTGCCCTTGGAGCAGGCAAAGCACGGTTATGAGATTTTTGATACAAAAACCGATGGCTGTATAAAAGTTATACTTCAGCCTGGAATCCATTAAACACATAATAGTAATTGAAAGGAAGTTTTTTATGGAAAGACAAAAGGTATTAGCGCCTCATGAAACCTTGGAACTACACGAACTAATCACTTTCAAAAATATTTGTGCAACCAAGTCTTCTGCAATGACTGCGCTGGTTAAAGACGAAGAGCTAAGGGAAATCATGCAGCAGGAATTCAGAGTTTCACAGGAGCATATAAGAGAACTGAGTGATTTATTGCAGCAATCAGAATTTAAGAATAAGCCTGATGAAGCGCCTGGTATGCCCATGTAAATAAGGAGACGCACTGAATAAATAACAAGAAGGAAGGTTTTTTGATATGGGTATTTTGCAAAATATAGCTGGCTTACGAGATATTACGGAACAGGTAATAGCAACGGACTTTTTAATCGCATCCAAAGCCGGGGTTCAGAATTATGCTGTTGCAATCTCTGAAACAGTATCTCCTCACGTCAGGGAAGTTCTTCGTAAACAGCTGGACACGGCAATCGGAACTCATGAAAAAATTTTCAGTTATATGATTAAAAAGGGTTATTATAATATCAGCAATCCGGGTGATCAGATTAGAATCGATTTGACTGCTGCAGAAACCGTTCTGAATATTAAGCAATAATCAATATAAAGTTTTAATTGTCTGAATCATTATTTATTATTTTTTGTTCATATTATTCTATCGCAGAATAATACAGGTAGTTTTGCATTTATCTTTCAGGGTATTAATATAAAAAACGCATATAATACTAATGTCCGAAAGGACAAATATATTTCAGAAGGAGCGATGCTTTATGGGAAACAATAATAACAGTAACACAAACCTGGTACCTGAAGCAGCAAACAAGCTTGATAAACTGAAATATGAAATTGCTGCCGAACAGGGTGTTAATCTTAAGGAAGGTTACAATGGTGACATTACTTCAAGGGATGCCGGGAAAATCGGCGGTAATATGGTTAAGAAAATGATTGAGTACGCAGAAAAAAATATGAAGTAAACAAAAAAGGCTCGAAAGAGCCTTTTTTGTTTACTTGGCTTTATGTACCACGGACTATATTTTATATGGATCAGGATCAAAGTGCAGAAGTACTTGAGTCAGGTGCTCGGTGTGTTCCTTTTCATCATTTATTATTTTTTGTAAAGCAATTCGTATGTCCTTTTGCTGAATTTCTGCAATTTCATCTTCATATAGAATTACTGCCTCCAATTCTCCTTTGATGTCATTTCTTACATCATTTAGAATCAAAGGCTTATCGCGTATTGTGATTCTCTCAGCCTGTGAAGGGAGGTCAAGGTATTTTTTGCCCGAAGAATGTTTTGATATATTTTGAAGATTACTAATATTTGGTGCAGAAGCAGCTCCTGAATTTAATTCATGGGGAGTTAAAAAGTATTTGTATTCTACAGGATCGTATTTCCTGAGAAGGTCGAGTACGATGATGTAATGGCTTTTTTCCTCAAGCATAATATGATACCAGGCTTCATTAATTACGGTTATGTTGGAAGTGAGAATATGATTTTGATATCCGTTAATAGCAACCAGTTCAGCAATCATTACCTGCCGAAGTAAATTGGTAACTTTGTGGGATACACCCTGTGGGTGACCGAATGGGTTTGTATAACTCATAAAAACCTCTAAATATTTTTTACTTATTTAGTTTATGTTTATTTAAAGGTAAAAGTGATAAAAGTGTAAAAGTGATAAAAAGCTATTGACATTAACGCAGCGTTAAGGTGTATATTTTTATTAAAGCTTATATAACAGTCAAATGGCCATTTTGAGCAATTTAGTATAAGTAATAGCCAGAAGGAGGTGAAGAGGCTTCTGCTGAATGAATATCAACGTTTTTACAATCGGCATTAGCCCATATATGGAATATACGGTAAAAAAACTTGCCGACCTTGCTGATGTTAGCACCAGAACTCTCAGGTATTATGACGAAATAGGTATTCTAAAGCCGGCAAGAATCAATTCCTCAGGATACAGAATCTATGGTCAGAACGAGGTTAACAGATTACAACAAATACTCTTTTACAGAGAATTGGAGATTAGTCTGGAGGATATAAAAGAAATAATATCCCAACCCGGCTATGATAGCAGCCACGCTCTGAAAGATCATAGGATAAAGCTTCTGGCAAAAAGAAACCAAATAGATTTATTGCTGGCCAATATTGATAAAACCTTGGAGGCAGCTGAAGGGAGAATTATAATGACCGATAAAGAGAAATTTGAAGGCTTTAAACATAAACTGATAGATGAGAATGAAAATAAATATGGCAGGGAAATTAGAGAAAGGTATGGTGATAAAGCAGTAGATGAATCCAATAATAAACTACTGAAAATGACCGATGAGCAATATCAACAGTTTGAAAAGCTTGGTCAGGAAGTAAATGAAACCTTGAAGGCGGCTATGGAAAAAGGTGATCCTGCAGGAAGCCTTGGACAGAAAGCAGCCGACCTGCACCGCCAGTGGCTTTCCTATTCTTGGGGCAGCTATAGCAAGGAGGCTCATGCAGGAGTAGCTCAAATGTATGTATGTGATGAACGCTTTAAGGCATACTATGATAAAATTCGGGAGGGAGCAGCGGAGTTCCTGTGCGAAGCGGTGCTTATATATACTGGTATGAATAAATAATACTTAAATTCAAAATATTAAGTTGTAAAACAGAGGCCGGCAAAAATGTCGGCCTCGTATTGTTTCATTGTCTTAAAAGATAGACTACTGCGGTGTTGAGGGTGTCGAAATATTCTGAAGTGTATCAGCAACTTGTGTATAATATTTGGCATCAACAGCCACATCACCAAGAGCTACAATTCCAACGAGATTATTGTTTTCAATAACAGGAACTCTTCGAATCTGACTTGTAGCCATTTTCTGGGCAACATCGTGCATATCCATATCAGGAGAAACACATGCTACACCTGTAGTCATAACTTCGGTTACCGGGGTCTGCTGAGGATTTTTACCGGTTGCAACAGTTCTTACAACTATATCTCTATCGGTAATAATACCTACAACACCACTCTGATCACAAACAGGGATAGATCCTACGTTATGCTGTTGCATAAGCTGTGCTGTTTCAGCAACATTTGCCGCAGGATTTACATAAGCAACGTTTTTAGTCATTACGTCTCTTACTTTCATATAATCACCCTTTCTTTTAAGAATTCATGATTATATTTCCCGAACAAAGTTAAAAAAAAACGCGGAAGGTTTCACCATTTGGTTTCTGTAATGTACAGCTCTGCTGAATAGGAGGCTGTTGCTCCGTCAGATGCTGCAGTAATAACTTGTCTTAAAAACTTTTGTCGGATATCTCCTGCGGCAAAAACTCCAGGAATGTTAGTCTGCATTCTTTCATCTGTAATAATATACCCTTCCGAGCTTTGCTGTACTTTTCCATTAATTAAGGAAATGTTGGGGTTTAAGCCAATTGCGATGAATAGTCCGTCGACATCTATTTGAGAGCTTACATTTGTTTTCAAATTTTTTAGTTTTAATCCTTCAACCCCGTGTTGACCAATGATTTCTTCAACAACTGAATCCCATACCATTTCAATTTTTTTATTACAGAACAATTCATCCTGCAGAATTTTTGTAGCTCTCAGCTTATCTCTTCTGTGAATTAGATAGACTTTTGGACAAAATCTTGCCAGATATAAGGCATCCTCTGCAGCAGTGTCACCTCCACCAACCACGGCAACAGTTTTATTTTTGTAAAAGGCTCCGTCGCATACGGCACAATAGGAGACACCGGCGCCCCTAAAAGCTTCCTCCTTGTCAAGACCAAGCATTTTAGGGTATGCACCCATACATAATATAAGTGCCTTACACTCATAAGTATTTTTATGGGTTTTAACAACCTTAATTTTTGAATCCATATCCAGGTTAATTACTTCATCATTAAGAACAACAGTACCAAATTTTCTTGCCTGCTTTTCCATTCTCAGAGCCAGATCTGAACCACCAATAGGTTCTTCAAAGCCCGGGTAATTTTCCATAACATCTGTTGTGGCCATTTGCCCCCCTGTGAACATCTTTTCTATTACAAGTGTGTCAAACTTGGCTCTTGAACTGTATAGGGCTGCAGAATAGCCTGCAGGTCCGCCTCCAACGATAATTATGTCGTACATATATTACCTCCAATAATTGAATCATCTTTGATTAAAACTAAATATTCTCACTATTTTATGATTTATTCAATATTTAATATACCCAAAAATTTTTAATTGAACAAATTTAATTCAATAAATAACTGAATTTCAGCATTGTAGTTGCAATATCAGTATGGTCATATATTAGGTTTTTAATCATATACTTGAATAGATGTAACTCATTCAGGTGATAAGATGATTTGTCCAAACCTATTGAATCCTAAAGCTCCTAAACCTAAACAACCTTCTAATCCAAGTGATTATGAAAGAAGTATAATGTCTTATTACGCCTTGTACAGGGCGTGCCACACTGAGGATTACCATTATATTTTTAGGGCATTTTCACCTCCAAAGGATATTACAAGCATTGCAAATCCCGGTCAGCTTAAAGGAAAACGCATAGGAATTATTGGCGGGGGTCTTTCAGGTTTATCCTCAGCATTTGAATTAAGAAAGTTGGGCTGTGACGTAAAAATATTTGAAGCGAATAGTGAAAGAATCGGAGGGAGGGTTTATACCTATTACTTTGATCAGGAAAAGAAGTATTACGGTGAGCTTGGTCCCATGAGAATTCCTGTAAATCATGAGACTGTATGGCATTATATAAACCTATTTGGTCTTGAAACCATACCATGGATTCAGGCGGATCCTAATACATTCATATATTTACACCAGGTCAGGGTGAGAAATGATCCGATGGGTGAGAATGTTATGAAATACATATATCCCACATATGATCTAAGGGATTGGGAAGCCAAAACCCCATGGCAGGAGCTTGGTTATTACGGAATTGAAGCACCTGTATTAAAAGCACCCCCTGTGGTCAGAAGTGAGATACTTAAAGTATTGCCCCGGTATAGCAGACCATTACTGTTTTGGGACCGTCTCAATACAAGACAGATGTTCCAGTGGGAAAAACTCAGTCAGGGGGCAATAAACCTCCTTTCAAACCTATTTCCGATAGGAGGGCAATTTCTATATAACAATTATGTGGATTTTGTTCAGGAGTACTTTCCTGTGAACTTCTGGTTCATGTACCAGATTAAAGGGGGGATGGTTAAGCTCCCCATGGCTTTTTACAATTCCTTCAGCAGCAAAAATCCTGAAAAGTATTATAATGGTATACCTTTATCTCTTCTCGGAAGTGTTGATTATAAACCCGGACATATGGTAAAGGGTATATTTTATAATGAGAATGATACGGTTTCTATTTCATATACAAGAAATGAGTCAAACCAGCTATACTTTGAAACCTTTGACGATATCATATGTACTGTTCCCTTTTCAGTGCTAAGAACCTTTGAAATAAATCCTATGTTCAGCAGTATAAAAATGCAGGCTATAAAAGAAGTTACTTATGTGAATGCTCAAAAGACACTTATTTACTGCAATAGAAGGTTCTGGGAGGAACAGGAGATAAAGGGCGGCGGCTCATATACCGATTTACCTGTCACAATGATATGGTACTCCTCTCATTATGCCGAGGCAAAGAGTCCTGATGAGCCGGGGGTTATTCTTGGGTCATACAATTTCAATCTTGATGCTGTAAGACTAGGTAACATGACAGCTGAAGGCAGAATAGAAAAAATCAAACGTGATATTGAAGAGGTTCATGGACTTCCGGTTGGAATGCTGGATTCAATAGTAACAACATTTAAGACTCAGAACTGGAATTCGGATCCACTTTTCAGAGGTGCTTTTTGTTATCTGACCCCTGAACAAAAGAGAATATTCTCATGGCCTATGACCGTTCCCGAGTATAATAGCAGAGTCTTCTTTGCAGGTGAGCATATTTCAGCAATACATAGATGGCAGCAGGGTGCTCTGTACAGCGGAATGGAGGCTGCCAATGCTCTGGCATTTTCAGAAATGGAAAAGTCGAATAACAGTAAACATTGAAGAATTTGAGTATTATATAAGCATAATTAAGAACTTTATCATGCAAATAATAAAGAGTATTATCCAATAATAGGGATTTAAAAGCCCGTTATAAAATGATATAATTAACAAGTTGATTTAATTCAATTTGGGGGGATTTTAGTATTGATAACTAAATATCAGGAACTTGCTAAAAATGGTAATGTAAGGCCGTCAGGGTTTGTTTCGTCAGTAGCAGTAATACTTTATTTTTACTTATTCATTGGTACCATAATAGCATCAATTCCGATGATATATATTTTAATCACAAATCGAGATAGTATTTTTGATCCAATCATGCAGACTGATCCGGTAGGATTTTTTGCGAAATATATTGGTCCTATTCCAAATTTTATATTTACTAATTTAACTATTATCTCTATGCTTATTGGCGCTGTTATAGCCATAAAATTTATACACAACAGACCTTTTGGGACAGTTTTCAATTACACAGGGAAAATCAAATGGTCAAATTTTTGGATTGGCTTTGGAGTGTTTGGGATAATACTGTTTGCTGGCACAGCAGTTGACTACATATTTAATTCTGATGCTTACACAATATCCTTTGAACCAACAAAATTCTTTGTCTTGTTACCATTGATTTTAATTATGACTCCGATTCAAGCCACCACAGAGGAAATTGTATTCAGAGGTTATATAATACAAAGCTTGGGGCTAAAAGTAAAGAATGGAATTGTACTATCAGTTATTTCCGGTGTACTTTTTACACTTCCGCACCTTTCAAATCCTGAGATTTATGCTGCTAATGAGCTTGGTTTGTTCAGCACAATTTGTATGGCTTTGAACTATTATGTATTCGGAATGATGATGGCTATGTTAACAATCAGAACAAATTCTCTAGAGGCTGCAGCAGGTGTTCATGTAGTCAACAATTTATTCAGTTTTATCGTTGTTAGTTATCCAGATAGCGTTCTGCCTACTAATTCAATATTCTTTACATCGGAATTGAATCCTGTAGGAGGCTTGGTTACATCCATTATAACTTCAATATTATTTTATTTAATTGCAGTATTTATAATTGAAAAAACAGACAAGACTCTTAAAACTACTCTTAATAACCTATAATAATTATACAAACAAAGGAGTACATAAACTATGAGCCTTCAATTTATATATGGACGAGCAGGCTCTGGAAAATCCTTTCATTGCTTGAATCAAATTAAATCAAAAATAGCTGAGGATAATTCAAAAAGGCTGGTATTGCTTGTTCCGGAGCAATACACCTATCAGGCCGAGTATGATCTGATAAAGGTTTTGGAAACAGGCGGTATCCTCAAGACTGAAGTTTTAAGTTTCAGGAGAATGGCCTATAGAGTCCTTAACGAAGTAGGTGGAATAACATATCCTCATATTCACCCCGCAGGCAAGTGCATGCTTCTTTTTAATATTCTGGATAATATGAAGGATGATTTTGCCATATTTCACAAGTCGGCAGGTTGTCAGGGATTTGTCAATACTATTTCAGGTCTTATAACCGAATTAAAAAGGTACAATATTCATCCAGGTGACCTGGAGGATATTCTCAAAAGTCTCGAAGATAACTCTTATATACATAAAAAAATATCAGAAATTAAGCTTATATATTCAAAATTCGAAGAATTATTGTCTACTCGTTACAGGGATGCAGACGACGAATTGACGCTTTTATCAATGAAACTTGATAGTACTAATATGTACGATGATGCAGAAATTTGGATAGATGGCTTTTCAGGCTTTACTCCCCAGGAGTTTGAGGTAATATCAAAACTGATGGGCAAGGCGAGTATGGTCTATA
The DNA here is from genome assembly GCA_023393115.1 of Bacillota bacterium. Classification (GTDB taxonomy): domain Bacteria; phylum Bacillota; class Clostridia; order Acetivibrionales; family DSM-1351; genus Ruminiclostridium. The sequence goes on from JAEWMS010000025.1 coordinate 57,433, forward strand.
TTACCATGTGTACCGATGTTCTGGAGGATGAGAATTCAGACTTGTCCGATGTCTTCTATTCTGCAAAAAAGACTTACAGGAAATTTATTAGTATTGCCGGTGCTAATCTTGTGAATGTACTTCCGCCGGTACAATGTTGTGAAAATGTTTCTCCCAGATTCAAGGACAGTGAGGAGCTTGCCTGCCTTGAGGAAAATTATTTTGCGCATCCTTACAGTTCATATCAGAAACCCACACAGGATATAGAACTTTTTGAGGCAATCAACATATACACTGAAATCGAAGAATGTGCCAGAGATATAATCAGACAGTGCAGAGATAACGGTCTCAGGTATAAGGATATAGCTGTAGTAACAAGAAATCTTGCAGGCTATCAGGAGCTAATGGAAGCCATTTTCGAAGAATATGAAATCCCTTGCTTTATTGACTCAAAGGCTGAAATTTCAAATCATCCGCTTATCAGGCTTGTTTTGTCAATGCTTGAAATTTTTATTGATAATTGGTCCTATGAGTCGGTTTTCAGATATTTGAAATCGGGACTACTGGATTTTGATAAAAATATAGTAGATAAAATTGAGAATTATGTTCTGGCCTGCGGGATTAGGGGATCAAAATGGACTCAAAACACAGATTGGACTATGACACCTGAGCTATTGCCTGAGGACAGGCTTGACAACGAAACAGAACAGCTGCTTTTTGAAATAAATGAAACCCGAAAACTGATTTGCGAGCCTCTTCTGCGTTTCAGAGAAAAAACCAGAGGAAGAAGAAAAGCAGCGGATTTTTGTGCGTGTCTATATGATTACCTGATAGAACTGGGTGTGGAACAAAAGATCGAGCAATACATTGAGTTCTTTAATCAAACAGGAAAGCTCAGACTTGCATCTGAATATGAACAGGTCTGGAATACTCTTATGGATGTTTTTGATCAGGTTGTAGAGGTACTTGGGGAGGATACAATCGGAATCGAGCGCTTTACCAATATTCTTAAAATAGGATTGGCAGAGTATAAGATTTCCACGATACCTGTTTCTCTAGATCAAGTCCTGGTAGGCAGTGTTGAGCACTCTAAGAGTCATGAGATAAAAGCATTATATATCCTGGGTACTAATGACGGAATATTTCCGTCAGCAGGCATGAGTGAAGGGATTCTTTCAGACGCAGACAGACTTGTGCTCAACAGCAAGGGTATGGAGCTGGCCAGCGATACAAAAACACAGGTGTTTGATGAGCAAAATCTGATTTACAGAGCTTTGACAACACCTAAGAAATATTTGAGGGTGAGCTGGCCCATTGCGGATCATGAAGGAAAAACCATGAGGCCTTCCATCATTATTTCCAGGATAAAAAAGCTGTTCCCACAGGTGAGCTGGAAAAGTAATCTTATTAAGTCTGCAAATTCAGAGGAATATGTTGACCTTATAACTTCACCTCAGCCGGTGTTCAATCAGCTTGTACTGGCTCTCAGAGATAGAAATAACGGTGTTGAAATAAGTCCACTCTGGCAGGCCGTATATGAGTGGTATTCAGCTCAGCCCCAGTGGAAGCTGAAGTGCGAATTAATGGGAAATGCCTTTAAATACAAGAATATTGCGCTCCCGGTAAGCAAGGAGAAGGTACGACTGCTGTATGGCAGCAATGCCTACTCCAGCGTATCAAGGTTGGAGAAGTATACCTCCTGTCCCTTTGCCTACTACGTACAATACGGTCTCGGTGCAAGGGAGCGCAGAATATACCGACTGAGCCCGCCTGATGTGGGTACTTTCATGCATTCCATCATAGAGAGCTTCTCAAAAATGGTGGAGGAGCAGGAGATTTCCTGGCGGGCGTTCACAAAGGACTGGTGTTCTGAACAGGTATCTCGAATAGTGGATAGCCAGCTTCATAATATGAGAAACACCATATTGGGAGGGTCAAAGAGGTTCAGAGCCTTGACTGTACGACTCAAAAGAGTTGTTACCAGAGCGGTATGGCTTATTGCAGAGCATATAAGGAGGAGCAGCTTTGAACCCATAGGTTATGAGGTTGATTTTAGCGAAGGAGGCAAATTTCCTCCCATAACCATAGAATTGGATTCAGGAGAAAAAATAACTCTGGTTGGTAGGATAGACAGGGTGGATGCCCTGAAAACAAACGACGGAACCTATTTAAGAATTATAGACTATAAATCAGGTCAGAAGGATTTCAGGCTTAGTGATGTTTACTATGGCCTGCAGATGCAGCTTATAACCTATATGGATGCCCTATGGGAGAATTCAGACAGGCAAACCGAAGACAACGTGTACCCGGGCGGTATGCTGTATTTCAAATTGGACGACCCCATAGTCAGGGGCTCAGGAGCAATTACTCCTGAAGAAGTCGAAGCTTCTATCATGAAGAAACTGAAAATGAAGGGCTTGCTGCTGGCAGATGTGCAGCTCATCAGGCATATGGACAATGAAATTGATGGCAGTTCGATGATTATACCTGCCCGGATAAATAAGGGTGATACACTTGGAAAGTCTTCTGTAGCGACTCTGGAACAGTTTACTGTTTTAAGGGGCTATGTTAAGCAGCTGCTTAAGGATTTATGTACTGAGATTATGAAGGGAAATGTGCCCATAAAACCCTATAAAAAGAAAAAAATAACCTCCTGTCAGTATTGCAGCTACTCCTCAATCTGCCAGTTTGATCTGACACAAAATGAAAACAGCTTCAAGCTCCTTCATGACAGGGAAAATGATGAGGTTTGGAAGCTTATGTTTGACACTTTGGAACAAAGCTAACCCATGATTAAAAGGAGGCTAAGGAATTATGGCTGACACAAATTGGACAAAAGAGCAGCAGGCTGCCATATGGGAAAAGGACTGCAATCTGCTGGTGGCAGCGGCTGCGGGAGCCGGAAAAACTGCTGTCCTTGTAGAAAGAATTATACAAAAAATAATAGATGATAAAAATCCTATTGATATCGATTCTCTGCTTGTGGTGACCTTTACAAATGCTGCTGCAACTGAAATGCGTGAGAGAATAGGTACTGCAATTTCAAAAGCAATAGAAGAAAAGAAAGCCTCCAGGAATATTCACAGGCAGTTGGCATTATTAAACAAAGCTTCTATTACAACAATACATTCTTTTTGTCTTGAGGTCATAAGAAACAATTTTCAGAGTATTGATATTGACCCGAATTTCAGGATACTTGATGAAACCGAAGCCTCCCTTATGAAGCTTGAAACCCTGAATGAGCTCTTCGAGGAGCTATATGAGGATGAGGAAAATAGTCAGGCTTTCTTTGATTTACTTGAATCATATGGAACAAACCGCGATGATGAGAAGCTTCAGGAAATGGTTTTGAATATTTACAGCTATATACAGAGTTATCCCTGGCCGGAACAATGGCTGCTAGAGCAGACCGGATATTTTAATCCCGGGATTATAAGGGATTTTGGCAGTACTGAATGGGGAAGGGTAATAATGAAGACCACAGGACTTCGTCTTGAGGGCTTCAAATCCATGCTTGAAGCAGCCTGCAGCAGATTGAAGTATGCAGTTGGTCTGGAGAAATATCTTTCTATGTTTTATGAGGATTTAGATAAACTTACAGGCTTGTTGGAGATTTTTAAATCCGGAGTTTCTGAGAAAGAACCCTTGTACTCACAGAAGGAAATTGGTTATGTAAATTGGGATGATATATATAATTATCTTTCAAACTACGAATTCGGAAGATTGCCCAACTGTGGCAAGGAAGCCGATAAACAATTACAGGAGCAGGCCCAAAAAACCCGGGATGAGATTAAGGGGTTTATTAAAGGACTGAAGGATGAGGTGTTCTTCCAGAAATCCGAGGAAATTATTTCAGACCTTAAACAAATGTATCCCTTACTGGAGTGCTTATCGGGTCTTGTAATAGAGTTCGATAAAAGGTACTCCAGCAGAAAGCGAATAAAGGCCGCAGTAGATTTCAATGATCTTGAACACTTTTGTCTTAAAATCCTGTCCGAAGTCGATGAGAACGGAAAGCCGGTTCCATCTCCGGTGGCAGCAGCTTATAAGGACAAGTTCTCTGAAATTCTTGTGGACGAATACCAAGATAGCAATATGGTTCAGGAAATAATCATTAGCATGATATCCAGAGAAGACAGGGGTAATCCCAATGTTTTCATGGTTGGCGATGTAAAGCAGAGCATATACCGGTTCAGACAGGCTAAACCGGAATTGTTTATGAATAAATATAATAGCTATTCAAGTGAATCGGATGGACTGTACCGTAAAATACTGCTGTTCAAAAACTTCAGAAGCAGAAAAGAAGTAGTTGACGGAGTAAATTTCATATTTGAACAGATAATGTCGGAGAGTGTAGGCGAGCTGGATTACAATGATAAGGAAAGACTTAATCCCGCAGCAATTTTCCCTGATAATTATGAAACAAACCTCATAGTTGGCGGTGATGTTGAACTTCACCTTGTAGAAACCTCATCAGAACAAAGCTATGATGTTGATTTAGAGGATGAGGAAGAGCGAGCTGCAGGTATCGAAGAGGAAGAAATACTGGATAATATTCAAAAAGAGGCCCGTATGGTTGCAGGCAGAATTAATGAGCTTATACAACCGGATAAGGACGGTAGAAGGTTCTGTATTTATGACAGGACTATAAATAGATATAGAGAAGTGCAGTATAAGGATATAGTGATTTTATTAAGAACCACAAAAAACTGGACAGAAGTATTTTGTGAGGAGCTTTCAAATTTCGGGATACCTGTTTTTGCCGATACGGGAAGCGGTTTCTTTAAGACTCCTGAGATTCAGGTGATGCTGTCTTTGCTCCAATTAATTGATAATCCGTATCAGGATATACCACTGCTTTCAGTTCTGAGATCACAGATAGCAAATTTCACCACCGAAGATTTGGCTGAACTTCGATTATCAGACCGTAAAGCGCCTCTTTTTGACGCATTAAGGCTGCTGGCTGAAAGCCCTTCGGAGGCTTCCTGTAAGGCAAGGGAGTTTCTTGAACGACTTGAAAAATGGAGAGGCATGTCGATGTATATGTCCACTCACAAGCTAATATGGCAATTATACAACGAAACAGGGTATTTCAGTATTGTAGGAGCCATGAGGGATGGGGAGAGAAAGCAGGCCAATCTCAGAATATTGTTCGAGCGTGCTCTTCAATTTGAAAAAACCAGCTATAAGGGGTTATTCAACTTTATAAACTTTATTGACAAGCTGAAAACCAGCAAGGGTGATATGGGAAGTGCCAAGGTACTGGGTGAAAACGACAATGTTGTTAGAATGATGAGCATACATAAGAGTAAGGGACTTGAGTTTCCGGTCGTTTTTGTCAGTGGCTGTGGAAAGAAATTCAATTTTCAGGATATGTATAAAAGTATTTTACTGCATCAGGAGCTGGGATTTGGTCCTGATTTCGTAGACCACAGAAGAAGAATCAAGTATCCATCGGTACCCAAGCTTGCAATAGCCAAGAAGGTCAGATTTGAAACTCTGTCCGAAGAAATGCGTATTCTGTATGTTGCCCTAACCCGAGCAAGGGAAAAGTTAATACTTACAGGGTCTGTCAATAGTATTGAAAAAGCTGCTGCTAAATGGCTTCCTGTAGCCGGGAGTAAATTGCAGAAGTTTCCTGCTCACGAAATGGCAAAGGCACAGAATTATCTGGACTGGATATGTCCAGCTGTCATGAGGCATGAAAACGCACTTAACCTTCGTTTGGCCGGAGGAACAGGAGCAGATGTTGAAATGCCTGAGATAGGAAATGAGTCATTATGGACGGTGTATATCAGGAAGAATGACTTTATATCAGGTATACCTAAGCTAGAAGGAGAGGGAGAGGTGCAAAGAGACAGCTTCAATTTTGAGGACTGGCTTGAAAACAGTAATAACTGTGACAAAAGCACTGTTGCCGAGATGACCAGGCGTCTTTCCTGGAAATATCCTTATATTAAAATGACAGAAGTACCTTCAAAATTCTCTGTTACCGAGATAAAACGATTCTTTAATTTGAATGATGAGGGAGAGGATAGAACTGTCTTAAAGCATACTGGAATAAGAAAACCGGCGTTTCTTCAGGAAAAAAAAGGCTTATCTTCGGCAGAAAGAGGTACAGTCCTGCATTTTATAATGCAGCATTTAAGCTTTAAAGACAGGAACATAAAGAATCAGCTTGAGGATATGGTTGAAAGAAATTTAATTACCCAACAACAGGCAGATAGCGTTAGTATCGGAAAAATTATGAGCTTCATGGATTCGGATATATACAGGAGAATAATTGCTTCCGAAAAGGTTTATAAAGAGGTGCCTTTTAATCTGGAGCTGCCATACGTAGAATTGTATGCAGGGCAAGGAGAACAGGTAGACTCTGAAGACACAATATTGCTGCAGGGGGTAATCGACTGTTACTTTGAGGAAGATGGAGAGCTTGTTCTTATTGATTATAAGACGGATTATGTTGAGCCGGGAAATTCTGACAAGATAAAAGATAGATATGAAATCCAGTTATCTTATTATTCCAGAGCCTTGGAAAAGCTTACAGGCATGAAGGTAAAAGATCGATACATTTACTTGTTTTCTACCGGTGAGTTGCTGGAAATATAAGTGCAAAAATATAATTTATAAAATGTATTGACATAATTACTGAACCTGTGCTAAAATACTTTTTGTTCGAGGGCGTTGCGGGTTTGTGTAACGGCAGCACGACTGACTCTGGCTCAGTTTGTTAGGGTTCAAATCCTTAACCCGCAGCCAAAAGTATTTCAATTTATAAGAATTGGAATACTTTTTTTATTCCTCTTTTATTTTCCTGAAAATAATAACTTGAAAAAGAACCTTTATTTGTAACAACAGACAGTACACAAAACAGTAGAAGTAAAACAACGGAAAAATAATAATAGAAGTATAACAACAGATTTGTTTGATAAATGTAAAAAGCAGATGCTCTCACATCTGCTTATACATATCTTTTTCGTTTAATCGTCCGGGTAAAACAAAAGAGATCTTCATTAATAGTAGTATTATTATAAATTCAAATAGAATATGTGTCAATACATAATTAATATAAATGTCTTTTGAAAAAGACTTATCTGTATGATAGAATAATAAAGGCAATTGTAATATTATGTATAATAGTAATTTAATTTTTAGGATATATTTTCACAGATTGCTTCTGTATTATTTTTTTGTATTTGATTTGAATTAGAGGATTTATTTATGAAGATTTTGATTTTATCCTGGGAATATCCACCCAGAATAATAGGCGGTATTTCCCGTGTCGTTTATGATTTGGCTCATAACTTAGGCGAAAATGGAAATGAAGTTCATGTTTTAACCTGCTGGGAACCGGGTACAAAAGAATTCGAACAGGATAATTATGTAAATGTCCACAGAGTACATGTATATAACAATGCCTCGAATAATTTTGTCGAATGGGTAATGCAGCTCAATTTCGCAATGCTCGAATATGCGGTTGGACTTGTAAAAAAAATTGGATTTGATATAATACATGGGCATGACTGGCTTATTGCTTACGCTGCCAGAGTTTTGAGAAAATCTTTCTCTCTGCCGCTAATAACGACTATTCATGCAACTGAGTACGGTAGAAATTGCGGAATACATAATGACTTGCAGAGAACTATAAATAGTGTAGAGAAATGGCTTATTAATGAATCTGACCGGATAATTGTAAATAGTAATTATATGTGGAATGAGTTGATTTCAATCTTTAATTCCGATATCAATAAAATGAAGGTAATAAATAACGGTGTGGATTTAAGAAAGTTTGATAACATAGTAACAGACTATGTTTTCAGACAAAATTATGCTGCTGTCAATGAAAAAATTGTTTTCTTTGTGGGAAGACTAGTTAATGAAAAGGGAGTTCATATTTTATTAAATGCTATACCAAAGATATTAGCTAACTATAATGACGTAAAGTTTGTAATTGCGGGCAAAGGTCCGTGTTTAAATAGTTTAATAGAACAAAGCCAGAGACTGAATATTACCAACAGGGTTTATTTCACAGGTTATGTAAGTGAGGAGGTTTTGCTGAAGCTATATAAATGTTCTGATATAGCTGTATTTCCTAGCACATATGAGCCTTTCGGAATAGTTGCACTTGAAGGAATGGTAGCAGGCATTCCTGTAGTTGTTTCTGACGTGGGAGGCTTAGGTGAAATAGTAAACCACCGAGAGGATGGAATGAAGTTTTACAGTGGAAATTCCAATTCCTTGGCGGATAGTATTTTAGAGTTGCTAAAAAACAATGGCTTATCGGAAAAAATTAAAAATACTGCATTACAGAAAGTACATAGGCTTTATAACTGGGATAATATTACCGAAACTATTTTGGATGAGTACAGGTATGTTATTTCACAATATAACAGCTGAGAATAAGTGACACCAAAAAAAGAAAAACTTATACACTAAAATTGGAGGATTAATTGTGTCAAAAACAAAAAAGAAATTAAAGGTAATACCGCTTGGCGGTTTACAGGAAATAGGTAAGAATATTACTGCGTTTGAATACGGAGATGATATTGTAGTTGTGGACTGCGGATTGTCATTTCCGGAGGATGAAATGCTTGGCATAGATCTTGTTATACCCGATGTAAGTTATTTGGTTAAAAACAAGGAAAAAGTGAGAGCAATTATACTGACTCATGGACACGAAGATCATATCGGAGCTCTGCCATATGTACTAAGAGATCTGAATGTACCTATATATGGAACAAAATTAACTTTGGGTCTTGTAAAATACAAGCTTGAAGAACATCGACTTTTGGATTCAGTTCATTTGCAGACTGTTGAACCCGGTCAGACTGTTGAACTGGGAGCCTTTAAAATTGAATTTATAAGGGCAACTCACAGTATAGCCGATGCTGTATCACTTGCCATATTCACTCCTGTTGGAACAATTGTGCATACTGGGGACTTCAAAATTGATTATACCCCGATTGAAGGGCAGCCAATGGACCTTGCTAGGTTTGCTGAATTAGGCAAAAAAGGTGTTCTTCTTTTGATGTGTGATAGTACAAATGTTGAAAACGAAGGCTACACAATGTCAGAACGCACTGTAGGAGAGACTTTCAACGAGATATTTATGAACTGCAGGAGTAGGATTCTAGTGGCTACCTTTGCTTCAAATGTTCACAGAGTACAGCAGATTTTTAACGCTGCCGTGAAATTCGGAAGAAAAGTAACTGTGCTAGGCAGAAGCATGATAAATGTTGTTAATGTGGCTATGGAACTTGGTTACCTGAATGTTCCGGAAGGTATCCTCGTTGATATGGAAAACATGGATAAGGTTCCTCAGGAAAAACTTGTTATAATAACTACAGGAAGTCAGGGTGAGCCCATGTCAGCCTTGACAAGGATAACCTTCTCTGAACATAAAAAAGTAGAGATTATTCCAGGTGATACAGTAATTATTTCTGCTTCACCCATACCTGGAAATGAAAAGCTTATTTCAAAAGTTATAAATGAATTATTTAAGAAGGGTGCCAATGTTATATATGAAGCTCTGGCAGACACTCATGTTTCGGGCCACGCCTGCCAGGAGGAGATAAAGCTGATTCACTGCCTGGTTAAACCTAAGTTCTTTATGCCTGTACACGGCGAACACAGACACTTAAGGCAGCATGCCGACCTGGCAGTAAAAATGGGAATGAACAAGGAAAATACCTTTATACTTGATATTGGTAAGGTACTTGAATTGACCAACGATTCTGCCAAGATAAATGGAAGTGTCACTGCCGGTAAAGTCCTTGTAGACGGTTTGGGTGTCGGAGATGTAGGAAATGTGGTTTTAAGGGACAGAAAGCACTTGTCTCAGGATGGATTGATTGTTGTAGTAATAACCATTGAAGGTGATACCGGAAATGTTGTAGCGGGCCCCGATATTATATCAAGAGGCTTTGTTTATGTTCGTGAATCCGAGGATCTTATGGATCAGCTGAAGGAAATAGCAAAGGAAGCCGTTAATAAGTGTAACGGTAAAAATCACGGGGACTGGTCCATAAGAAAATCAGCAATTCGTGAATCACTTAAGGACCGCATATACGAAAAAACAAAACGTAAGCCTATGATACTTCCTATAATTATGGAGATATAGGTCATAATGTAGAGTTTATTTCTGTTTATATAAAGAGGCTGTTGCATATCAATATAGATTAATATCTTATAGTTATGTGACAACCCCTTTTTCTTATTTCATTAAATACAAATATTGACAACAATGAGAATGAAATTATAGAATACAAATAAGGGTAGTTTTATAAACTATATTTGTATCTGGAGAGCACATGAATTTAACAACAGATTTAGCCTACATTAAAAAAATGTTTATTAGCTTCTATACTTCAATTCTAACCTTAATTTGTAGGTTTGTTTCTAATACTTTCCAAGCTCTTTCCGGGTATTCAAGATTTAACAGGGTTACGCCCGTACTTAAGGTGTGCCGTTTTTCAAGACTGTTTCTACTTATAATTCTGATAAGTAGTCTGATTTTATTCAGCTATTCAAAAAGCAACTCAATTTTATTGAATATTATTTTTCTTATGAATATATTAATTCTCGTACGGTATCATGTTTTAAAAGATCCTCAGCTTAATTTCTGATTTTCAAGTTTAATTCATTTTCAAGATTCATGATTCATGATTAATGATTAATTTCGCATGGTCAATCAGACTGTCATCGCCTGACCGACAGTTTATTTTGTGTTGGCTTAAACCAAGCTTAAAAGGAATATGAGGAGGCTTACTATGTATAGCAAAATAAGTAAAGAAATTATTAAAAGTAACGAATTATTTCATAAAGAAAATAGTACAGTAGATGCGCTGATATATAGAATAAAAAATATAGATTTAAGATATTTAAGAGAAGATGAATTCAGTTCGAAAACTGAGGGACTTAAAAAAAGTGTATGTAAAGGTATATCGGATGTGGAGATTCTTGTGGAGGCATTCGCATTAGTCTATGAAGCTGTTTACAGAGCACTTAGTATTAAGCCCTTTGATTGTCAATTAGTTGCAGGTATTCATCTCTGTAATAATAAAATTATAGAGATGCAGACTGGGGAAGGTAAAACGCTTTCGGCAGTTTTTGCAGCATATTTTGCTGCGCTGGTGGGTAAAGGTATTCATGTTCTAACATTTAACGATTATCTTGCAAAAAGGATATTTTTCAATTGATAAAAAAGCTTAAGGAAGGACTTCATTACAATACAGATGAGTATCTAAGAAATGTTTACTTGACTGAACGTGGAATACAGTACTTTGAAACAGCTTTCAAATGCGGAAATTTATATGAAAATAGAAATTTATACCTGTTATCCGATATTAGTAGTGCTTTGCACGCAGAAGTATTACTCCATAGAGATAAGGACTATATAGTAAAAGACGACAGACTCGAACTGGTAGATGAATTTACAGGACGGGTTGTTGAAAACAGACACTGGCCCGACAGACTGCAAACAGCGGTAGAAGTGAAGGAAGGTATAGATGCGGCTTCAAAGGGGCAAGTAATGAGCTCCATTTCAATTCAAAATTTTATTAGTCTTTATCCAAAAATTTCGGGAATGACCGGAACAGCTTTATCCTCCAAAGATGAATTGATGAATTTTTATGGAGTTGAAACAGTTATAGTACCTCGAAACAGGATTTGTGTCAGAATTGATTACCCCGATTGTATATACCTGAACAAAGAGAGTAAGTTCAATGCAGTTATAAAGGAGATAATGGAAGTCAATAAAACCGGTAGACCAATTTTAATTGGAACAGGCAGTATTGCTGAATCGGAGAAACTTGCTAGAATGATTAATAATAATGGTATCAAAAGTCAGGTATTAAATGCTAAAAATGATGAATTTGAGGCCCGTATTATTGCTGATGCGGGAGCACTAGGTGCTGTGACGGTTTCAACAAATATGGCCGGTCGAGGTACCGATATCAGACTAGGCGGAAATAAAGAACAGGATAGAGAAAAAGTAGTTGCTCTGGGTGGTCTGTATGTTATTGGAACAAACAGGCATGAAAGTACCCGGATTGATGACCAGCTTCGTGGTCGTGCCGGAAGACAGGGTGATCCCGGATCTTCCAGATTCTATATAAGTTTTGAAGATGACATATTCATAAAAAATAATGCTGGTACAGATATTCAAAAAAGGTTTGCTGTTGATATTCGAAGTAATGTAATAAATAATCCAAAGCTTTTAGGCAGGATTAATCAGATCCAGCGCACGATTGAGGGCCAAAATTATGAAATAAGGAAAACACTTTGGAAGTATACAGACATTATAGAACAGCAGCGGAAAATAATCTTTAAATCGAGAGCTGATATTCTTAGCGGTACTCAACAGATAAATATACTCAAAAACCATATGCCTGAAAAGTATAAAGCAATTAAAGAAAAAATAGGTATTAACGGTATTTATGATTTGGAAAGGAATTTATCTCTATATGTGATAGATAAGTGTTGGGCAGAATACTTGGAATATATCTCTGACCTTCGTGACGGAATTCATTTGGTTATAATAGGAGGTAGAAATCCTTTGGAGGAATATATTTGTAGTGTTATAAAGGCTTATGAAGAACTTAGGGAAAATATACAGAATGAAATAATAGCTACCCTTGAAAAAATAAAATTAACTGAGATGGGAATTGAGTTAGGTATAAGTAATTTAAAAGGGCCATCAGCTACGTGGACCTACCTAATTAACGATAATCCCTTTGAGGATGATTTGGGCCTTATGCTGGCTAGCAATAGAAATGTTGGCTTTTCTGCGGTTGCAGCAGCCTTACCTTTTATATCCATCAATTATATACTTGGGCTAATATACCAGAGATTCCTTAAGAAAAACAGGCATGTAGAGTAATTTATTATTTACTTGATTATTTGCTTAATTATTTACTTTATTATTGCCAAATTATGTGTATATTCCTGTCCGGCCTTTCTATAGGCCGGATTTCTATATCCCAGTACATACATATCTGATGCTTGTGCTTCGATTTCCAGCATCCTGGCCAGCAGTTTGTTGCAGGAATTTTTATAGTCAGCCGTTTTGGTTATAACGGGTATTGATGAACTTTTCTTCATTTCAGAAAGAAGCAGGCGTCCGGTTTTATTAAAGCCCAGAATTCTGGCATACTGAGGGCCGCCGTATTTCAAGAAGAGTTCGGTATCCTGTTTAGTCAGACCGGTGAGCATAGAGAAAAGAATTCTCTGAATACGGGTCTGAGCATACCTTTTTGTACAGATATTCTCAAGCAGCGCTTCAAATGTTCCAGAATTTTCTCCGGCATACTTAATTCTATATTCAAGGCCTTCGGATACATCGGGCAGTTCTCTAAGCTGCTCCGGTTTCATCCGCCTGACAAATGATAGAATTGTATCCTGGTAGTTCTTTATACTGTTTGGACCCCTGCCCTGGAAAAATTCCCTCTCGATAATAGCTTTCGATGCAGGAGGGAGAGCTTGTGCAGTGAGTTCTGGCATTTCAACTTCATTTTTTATGTCGACATGGGGCGATTTATATAAATCTTCAACTGCTCCAATACCTCCAACTATATTGTTTCTTATGGCTGTAGCGCTAGAAATTGTGCCGGTCAGTTCTGTTGAATTATAGCTGTTTGAGACTCTCGCGATAGTGTATGGTGTAATTGGGCTTTTTAGTTTTCTCAAAGCCTTCAGATATTCTATACTTAAAATATTATTAGAAGTTTCAAGAAGTTCTGAAATATCTGCTAAGCCGCGGGAGGGATTTTTACTTTGAATCAAGTTTGTATCCTGCAGATACTTCTTTAGAGCCTTTTGTCTGCATACAGGATAGGAATGTCCCGACTCCAGTTGTTTTTTCAGTTCGATTTTATATGCTTCAGGTTCCTCGGCTAGTATTTCGGCTATGAAATTAAGCGCATCAATATTGCCATGCTCGCTACCAAAGGAAATACTATCCACAATACCGATACTGTCTAATATTTTAACTGCTCCATAGGAAAAGGACTCTGCGCTTGACATGGCGTAGGGATGAGGAAGTTCAATTACAAGATCTGCTCCGCAATTTAAGGCCATTTCTGCTCTTGCGAATTTATTGATAATTGCAGGTTCGCCCCTTTGTATGAAATTACCGCTCATTATACAAACAACTGCATCGCAGCCGGTTAATTCCCTTGACTTTTCAATGTGATAAATATGTCCGTTGTGAAAGGGGTTGTATTCTACTACAATTCCAAGTACTTTCATTTAACCTCCATGAACCTCAAAAGTTATTATATATCCTTATTATACAGATTTAATAAGCAAATAAAAGTAATCGTTTTACAAAATGTTATTTGTGGGCAGGATAAGTATAAAGATAATTATATAAAAAATTTTTGATAATGATAAGATCGTAATATAGTGAAAATCTTTTACAGGAGGTACATTTGTGAAAACTGTTTATTATATTTTAATTACAGTAGCGTTCCTGCTGGTAACATTCTTTGGGCTGGGTCCGGTTATACTGGCTGATGGTACATTAGGAGAACGATTACTAACGTTGGTTGTTGTTATCATAATATATTTCCTTTTGGGCTGGATAACATATAGACTAATCAAAAAGAAATAACTAACAGCCATAGCTATTAACGATATTGATTGATGAATAACTTTAATTAATGTTATAATTAACATTAGTGGAGGTATTTAATATGTCTTATGAAGTTATTGAAATCATGCCAGAGGTAACTTTGGTTAAAGATATAGGTACAAACATATATGTTGTTGAGGGGAAAACCAAGGCTTTAGTTATTGATACTGGTAATGGCTATTTCAATTTGGGAAAACAGGTTGAGGAAATAACTAGTAAGCCTGCAATTGTAGTTTTAACCCATGGACATATCGATCATGCCTTTGGAGGTCATTACTTTGATGGAGTCTATATAAACCAGGCTGATCTTCCCATATTTGAAGAACACTCTCAATTTAGACAGTTTACTAAAGTAGAGGGGATATCAAATAATGATTTAGAGTTATGGAGAAACGCAAAGCCCAAGAAGATTGATTTTATATCAGCAGGAGACTTTTTTGATATAGGTGAAAACAAGCTGGAAGTAATATCTTTAAAAGGGCATACTCCGGGAAGTATAGGTATACTGGACAGAAAACACCGGATACTTTTCTCTGGAGATGGATTGATCAATCATATCTGGTTGCATATACCCCATTCCAGCACCATTGAGGAATACCTCATAACCTTGGAAGCTCTGAATAAATACCTGCCGGATTTTGATATTATTTGTAATGGTCATTCTGAAAAACCACTACGGGCTACTTTTTTAGAAGAAATGAAGCTTTCACTGAAAGATTTGCTTAATGGCGCAGAGGGTCAGACTTATAATAATCCTATATTTAGCGGTATGATTTACAAGTGTAACGGTTGTGAAGTGGTATATTTACCTGAAAAGATAAGAATTTAGTACATAATAAATAACAAAGTATGTCTACATAATAGAATTAATATTTAGGGGGAGGTGAACAAAATGCTGCAGGGCGAAATAATACAGTTATTGCAAATGTTAGTGATATTTTTTGTTACTTTTTTACTTGCATACAGTTTTGTTCAGAACTTCCGTTATGTAAAAACATTTTCTGCAATTTCAACAATCAGCTTTTATATAAATGCAGCAGTTTTGTATGAAAGAAGTCTTTATGTAGTTAATTATAATTGTTTTCATAAATTTGAAATCTGGAGGAAATACCGATTTAGTTAGAATTGATGCTCTATACCTATGTTTTTTTGTACATTACTATTAAATCTGTATATACAGATATACAATGTACTCGCGTTCTAGAATTATTTTTACACGCAGATAGGAGATTTTATGAGCATCTTATTTAATTTAATAAATACCGTTATGAGCGAATTATATTCTTTTGTTGGAGACTGGGGAATAGCTATTGTTCTTGTTACACTTATAATCAGGCTTTGCCTGCTCCCATTGTCACTTAAACAGAGAAAAAGTATGTCCCGACATCAGATATTTTCTGGTAAAATAGAAGAAATAAAACGAAAATATGCCAATGATAAGGAAAAGCAGCAGGAGGAGATAACAAAGCTTTCTTCCGAAAGCATGAAAGGAATGGTTGGATGTCTGATTACTATAATACAGATACCAATAATGTATACCTTATATAGGGTATTTTCTGAAATGCCGGTTCAGGTAGGAAGTGTAATCGTCCCATGGATTAGCAATATAAAACTACCTGACGCCTATCACATTATCCCATTGATAGCTGTATTGATTCAGCTTCTGCCAAACATTATTAATACCTATACACCAGTAAAAAATGCCAAAGAGAATGGTTTACGCTGGCCACAACTATTAATTATGGGTGGTTTTAGCATGATATTCTTTATAAAAGCTCCAGTGACACTAGGAATTTATTGGGTAACGACAGGACTTTTCAGTACACTGGAACAGGTTCTGTATAACAGATTTGGAAGGACAGCAGTTGCTGAACAGTAATAAATAGGGTGAATATATTCAATATTCAAAAGCCCGAAATCTCCTGACTATAATAAGCAGGTGATTTCGGGCTTTAAAAATATGTCGAGCCAAGTGGAAGGGGAAGCTGAAATACTTAAGATAGGCTCTCGAGCTATCTGAAGGCGGCTTATGCCTTTTTATTCAGAACTGCTGCTCCTGTCTCTTCCTCAAACTGTTTGAGATAGAGGGAGTGGTAATAGCCTTTTTGCCTCAGGAGCATCTTGTGAGTTCCACTTTCAATAATCTTTCCGTTTTTGACCACTAGTATAAGGTCTGCCTTCTTAATGGTGGAAAGCCTGTGAGCAATCAGGAAGGAGGTTCTGTCTTTTAAAATATGCATTATCGCTTCCTGGATGAGTTGCTCTGTTTGAGTGTCGATGGAGGAAGTGGCCTCATCCAATACGAAAATGCGCGGATTGGCAATTATGGCGCGAGCGAAGGAGATAAGCTGCTTTTCACCAGTAGACAACCTGTCGCCGCCTTCACCGATATTTGTATCCAAACCATTCTCCATATTTTTAACGATTCCATCTGCCGCAACTACTTTTATGGCGGCTTCAATTTCCTCATCTGTAGCGTCAAACTTACCGTACCTGATATTTTCGCGTATAGTACCCGAGAACAGGTGCGGACTCTGAAGTACATAACCTATGTTGTTGTGAAGCCACAGCTGAGAGCGTTCTCTGTAGTCTCTTCCATCGATCAGAATCCGGCCACTGGTAGGCTCAAAAAATCTACAGGCCAGATTTACAAGGGTACTTTTACCTGCGCCTGTTTCTCCAACAATTGCGACTGTAGTTCCTGCCGGTATTTTAAGATTGAAGTCTTCAAGGATATATTCATCTCCGTCAGGATACTTGAAGGTAACATCCTTAAATTCTATGTCACCTATAAGAGGCTCCCAATTTTCCTTCTTAGGGTTAAAATTATCTCCATACTTTTCAATAACCTCAGGTGTATCAGTTATCTGAGGCTCTGTCTCAAGAAGTCCGGTAACCCTTTCGATATTAGCCTGAGTTGAAACAAAGTCTGCAAATACGCGGGCAATCTGCTGAATAGGCTCAAATATGCTGATGGCATATGTAATAAAAGCCGAAAAAGTTCCGAAGAAAAATGGGTCTTTTATTACCAGATTACCGCCGCTGACTATTACAAAGCAAACGGCAAGTGTGCTAAATGTCAGAACAATTGGTATAAACACAGAATTAAGTAAGGTTGATTTAATAGTATAATTATAGTATCTATCAGTTATTTCAGAGAACTCCTTGAGATTCTTGTTTTCAATAACCAGAGTCTTTGAGGTTCTGGCGCCTGTGATACCTTCATTAAAAGCACCAGTCATCCTGGAATTTACCTTACGAATTTTTCTGTTGATGTTCAGAATTTTTTTCTGAAAATACATTGTTATTACTGCAATTGCCGGGATAATACACATAACGAGTAGTGCCATCTTTACATTTAGAATCAACATTGCAATAAACACACCAACTACATATATTATAGCCCACAGCATATCAATAAGCCCCCAGGATACCATCTGACCAATACGCCCGGTATCACTCATTACTCTGGCCATCATATAACCCACAGGAGTAGTATTGTAATATGAGAAGGACAGCTTCTGAAGATGGACAAACAAAGCTTTACGTATAGATTTTGCAACATTAAGCTCGACCTTCATCGCATTTTTAATAAAAAATACAACCGACATTGCTTGTAAAAAAAGCAGGCAGCCATACGCAGCAGCGAATTTTCCGATTCCTGCCGTAGTCTTGGTTACGATAAAGTTATTGATGGCATAGCGCTGAAATAGCGGATAGACTACATCAATTATCGAAACCATGATCAGGAACGACATAGCCAATATAAAGACTTTCTTATATAACTTTACAAAAGGAATTATTTTGGCCCAAATCTTAATTGAAAAGGGTTTTTTGTATTCCTCTTCTTCAAAGTATGACATTATTTATCACCTCCATTTGAAACATTCTGATGTGAGTCCAGCAATTCGGTTTCCAGACTGCTCTGAATGTCGTAGATTCTTCTGTAGATTCCGTTTTCATTTTCTAGTAATTCCTTATGAGTTCCCAGTTCGGAAATCTGACCATCTTCCAGCACCATTATTACGTCTGCATTCATAAGTGTGGTAATTCTGTGTGAAACAAGTATAACTGTACTGTCGGAAGTATTATCCTTCAGGGCACCGCGTATTTTTGCGTCGGTTTCAGAGTCGACAGCCGACAGTGAGTCATCGAATATCATAATGGGGGAGCGCTGCATAAGCATTCTTGCTATAGCTACCCTTTGTTTCTGTCCTCCGGATAATGTAACGCCGCGTTCTCCTACAATGGTGTCATAACCTTTTGAGAAGCTCATTATGGCATCATCAACGGCAGCTACCTCAGCAAAGTGGCGGATTTCTTCAATGCTGTTTGTTCCTGCAAAGGCATCAATATTCTGATGTATTGTTTTTGAAAAGAGGAAGGGCTCCTGAAGCACAAAACCTATATTGCTTCTGAGATGTTCAAGCTTAATTTGCCTTACATCAACACCGCCTATTTCAATTGAACCCTTTCCCTCCGGAAGCTCGTACAGCCTGTCAAGCAGGTACATTATTGTAGATTTTCCCGATGCTGTTCCGCCAAGAATTCCAAAGGTTGTTCCAGCCTTTATTTTGAAGGAAATATCTTTAAGTACCGGTTTCTGCCCCTCATAGTCAAAGGTTACATTCTTGAATTCAATATCTTTATTCATATCAGGAGTAATAGCATCAGGATTATCCTTTTCCTGTTCTTCTGAAATTATTTCTTTAATACGGCTGAGAGAGACACTCGTCTTACTCATTTCGGAGAGTATTCGACCAAATTGTCTTACAGGCCATACGAGCATGGAATTGTAGTATACAAAAACAAGAAATTCTCCAAGAGTAATGACTCCACTTGCAGCTTCAATAGCACCCAGTACAATGATAGTCATTACCTGCAGTCCGGATACCAGGTCACCGATACCCCAATACTTGCTAAGCAGAAGTCCCAGTTTGATCCAATAGTTCGCAAAATAATCATTTTTTGTATCAAAATTCTCTATTTCATAAGCCTGCCGTCCGAAGGCACGAACTACACGAACCCCGGTAAAATTTTCTTGAACCATGGCGGATAGTGCACCTTCGGCCTCATCGGCGTATTTAAACCTGTCGGCAATCTTTTTAAAGAATATTCCCGAATAGGCAACAACCACAGGAATAAACGCCAGAGCAACAAGAGAAAGCTTGACATTCATCATAAACATAAGGGTGAGGGAGAACCCTACCAAAAATACTGTTCTAACCATCTCAATAAGCTGTATGGAAAGAAAGTTTTTTATAGTTTCCACGTCTGAGGTACAACGTTGAATTATATCACCTGTCTGATTTTTAACATGCCAGCTGTAAGGAAGCTTTTGTATATGATCGAAAAGATGATTACGCATCTTTCTGATAGTACCTTCCGAGGCTTTTGCCATGCAGTATCTATAGAGAAATGTAAAAATGCCCGACAAGATGGACAGAAGCAAAGCCAAAGAAGCACAAATAAAGAGGTTGCTTCTTAGAAAGGTTACACCACCGTTATTATTTACAATGTTCAATATAGTTTTGGGCAATTTTAATTCTTCAGTTCCAATGATATTATCCACTATTATTTTAATAATCTGAGGCATCAGATAGCTAAATATAATTGCCAGCATAGTATTTATAACTGCAAGTATATAAAACCAACGGAAGCCTTTTATAAACGAATAAAGCATTTTAAATCGGCCTTTATTTTCAGGCTGCATATATTTTCTCTCTCCTTTTTATGTAATGTCTTAAATAATCGTCATACTTAGTTTAAGTGCTCGTTTTTCTGAAAAAGCGAAATAAAAAAACACGATACCATAGCATCGTGTTTAAAATATTCAATTGTTAATATTTCAAATAGAATGACGGTTACTTAAGTGTTTGACCTAATACAAGTACGCAAAAATGAAAAGCTTACTTGTTCCAGATCCAATATTCAATTATTTACCGAGCACCTCGTTAATTTTAATTGATGACATCTTTATAAACACTCCTTTCACCTAGATTAGTTTTTACTTACCAAGATATGTTATTATACTGTTGCCTGTCCTGTCAATAGTTGTAATAAATTTGTAAAATTAGTTACCATGTTATCTAGAGTAATACAAAAATAGTATAAATTAAATAATATTGAACTTTAATATGACATACTGTTGTCCTATTTAATATCATAGAATTTATAGTAAAATAATAGAAGGGAAGTAATTATATGAATAATATCGAGATGAAATTATGCCAGAGTTGTGGAATGCCAATGGAAAATCCAGATTTATACGGAACAAACGCTGATGACACAAAAAATGAGGATTACTGCCATTACTGCTTTATTAACGGTTCCTTTTCAAAGGAAGAAACTATGGAGGAGATGATAGAATCCTGTATTCCTTTTGTATCAAAGGGTAATCCATGGCCTGATGAAAAAACTGCCAGAAATGCTATGTTGGAGATGTTTCCGCAACTTAAAAGATGGAAGGATAGATGTTAGGAATTTTAACTTATTAAGACCAGAAATTGTGGCTATAGCCATACTATAATTTATTATGGTCAAAAATGGGGCTTATGGAGGCTAATATGATCGAGTTACCTGAAGCAATTGAGATTTCCAGGCAATTAAGGGAAAGCATTCACGACAAAAAAATTACTAATGTGACTGCTGCACAAAGTCCCCATAAGTTTGCCTGGTATCATGGAGATCCCAATCAATATCACGAACTGCTCACCGGAAAAACCATTGGTGTAGCAAGAGGTGTGGGAAGCATGGTGGAAATACAGGCAGAGGATGCAGTTATTTTATTCAGTGAAGGAGTTGCTGTAAGATTCCATGATGAGGCTGAAAAAATACCGACAAAACACCAGCTCCTGATTGAATTCGATGATCATTCGGCACTAAGTGGGTCAATTCAAATGTATGGAGGACTGTTCTGCTTCCGGAAGGGCGAATTTGAAAACCAGTATTATTCTATCGCTCAAGAGAAACTATCACCGCTTTCTGAGCAGTTTGACCAAGCCTATTTTGATAGTATTATTTCCGATCCCCAAAACAGCGGATTAAGTGCAAAAGCTCTGCTTGCCACCGAGCAAAGAATACCGGGGCTTGGTAACGGTGTGTTACAGGATATTTTATTTAATGCTTCAATTCATCCAAAAAGGAAAGTGAAAACCTTTTCAGAACAGGACAAAACAAATTTATTCAATTCAGTAAAAAGTACATTGGCCGAAATGACTTTCCAGGGAGGCAGAGATACTGAAAAGGATCTGTTTGGCTGTTATGGGGGATACAAGACAAAGCTCAGTAAAAATACTGCCAGCAAGCCCTGCACGGTATGCGGCGAAATAATTAAAAAGGAAGCATACCTTGGGGGAAGTATATACTTTTGTCCTGGCTGCCAGAAGCTTTAGTTCAAGAAAGACATATAAAAATCAAATCAGCATAATTTATAGGATTATTCTTTTGTATGATAGTTTTTACTCGAGGAAAGCAAATATAACAGTATACTGAAATATAAGTTAAAACAAAAATAAAACCCTAAACACAGCGTTAATGCATATGTAAAAGGTTTTTTCTGGTGGAGGGAGATGGATTCGAACCATCGAAGTCACTGACAACAGATTTACAGTCTGCCCCCTTTGGCCACTCGGGAACCCCTCCATATATTATGTTTTTTCGCAACAAATAAGATTATGCAGGAAATATGAAGAATTGTCAACCTTTTTTTATAAATTTAAATTATTATTTATATTTACATAGCCTACTATATTATGCCTTATCAATTACCTAATTGTTTTGAACACAATGGATATGTAACTCAATGATTGGTTATATACCAATAAAATCTGTGGAATATTGTTATAATTATTCTTTCCATTGGGTTTATTTAAGTTTTTACATACAATAATGAGTATAGTATACTCATTTAGTATTTAGGTGTATCAAGGGTTCACGCAAAATAAACTCTACTAATATTTTGGAGGAAAAAGATGGCGGATGTTGAAAATATTGAAATTCGCTTATTTAGCGATAATGATTTGTGTGATTTCACTGATATGTTTTGTACTTACTTTAGAAATGATTTTATGATTGAGATTTCGGACAATCAGGTGAAAGAATTATGTTCTGAAATCGCAGAAAAATCAATTTCCGGAATTATTATGTTAGATATATTATTACATGACGAAAAAATGATTGGGTTTGTCTGTTATCAAATTGACTCATCTTATAGCGATTGGTGTGAACGAGAGGGATGGGGATTAATCAGAGAAATTTACGTTAAACAAACTAAGAGAGGAAGAGGTTTTGGACTAAGATTAGTTACTCATGCCGAAAAAATTCTTTATAGTAAAGGTGTAGAACACATTTATCTTACTTCAGATGAAGCAGGAAGCTTTTGGAGTTCATGTGGATATAATAAAACTGGAAAAGTCAGTTACATCAATCATGACCCTATATATGAAAAATAAGCAAATTTCTTGATGGATAATTCGTGATTTTCCTATGTTGTTCATCATCAATAAATATATAAAAAACCTATGCAAACAGTAAAGCATAGGTTTTTTGTTGTAAAAAAGTTAAAACAGTTGCGCTCTAATTAGTATTTTATGAATATATTTACATTAATTAGATAAAACGTTAATACATTACTGTAACAGATTGTAATAATTCACAAAATATGTTAGTGTATAAGAAATAATTATATTCAATTTTACTCAATCGATTTTATATATCATCATTACAAAGTACATGGATATGTTTTTAAACTTATGCAATGAAGCATAATGTTTGGAATTGTCTGTGTTTTTTTATATTAAGCCATCTATTTAGGATACGGGATTCTTTAAATACATATACGTGAAATGCTTAATATTAAGACTTTTGGGAACATTGCTAGAACAGACAGCTATATCTAGGAATTGGGGAGTGTTATGGAAAAGAATGAGTTATTGAGAATTAATAATCTTATTACTTCATTTCGTATTGACGGACAGTATTATGCTGCGGTGGACGGTGTTTCACTGAGCGTAAAGGAGAATGAGGTATTTGCAATCGTAGGTGAATCGGGGTGCGGTAAAAGTGCACTTGCCCTATCCATTCTCAGTTTGCATAACAACACCTATACGAAGGTGGAAGGCAACATATACTTTAAAGGAACAGATCTGCTTCCTATGAATGTTGACGACTTAAATCAATTCCGGGGCAAGTATATTGGAATGATTTTTCAAGATCCTCTGACTGCTTTAAACCCGCTGATGAAAATTGGGGAGCAAATTGAGGAATCGTTGACCTTTCACATCAAAATGGACAAAAGGCAAAAAAAGGCGCGTGCTATTGAATTGTTAAAGGGAGTAGGCATTATATCTCCTGAATTAACTTATTCACAGTTTCCTCACGAGCTTTCGGGTGGAATGAGGCAGAGGGCAATGATTGCCATAGCGCTGGCCTGCAAGCCATCTCTGGTAATTGCTGATGAGCCAACCACAGCACTCGACGTCACCATACAGGCGCAGATTCTGGATTTATTAAAGAAGCTTCAAAAGGAAATGAAGTCGGGTATTATTCTGATTACGCACGATTTGGGAGTTGTCGCAGAAATGGCCGATAAGGTTGCAGTGATGTATGCCGGTCAAATTGTGGAGACCGGAGTAGTTGGTGACATTTTCAAAAACCCCCTTCATCCTTATACCCGCTCATTGCTTGCATCAGTGCCAAGTGTTGATTCGGCAGAAGGAAACAGACTGCATGTGATAGAAGGGATGGTGCCCTCTCTGAAGAATATGAGACGGGAAGGTTGCAGATTTGCTCCAAGAATTCCATGGGTTGGCAAATCGGAACATGAAGAGCATCCGAAGTATCACGAGGTAGATAAAGGGCATTTTGTATTGTGCTCCTGCTATAAAAACTTTTCAATGAGAGGAGAGCGGTAGGATTGGCATTACTTGAGGTAAACGATTTAAAAGTACATTATCCCATCAGGGGTGGAATATTAGGCAGAGTCCAGAGCCATGTGAAAGCGGTGGATGGTATCTCCTTCAAGATTGACGAAGGTGAGACTCTGGGACTTGTGGGTGAGTCAGGTTCGGGAAAAAGTACCACCGGCAAAGCCATCATGGGTCTTGCCGAAATAACGGCAGGAGAAATCCTTTTCAATGGAAAGGACATCACGAGATATGTTGGAAAAAATCATTCCTCCTACAGGAAAAGCGTACAGATGATATTTCAGGATTCTTACTCTTCACTAAATCCTAAGAAAAGGATACTGGATATTATTGCAGAGCCACTCCGGAATTTTGAAAAGCAGACAGCAGACGTGGAAAGAAAACGAATTGAAGAGCTGCTGGAAATAGTGGGTATGTCTCCCGAAACCATGTTTAAATACCCCCATGAATTCTCAGGGGGGCAGAGGCAGAGAATCGGTATTGCCCGTGCGCTGGCCTTACGGCCTAAGCTGATCATTGCTGACGAACCCGTGTCTGCTTTGGACTTATCCGTGCAGGCACAGGTGTTGAACTTCATGAAGGACATACAGGAGCAGTTCAATCTCGCATTTCTGTTTATCAGCCATGACCTGGGTGTAGTAAAGCATATGTGCAAAAACCTCATAATAATGAACAAGGGAAGGATTGTCGAAAAGGGCGTTAAGGAAAAAATATTCGAGAATCCGCAACATATTTATACTAAGCGACTGCTTGCCGCCATTCCCGACATCAATCCGGACAGGCGGGATGAGCTTCAGCTGTTCAGAGAGCAGGTTGCAGAGGAATATGATAGTAAGTACCATATGTATTATGATAAAAACCAGCGGGTTTATGATTTAAAAAAAACTGGAGACGACCACTTTGTGGCTTTACCGTAAAAGGAGAGGAAATGTATGTGGAAAACTATATTACGGAGACTACTGGTATTAATCCCGCAGGTTGCCGTGCTGAGTCTGCTGGTGTTCATTCTTGCCAGTTTTATGCCGGGGGATGCCCTGACGGGCAAAATCGACCCCAATGTGTCACCTGAGAGACTGGAAGAGCTTCGTGTTAAATGGGGTTTTTATGACCCCTGGTATGTAAAATACGGCAGATGGGTCACAGATGCCTTAAGTGGAGATTTGGGAGAGAGCACCAGCTACAAGATTCCGGTGACGGAATTGATCGGAAATCGTGCGGCTAACACTTTTTGGCTTTCTCTGCTGACCTTAGGAATTACATATATCATTGGAATATCATTTGGTGTCATATCAGGAAGGTTTAACGGAAAACCCGTAGACAAGGCAATCAGCTTTTACACATTTCTGGCTCTGGCAATGCCATCCATTGTATTGGGAGTTATTAATATTTATTTCTTTTCTCTGAAATTGAATTGGTTTCCCATGGGTGGAACAGTAGATGTAGGAGTTCAGCCTGGAACTCTTTCGTATTTTTTCAACCGGATTCATCATATGTTGCTGCCTGCAATCACCGGAGGCGTACTGTATCCGGTGGGGATGATTCAGATTTTAAAGAGTGAGATTGTTGACTATAAAATATCGGATTTCGTTATGACTGCCCGGTCAAAGGGTATTCCTGAGAAAACCATATACAGAAGGCATATTTTACGGAATGCCTTTCTTCCCACTGCTGCAAATCTGGGATATGATATTGCATTCTTGCTTGGCGGCTCCATATTTATTGAGAGGATTTTCTCCTATCCGGGGATGGGCAATCTTTTCCTCGACTCCATACTGCGCAGAGATTATGCGGTGGTAAATGCCCTGATTATTTTATTCGCCGTACTGACGGTTCTTGGTACATTGATATCCGACATTATTATGTCGGCCGTAGACCCAAGAATCAGGATAAAATAATGAGAGGAGCATAATTAATGGAAAATTTGAATATTAAAAGAAGTATAAAGACGGATGAGAGCAAAAAGCCTCTGAACAAACCATTCTTTGGAAGGGCGGTATGGACAGAGCTTGTACATGACAAGCTGGCATTGGTTTCTTCCATCCTGCTGATAATTATTTTTGCTACAGTTTTCATTGGTTCTACGTTTTTTGATTTGGGAGAGGCTGTCAAGGTAAAGCTGGGCATGATCAATAAGCCGCCGTCAGCTGATTACATACTTGGGACTGATGCTTCGGGGAGAGATATGGTCGGTCAGATGTTTCTGGGTGCCAGAAATTCCTTCCTGATAGCTATAGGTGTTACCGCATTATGCGGAATAGTGGGCATACTGGTCGGCTTGATTGCCGGTTATTTCGGAGGAAGAACTGATAACATAATCATGAGAGTAATTGACTTTATTTCGATGCTTCCGAGGTTAATGATTATTATTGCTATTATATCCATTATGCCGAAGTATGATGTTATTTCCTTCGTACTGATTGTATCGGCTCTCAGCTGGATAAGCGATGCAAGGCTCACAAGGGCAAAGACTTTACAGCAGGGCAGCCTGGACTATGTGCAGGCCTCTAAGACACTGGGAACCCGGAATTTCGTCATAATGTTCAGGGAGGTACTCCCGAATATAGGCTCGATAATTATTGTAAATCTGACGCTGAATCTAGCGGGAAATATGGGGCTAGAGACTGGCTTGACCGTTCTGGGTTTCGGCCTTCCATTTAATACGCCAAGCCTTGGAACGCTGATCAACTACGCCATGAATCCCGATAATCTGCAGCGCAGACCCTGGCAATGGTTACCTGCATCTATACTGATCGTGGTAATGATGCTTAGTATATATTTTGTGGGGCAGGCCGTTAAAAGAGCGGCTGACGCCAAACAGAGGGTAGCATAAAATATTTATTTAATAGGGAGAGATGTTATGAAAATGAAAAGATTTTTGGCACTGTCACTGACGTTGGCTTTGACGGTTACTACTTTTGCCGGCTGCGGCAAAAATCAGGAAGCGGCCGATAATTCACAGTCCTCTATGCAGGAGGTTATGGCAAAGTTCCCGATAAAGAACACAAACGATGCAACCAGCATCAAAGGCGGAGTTTTAAAGGTTGCGGTGGTGGCGTCTTCTGCTTTTGAAGGAATTTTTAATCCATGTTTCTATGATATTTCGACTGATTCTGAGATTTTCCAATGGTTCCTGGAGAGTATTTTAAGTGCTGATGAAAACTTTATTTTTGATCAGGACGGAGCAGCGACTTATACCTACGATCAGACCGCAAAAACCATGACGCTGAAGATGAAGGACGGTGTCAAGTGGCATGATGGCCAACCGGTAACGCTGGACGATTTGGTATATGCTTATGAAGTCATTTGTGATAAGGATTATGAAGGAATGCGCTATGATGAGCAATTCACAAATATCGTCGGTGTGGAAGAGTTTCATGCGGGCAAGGCGAAAACAATATCCGGTCTGGAATTATCCTCTGATAAAATGACGTTAACCATCAAATTTAAGAATTTCTTTCCCTCCATTCTTGTAGGAGGCATCTGGATTTCACCTATTCCAAGGCATTATTATGAAGGAATTCCGGTAAAAGAGATGAAGGCTCATGAAAAATCACGCAAAACTCCCATTGGCTTCGGTCCTTTTAAGCTAAAGAGCATTGTTGCCGGGGAGTCGGTTGAACTTGTAAGAAATGACGATTACTATCTGGGTGCGCCCAAGCTGGATGGCGTTACACTTACTGTAATAGCTCCTGAGTTGGTACCCGCCGCGATGGAGGAAGGCAAGTTTGATATTGCGTTGTTTTCACAGCAGCAGTATCCGGATTACAAGGAGCCTAAGAATTTCTCCTATGTAGGACAGCTCCAAACCGTTTTTGATTACACAGGCTTTAAGCTCGGAAAATGGGAGGAGAGTGCAAAGAAGAACCACTTCGATCCAAATGCGAAAATGGCAAATGTAAAGCTGCGCCAGGCCATAGGCTATGCTGTTGACAGTGATAAACTTGCAAAAGAGATGTTCAATGGTCTGCGTTTTCTTGCAACCACCGTTATCACGCCGAGACATGCGGCATACCAGAATACTGAAATCGCAGGTTATGCATATGATCCCGAAAAGGCAAAGAAGCTGCTGGATGAAGCGGGCTACAAGGACATCAACAATGACGGCTACCGCGAGGATCCAAAAGGGAAGCCTTTTGCCATTACCTGGGCTGTGAGGGACGGCGAGAATATTGATACATATGCGCAGTTCAAGATGCAGAACTGGAAGGATGTCGGTCTGAAGGTTGAGCTGTATAACGGCCGTCCGACTGAGGTCAATGCTTTTTATGATGCAGTTGAGCACGATGATCCGAAAATTGATATGTACGATGCCGGATGGCAGACGGGCTATGATCCCAATCCTAAAAACCTGTGGGGACCCGACTCATCTGCAAATTACACAAGATATACCAGCGAGACCTTTAATTCCATTATGGAGGATATTTCCTCAGAAAAGGCATGGGATAAGGAATTTCTGTCCAAGAAATACCATGAGTTCCAGCAGGCATTTTTTGATGAGGCCCCCGCAATTCCTACATTGTGGAGAATGAAAATTGAGGCAGTGAACAACCGTGTCAAAAAATATGAGCTGACAGATTTTGATATTAAATGCTTTGCCCACTTAATTGAATTAACCGCAGACGCTCCTGTGAAGAAGGCAGACGTTAAGTAATGAATAATATACTCTGATGGTAAAGTCACAGAAAAATCTAATTTATGAGGGCTGTCTCAAAATAGAAGTAATTTCTATTGAGAGGTAGCTCTCTTTTGCTTAAAAAAGTAAAATCGCCTCCGAAGAAGGTGCAATTGCAATAGTAAGTAGCAAACAGAGCTATCGGATATTTTCGTGTTACCATGAGTCATTATTTTTCTGAGGTAATCAATAGAAGATTAATAAAATCACATTATCAATATTTATTAGAACAAAAAAATTAATTTAACAAGATATACATAATATTGACATAATAGAGTTTATTTTGGTATATTTACATAAAATATATATTTCTTACACAAATCATGAAAGGGGTTGTAGCAGGTGTATAAGTTTGAACAAAAAGGCAAGGCAGTAGTAATTACAGTAGGTGGTTTTTTTACTCCAAATGAAGCAAATACATTTATAGGAGAGTATGAATCTTTAGTAAAAAAACTGGACACAAAAAGTACAAGCCTTATTTTGGACGGAAGGGAATTAAAAGCGTCCACTCAGGAGATGATCCCTATGTTACAGGGGTGTATGCAGCTTTATATGAGAGATAATTTCAAAAAGGTTTTCATGATTAACTTTGATTCTTCAGTTACCAATTCACAGGTTGCCAGAGTTGCAAAGGAAATTGGCTTTGATCAACGTTATGAAATGGTCTCTTCAGTTAATGAGGCACTAAATAAAGCAAAAGAAATTTGATTCTTGTAAAAACACTATGATTGATACATAGTGGCTTATTATTTCACATGGAGCTCCATATCCTTAATTGTATGAAATGCTAATGTTCCTTCAATAACTTCAAAGTACATAGATAGGAGTTGACATATGGGTTATACAAATGTAAATATAATTGGATTGGAAATATACCATCCAAATAACAAGGTAGGGAATGACTTCTTTATAAATCACTTTTCTAAATTTGGAGTAGACGCAGAACCTCTGATGAAGCATTTAGGTAGAAAAGAAAGATACCTGGCAACTGAGTGCGAGAACTCTCTTACTATGGCTTACGAAGCAGCCAGTAAAGCTATAGAAAAATCTGATATTTCACCGGAAGATTTAGATATGATTATCTTTGTATCAGAGACTCCGGAATATTTTGTCCCGACCAATGCATTAAAATTAAATAACATGTTAGGCAGTAAATGTGCCCATCTGGTTTTTGACATGAATGATAATTGTATCGGAATGTTGACTGCTATGGATTTGGCAAGCCGGTATATGTTTTCAAGTAAGAAAATAAAGTATACACTTATTGTCGGTTCCTTATACATAACTGGGATGGTAAGAAAAGATTGTGTTGTCTCCTACCCGAACATTGCTGACGGGAGTGCAGCAATAATTCTTGAGAATATACCTGATAGCAAAATTAAGTCAGGCTATATTGACTGTAATTATTATACAAATTCTATGAACCATAATTTTATGGAATCTCCAAAATGCGGTTTCTCAAATTTACATAACAAAGATGTTGAAGAAAATGATAAAAAATTACTCTGGATTCCACATGATGTAAGTTTCTTTTCTGATGACTGGAAACAGCTTATATGTGATTTACTTGAAAGAAACGGACTAGAACCGAACGATATAGATCACTATTTGTTCTCTCAGTTTTCAATACCGGATGGATTAATTACATTGGAAAAGTTAGGCGTGCCTGTTGAAAAAACAACCACTGTAGGGGAAAAGTATGGGTATACTGGCTGTGCAAGCCCGTTCTTTGCATTACATGATAGCATCAAAGAGGGAAAGGTAAGACAGGGGGATTATATTGTTTTATTTTCGGTAGGAGCTGGGTATTCCATGTCTGCTGTACTATTGAAACTTTAACGAATAAAACCTTTGTAAATTTTAACAGCTAGTATATTAATAAAGTTTCTGCACCAAAAAACGAATTCCAAATAAAAATTATTTGGAATTCGTTTTTTGGTGCCCAGAGCCGGAATCGAACCAGCGACACGGGGATTTTCAGTCCCCTGCTCTACCGACTGAGCTATCTGGGCAAGTGGTGGCCTTCAGTCGAAGCGTAGCGAAAGATGCTGGTAGCATGCTTTGCAGCTTCGAGTCCCTGTTAGGATTGCTGTAAGCAATCCTTATCTTCGCGGGAGCGAAGAAAGGCCATGTAAAAGTAATATTAAAATAAAATGTGGTGGGCCTTCAGGGACTCGAACCCCGGACCAACCGGTTATGAGCCGGTTGCTCTAACCAACTGAGCTAAAGGCCCTCAAAAAGGACGTTTTTTAGTATAATAAAAAAACAAATTTTAGTCAATAGTAAAAAAAAATAATTTTTGCTTTTTTCACTTTCCTGACAAATCAATGACAACCCAAAGATTAATAACTATTTCTAAATATCAGTTTTATTTTAAGTTAAAATTCATAAACTATTCTAGGAAAGTCTCAATTTATTTGATAAAATTGAATCACTGAAGAATATGGGAAAAGGGTTGGAACAAAATTCATGGGAATAATAAAAAATTTGGAGTACTTATCACAACTTGTTGCAGTACCTGGTTATGAAAAGGATGCAGCTGAAAAATGCGCAATTCTATTTATGGACTGGTGCGATAAGGTTAGCGTTGATAAGTTTTTTAATGTTATATGTTTAAAAAAGGGATGTAACAGGGCTGCAAAAAAAATAATGATATCAGCACATATTGACGAGATCGGATTTTTGGTGAATTCTATAGATGAAAAGGGCTTTGTTGGTTTAACAAATGTTGGAGGTATAGACAGTAAGATACTTTTGGCACAGGAAGTTATCATACACGGAAAGCAGGATATTATCGGTGTTATTGGAGCTACCCCGCCTCATTTGTTAAAGCCTGAGGATGCAGGAAAGGCAGTAAAGCTTAAGAATCTTAGAGCAGACACCGGACTTTCTGGTGAAGAATTGAAAAAGTTTATTTCCATTGGAGATACAGTATCTCTGAAATCAAAACTAACAATATTGAATGAACAGAAAGCCAGTGGAAAGTCACTGGATAACAGAGCCAGTATAGCGTGTTTACTTGAAATACTAAGGCTTCTTAAGGATGTTAATCATGAAAATGATTTATTATTCGTAGCATCATCTCAGGAGGAGACAAATTTGGCCGGAATTATGACGGCGTCATATGCCCTTAGACCTGATGCGGCAATAGTTATAGACGTATGTCACGGAGATATTCCTGACCTTCCAAAGGAGGTTTCCTCAACACCCGGTAAAGGACCTGAAATTTCTATAGGTCCTAATTTACAGCCAAAGCTTGTTTCAAAGCTATTTGAATTAGGCAGGGAAAATGGTATTCCGTATCAGAAAATGGTTGAAGCGGGAGATACCGGAACGGAGGCCTGGGCAACACAGGTCAGTGCCAACGGAATACCGACAGCGCTGCTTTCCATTCCAGTAAGATATATGCACACTACTGTAGAAACTGTAAACCTGGAAGATATAAAATTCACTGCAAGATTGGTCTCAGAATTTGCCAAACAAAGCAGTGAACAGCTGGGGGAATTATTATGCTTATAAAAGAATTAACTGATTTAAATGGTGTATCGGGAAATGAAAAGGAAGTAAGAGAGTATATAATCTCAAAAATAGAAAACCTATGTGATTCCTATAAGGTAGACTCCATCGGAAATGTTATTGCATTTAAAAGAGGTAGCGGGAGCAAGCAAAAGGTAATGCTGTCGGCTCACATGGATGAGGTTGGTTTCATTGTAGCCGGCCATACAGATAAAGGCTTCATAAAGTTTAAGGCTGTAGGCGGAATTGATGATAGGATACTTCCCGGGAAAAAGGTAGTTGTTGGGAAGAAGAAGTTGAGTGGTGTTATTGGAATAAAGCCCATTCATCAGCAGGAACGTGAAGAGCGTGAAAAGATTACAAAAATCAAGCAGCTATATATTGATATAGGTGCCGACTCAAAGGAGGAAGTTGAAAAATTGGCACCTTTGGGAGAGTTCATTGCCTTTGACAGTGATTTTGTTAACCTGGGCTACGATTGTATAAAAGCTAAAGCTCTTGACGACAGGGTGGGGTGTGCTGTTCTTATAGAAGCTCTTAAGCACAGCTATGACTTCGACCTTTATGCCTGTTTTACCGTTCAGGAGGAGGTGGGACTCAGAGGTGCTCAGGTGGCCGCATACGGTGTAATGCCTGATATTGCACTAATAATTGAGGGAACCACCTGTGCAGATGTACCTGACGTAGAAAAGCATGAGTATTCAACAATACTTGGAAATGGCGCTGCTCTTACCATTATGGACAGAACCTGCTATTGTGACAGGGAACTGGTTCAATATCTATACGATGTAGCAGTTCAAAACAACATTAAGGTTCAGTATAAACAAACCACAACCGGGGGAAATGATGCCGGTCAAATTCAAAGAACCGGAACGGGTGTAAAAACTGCTTCAATATCCGTTCCCTGTAGATATATACATTCACCTGTTTCGGTAATGAGCCGAAGTGATTATGAAGCAGTTGAAAGGCTTACAATTACCGCGCTGCACCAAATCAGTATCGACAAGGGAATTTTGAAAAAACAGTAGTATATTTATTATTCAATACATTTTATGGCCGCTATATCGGCTCAAAGCAACAATGTTGACTCGAAGCGGTTAAACTATCAAAACCAAAAGTATAAAAGCCGCTATTACGGCTCATGGAGGTTAATATGCAGGAAACATTGAAATTGGTGACCCAGGTATTCGGGGTCTCCGGAAACGAAGATGAGATAAGAGAAGTCATAACAAATGAAATAAAGAAACATGTTGATGAGATAAGAGTAGATGCAATGGGCAACTTAATTGCTGTAAAAAAGGGAAAAAAGAAAAAGATAATGCTTGCAGCTCATATGGATGAGATAGGTGTTATAGCTACTTTTATCGATGAAAATGGCTTCATTAGGTTTTCCAATCTGGGAGGAGTTTCACCGTTTACTTCCCTCGGACAGCGAGTAAAATTCCGGAACGGAACAATAGGTACTGTGAATTCGGAAGAAAAGCTCGAAGATATGAAGGGGCTGAAGTTGGGGAAGATGTATATCGATATTGGCTGTAAAAACAGAGAAGAAGCTGAAAAGCTAGTTAGGGTAGGAGATACGGCCAGCTTTGTAGGTGATTATATTGTACAGGGAAATTACGCTATATCCAAGGCAATGGATGACAGAAGCGGATGCGCTGTATTAATCAAACTTATAAAAACACTACCAAAAACAGATAATGAAATTTACTTTGTTTTTACAACGCAGGAGGAACTTGGTCTCAGGGGAGCAAAAACCGCTGCATTCGGTATAATGCCCGACTGCGCTGTTGCAATCGATGTTACGCTTACAGGTGATACCCCCGAAAGCAATAGTAGAGAGGTAAAACTGGGAGGGGGACCCGCAATTAAAGTTAAGGACAGTGCATATATAGCAAACCCATCAATACGAAGATCACTTGAGGAACTGGCCGCAGAAAACTCTATTCCATTCACTCTTGAGCTTCTTGACAGAGGCGGCAGTGATCCTGGAGCAATACAGACTTCGGGAGTGGGTGTTCCATGTGGTGGGATATCAATACCCTGCAGAAGTGTACATTCTCCTTCTGAAATGGTATGTCTCGAAGATTTGGAGAATTGTGTAAAACTTACAGCTCTATTTATTAAAAATTACAAAGGCTAGGATTCGGAGAATAATGTCTAAATTAAACTTATCTGATATAACGCCAAAGCGAAATTTGGCGTTGTTTTTTCTTGTTTTAACGGCGGTATTATGGAGTCTGGGAGGATTGTTGATTAAACTGGTAGATTGGAACCCGATCGCTATAGCAGGTGCCAGAAGCCTTATAGCTGCTGCCTTAATATTGTTTTTTGTTAAAAAGCCTGATTTTAGGTTTACATTTACAAAATTTGCTGCTTCATTTGTATATGCCGGGACGGTTATAGCTTTTGTTTATGCAAACAAACTTACATCGGCTGCAAATGCCATCATTCTCCAATACACAGCACCTATTTATGTTGCGGTTTTTGGAGCTATATTCTTAAAGGAGAAGGTAAGATGGTATGACGTCATTACGATAGTAACGGTTCTTGGTGGTATTATACTATTTTTTATTGATGAGCTATCTCCCGGAAATATGCTAGGAAATATACTTGCCATTATCAGCGGTGTATTCTTTGCTTTAACAGCCTTATTATTGAGGTTTCAGAAGGATGACAACCCTTTGGACAGAATATTTTGGGGAAATGTAATGACTGCTATTGTAGCTATACCTTTTATGTTCAAATCAGTACCTGATTCAAAAAGTATAATCGGTATTATTTTGCTTGGTATCTTTCAGCTTGGATTCTCATATATATTATTCTCTTTTGCAATTAAAAACGTATCAGCTCTGGAGGCCGTTCTAATTCCATTCATTGAACCTGTTTTAAACCCAATATGGGTTGCACTGGTAGTAAATGAAATTCCTGGAGTTTATTCTCTTATAGGCGGAGGGATTGTATTAGCGGCAGTAACATTTAGGTGCGTTTACACATATTATCTGTCGAAGAAAAAAGAGTTAAGTACAAATAAGCAGGATTTTGTAGAGATTTCATAGAATAAATACATATAACATAAATATCTATGAATTACACTCAACAGTAATTATTCTTATAAATGCGTCTATAAATGTGGTCAAAATCATTAATGAAATGGGGTGTTGTTATGAATATTACCTTTCTTGGAGCAGCGAAAACCGTTACAGGCTCTTGTTATCTGATAGAGACCAAGGATAAGAAATTTCTTGTAGATTGCGGTATGTTTCAGGGGCGGGCAAATGAGGTCATTTTAAACGCCGAGCCTTTTTCCTTTAATCCCGGAGAGCTGGATTTTATGCTTTTAACGCATGCTCATATCGATCACAGCGGAAGAATTCCAAAGCTTTATATGGACGGTTTTAAAGGGACTATTTATGCAACCAGACCGACAGTTCAGCTTTGCGGAATAATGCTGCCGGACAGCGGTCATATTCAGGAAACAGAAAATGAATGGCTGAATAGAAAAAGACAGAGGGCCGGGAAGCCGCCAGTAAAACCTCTATATACGGTAAAAGAAGCTACAGATTGCTTGGAATTATTCAAGGGAGTAGCCTATGGTGAGGCCATCAGCATTACTGATGATATACGTGTACGGTTCAATGATGCAGGGCACATTTTGGGTTCTGCCATTATCGAGGTCTGGGTCAGAGAGAACGGAAAGGATACAAAGATCGTATTCAGCGGAGATCTTGGAAACAGGGGAGTACCCATTTTGAGAGACCCGGCAGTGATATCCGACGCAGATTATCTTGTTGTTGAGTCTACTTACGGTAATAGGCAGCATATTTTAAAAAAGGATAAGGATAAGCTCGAAAGGTTTATAAACATTATTTCAGATACTATAGCAAAAGGTGGTAATGTTGTAATCCCGTCCTTTGCTGTGGGCAGAACCCAGGAAATAATTTATGATCTGAATAAGTACATGGATGTTTTCGGTGATGTGGTTGACAGAATACTGAATGTTCCTGTGTATGTGGATAGTCCTTTGGCAACCTCAGCAACACAAATTTTCAGGCAGAACCTGGATTGCTTTGATGAAGAAGCAAAGGAGTACATAGCAAACGGTGACAATCCTCTTGATTTCCCAACCTTGAAATTTACTCAATCCCCGGAAGAGTCCAGAAAGCTGAATGAAAAAACAGAGAGTACAATAATTATTTCTGCCAGCGGAATGTGTGATGCCGGCAGAATAAAACACCATCTGAAGCATAACCTGTGGAGAAAGGAATCAACAATACTTTTTGTGGGTTATCAGGCTGAGGGGACTCTTGGAAGGAGAATACTGGATGGAGCAACCAAGGTTAAGCTTTTCGGTGAGGAGATAACGGTTAATGCCAGAATAGAAGCGATAGATGGTTTTTCCGGTCATGCTGACAAATCCGGGCTTTTGTCATGGATAGGCAGTATTGCCAAGAAACCTAGAAAGGTATTTATTGTTCACGGCGAACAAGAGGTAATGAATGAGTTTGCACAGACTCTTAACGATGAATTCGGCCTGCAGTCAATTATTCCAGCCAGAGGTGACTCCTTTGTTGTCACTGCTGACAGCTTGTATGAAAATGCTTCTAACATTGATGCTCAGAAGAGGTTCAGGAGACTGGCTGTTGTTGAAATGCTTGAGACTTTGAGAGAAGAATTTGAAGAATTGTCTGAGATTCTGAAGGGAGACCTTAAACAGGAAAAATCAGATGTCGAAATTGATGAAGTTACTGCTAAACTAAAACTTGTAGAAAAGGCTATTGTTGAAGCACTAAAATAAAATATTTTCTTAAAATTCATATATATTAAAATTAATTTTTATCAATTTTAACCAAAAAGCAATGAGATTTCTCATTGCTTTTTGGTTATGTTTATGCCTTTCAAACCCTTGAAATTACTGGAGTTAAGAAATATTGAACAGGTAAAAGGAAATCATACCATTTCATACAAAACTGGAAGTATATCAGTATAAATTAGAGTAATTAATATTTTTTAGGGATTTTGAACCATTTGAATAATTGACATTCTTTTAAAAAATTTGTATAACTTATAAGGATGTAAAAAAGATGTTATTGTAGTTAATATTACAATTTCGGATTAAAAACACAGCGTGGTCAAATAAGCATAAA
Organism: Bacillota bacterium; assembly: GCA_023393115.1. Classification (GTDB taxonomy): domain Bacteria; phylum Bacillota; class Clostridia; order Acetivibrionales; family DSM-1351; genus Ruminiclostridium. Next base: position 95,305 of record JAEWMS010000025.1, read on the forward strand.
TAAATGCTTCGGGCCATTCGGAGGACTTAATATGAATATTCTGAAATTAAAGAAAAAAGCGACTTTTTCTTTAATTGCGTTATTAATTGGCAGTACAATGTTTTACTATGCAAATAGTTTATTTGATATAACCGGGTACATAAGCAAGCAGGTCCAAATACTTAAAGTGAGCGAAATGAAGTATGTGTATGGCCAGAATGATTTTTCGGGTGATAAATATTACGATAATTCCAATATATTCGATTACAGCAGTCGGTTAGGTCAAATCGGAAATTTCGGACAGGGAATAACGTATAACAATAATACGCCGGAATATTTGCTAATTGACGAAAATAAATATGTAGAAAGTACATCAATGGCTGATATTATTAAGAATCTGTCCGAATACAATTCAATACATGATAATCTTGAGAATCAAATAAATCAGGATTCATACAGGGATAAGAAACTAGGTTTTTACTATGTCTTCTCATATGATTACACTATGAATGCATTAGAGGAATTGAATAATTCCATTGATAGAATATCAGCTGCTCAAAAGGTACCCAAGGCTTTACTATCTGCTGTGCTATTTCGTGAAATGATGTTTCTCGGTCAGGAGGATTTACTTGACGGACTTCCTATTATAGGTGGAAAGTCTATGGGTATATGTCAGATTGGGATAGAGAATGTAAGATATAATGAACAAATTGTTCACGGTGAAAAATCACTGATAATGAGCGAATCTGACGATCAAATTAAAACTATGCTGCAAAACCCGAAACATGCTGTTTATTTTTGTGCTGTACAGCTTAGAGCCAGAGCAATTAGATTAACAGGGGATTCGGACATTGATCTGAATACACTAAGTGAAAAACAGCTTAAGAAGGTTCTTGAAAACTACAATCTTTCAAAAGTATCTATTAATGTCGGTCCTATAAAAACCAAGGAAACATATGCTTTGGAGACCTACAGATACTATGAGCTATTTCAGGATTACTACAGGTTGCAGGAGAAAGATGCATTAAACTAACAAAGGTAACTAACTAAGATAATTAACCAGGACCAAATAAAGTGTAATTTGATAAATTACACTTTATTTTTTTTATATTATGTAATAAAATATTTCCTGTAGCTAAAATATGACAATATTTATTTGGGTAGAATGGTGTTTTACTAATTTAATATTTAATGGAGGACGGTTAGAATGGTAGGGTCATTTTTATTAACGCTATTACCGATTTTGGTAATAGTCTGTATGCTTGTGATTTTTAAAAAGTCAGCAGATATCAGCGGTATTGTTGGTTGGCTTTGTGTTTCAGCTGTTGCGGTTCTATTCTTCAATACTTCGTTGGAAGTAATTCTAAGATCAACAGTTTCGGGAATTATCAGATCTTTTCCGGTATCATTGATAGTATTGACATCGCTTTTCATGATGGCCTATATGGAAAAGACGGGAGCCCTGAAAAGGATAATCATTTTTATCAAAACCATATCCAGTCATAATAAAGCAGTTCAGATAATGATGATAAACATAGGCTTTGGAACTTTGATGGTTGCTGTTGGTGCAACACCGGTATCCCTTTTACCACCCATACTTTTAGCTATGGGGTATTCTACCTATGTTGCTATTGCTCTTCCCTCAATAGGTTATGATGCTTTATGTACATATGCATTACTGGGTGCACCGATTGTTGCTTTTGTCGATTTTGCAAATAGATTCTTAGGTCCTGGTAATGAAATTACACCTTCCCAGGCCGGCAGTGTTTTCTATATGTTTCTCCCAATCGTTTCTACATTAATCGGCTTCTGCATGCTCTATATTGTTGATAAGTGGAATGGTATTAAGAAAGGCTTTTTACCATGTATTGTTACCGGCGGTGTTATTGGTGTGGTATCATACTTCACAAACAGGGTTGATAATCTTGTAACTCTGACAGGTGTACTTTGCGGTATTGCTGTTATTATAGTAATGGCATTGTATCTGAAAGTTACCGGTAATAACGTAATTGACAGAAGTAATCTTACTGAAGAAGAGAAGGCTTATGAAAAGGAATATCCTCTTTGGAAAGCGTTAAGTCCATGGGTTATATTAATAGGTTTGATACTTGTATTAAATCTTCCAAAACCGGCCTATGATTTCCTATATAATTTAAAACTTCCTATAAACGGTGTTGCCGTAGATGGAAAGGGCATTGCAACAAGAGCTCTATGGAATGCCTATACATGGATTGCTGTTGCAGTTGTTTTATCAATGCTGATTATAAGACCAAAAGCTGTTCAGGTAAAGGAAACCTTCAAGGTTTGGTGGAAGAGAGCTCCAAGACCAGTTTTCTCGGCAGCAATATTTTTCTCCATAGGCGAAATTATGAACTACTCAAATTGGAGTATGGAAACAATGAAATACCAGGCTGCAAGTATGATAAAGGTTCTTGCAGATGTATCGGCGAACGCTTTTAGTGGTGCATATGGATTTATAACAGGCTTTATCGGACTATTTGGCGGGTTTATTACAGGCAGTGAAGCATCTACTATCGCTATGTTCGCTAATTATACCATGGAGACTGCAAAGAATCTTAATCTCGGTTTGAATGGACTTATTATTGCTACAGCAGCATTGGCCTTTGGCGGCGGTCTTGCAAGTGTTATATCACCAGCCAAACTCCAGAATGCAGCAGCCTCAATAGATAAGCTGGGAGAAGAAAACAAGGTTATTAGAATTGCTTTCGTATTTGCACTTCTACTAACTTTTATCACCTCAGTATATGCATTACTTCTTCTTAAAATAGGGATTAATGTGTAGTATATATTATACTGTTAAATATAGTAATTACCTTAAGGGCACAGGTTTATGATACCTGTGCTCCTTATTGTCACTTCTAAGGAATATACAGGTAATAGATACATTATTTGAATACCGGGATGTTTAGGAAATATGAAATCTGGTAAGAAAATTTAACTAATACGCGAAAATTCTTCTATTTAATTCTCTGGTTATAAGATATAATAGAATTGTTTTATTACGATTCAGGCAAGGTCTACCTGGATTATTTATGTTATGAAAGGCTGGATGGTATTTACTTATGAAAAGGGTTGAGATATATACTGATGGAGCATGTTCAGGCAATCCGGGAGCGGGGGGCTGGGGGGCAGTCCTGATATATGGTGAACATAAAGTTGAGATGTCGGGATATGAGGAGGCAACAACAAACAATAAAATGGAGTTGACAGCAGCGGTTGAAGCCTTAAAGAGATTAAAGGAACCATGCATTGTCAACTTGTACAGTGACAGTGCCTATTTAATAAATGCCTTTAAACAGGGCTGGATTGATAAATGGATAAGATCAGGATGGAAGCGAAACAAAAATGAGGAAGTAAAGAACGTGGATATATGGCAGGAATTGGTTCGCTTATCTGATTATCATAAAATAAATTGGATAAAGGTTAAGGGACATGCAGATAATGAGATGAACAACAGATGTGACAAACTGGCTACAGATGAAATAAAAAAAGCGTCTGCCAGAGGAAAATAGAATAGTTTTATTAACAGATAAAATATCTTGGTATGGAGGTACGGTAATGGATTATTTTGAAAAGACACTAAAAACAGATGAGATATATAAAGGAAACATAATAAAGGTTCAGAATCTTACGGTTAGTCTTCCAAATGGTAAAGAAGCTACAAGGGATATAGTTTTGCATCCAGGAGCCTCTGTAGTAATTCCAATTAACGAACACGGTGAACTATACATGGTAAAACAGTTCAGAAAACCCCTTGATTTGACAACCCTTGAACTTCCAGCTGGTAAACTGGACTCTGTCGGAGAGGATCCAAGGGTTTGCGCCGAAAGAGAATTGATGGAGGAAACAGGTCTCCGGGCAGAAAAGATAGATCATTTAATCAGTATTCACACTACACCTGGCTTCTGTAATGAAGTAATCCATATGTATACTGCTACAGGACTGACGCAAGGTGAAGCCTGTACAGATGAAGATGAATTTCTGGATGTTGAGAAAATCCATGTCTCAAAACTGGTAGATATGATACTTGAACATAAAATAACAGACGCAAAAACTATTATCGGTGTACTTCTTGCAGAAAGAAAAATAAGAAAAAAAGACATCTAAGTCAGCAACACTTTTATTGTAATATCTTATGTTTATCCGGCATATATTTTACTGTCAGAAGATTTATATACTTTTACATTGATTTGATAAAATAGCCGGAGGAACACATGATTATCAAGAAAATAGGGAATACTATCAAGGATCATATTAATGGAAATAGGATTTTATACATAAGTCTGTTTCTATTTTACATTATAGGCATATGCGTTGGAGCTGCTTCTGTTAAGGACCTTGACTATCATCAAAAAGATGAAATTGTTACTTTTTTTAATGGTTTTGCCAAACTTCTGGAAACCAATAATTTAAGTCAGTTTAATTTGTTTAAAATGTCATTGATTGATAACATAAAACTTATTGTTCTTTTCTGGCTGTTAGGTTTTACTGTTATTGGTTTTCCGATGTATTACATAATCATTGGTATGAGAGGTTTCAGTACCGGTTTTAGTTCAGGAATCATTATGGGGGTATTGGGGACAAAGGGGATTTATATAGCAGCTGTTTGCTTTGTTCCAAAGGAGGCAGTATTAGTCCCATGCCTGATAGCTCTTGGTGTTAATGGAATCAAGTTATCTGGAAACATACTGAGAAGCTGGCTGAAAAAATCAGCAGCAGGGGATAGCTGGGTTAAACAAAGGTTTTTGTCGTATAGTTTTGTAGCAGTTTTTTTCTCTTTTTTTATTTTACTTGCTACTTTTATCGAGGGATTTATATCATCAGGCGCTCTTAAACTAATAAATTTATAGGACATTTAGATGGTAAAATAAACAATTATATGGATAAATTATGTTAAATATAGATAAAAATTCAAAAATGTTCTTTTAATATAGAAATATTTGTTATAGAATATAGGTTAGTGATTAAGTCTGATTTTATAAGAAAAGGTAAATAATGCTTTATTAAAAAGGAGTCGTTTTAATGGAAGTTCAGGTTGAAAATTTTATTAATTTCCTTGAAAAGGATAAGAGATTGTCTCTTAATACTCTTCAGTCTTACAAGAGGGATATAGAGCAGTATACTACATATCTGAAGGAGATAAATGCTATTAATATTTCTTCTACAAATAAAACAACAGTGATAGCATATCTTCTACATCTTCAAAAGAAAGGAAGGGCAACCTCTACCATATCTCGAAATCTGGCTTCAATACGATCTTTTTATCAATACCTGAATAAGAATAATGTTATTGAGATAGACCCAACATCGGAATTGGAATCACCGAAGGTAGAAAAGAAACTACCTCAGATATTATCCACTCAGGAAGTAGAACTTCTTCTGGATCAACCGAAATGTCTTGATTTAAAAGGTATTAGAGATAAAGCTATGCTTGAGCTGCTTTATGCAACAGGTATAAGAGTTTCCGAACTTATTTCACTTAATCTTTCTGATATAAATCTTGACATGGGTTTCATCAAGTGTAATAAAGGCACCCGTGAAAGAAGTATTCCTATAGGGTCCATATCTGTGACTGCTGTTCATGAATATCTTCAAAAATCCAGGAATTTTCTTATTCAAAATGTAAATGAAGAGGCACTGTTTGTTAATGTTAACGGAAAGAGATTGACAAGGCAGGGTTTCTGGAAAATAATCAAGCATTACAAAAACCAGGCTAATATAAACAAAGATATAACACCACATACCTTAAGACATTCCTTTGCTGCTCATTTACTGGAAAATGGCGCAGACCTCAGGTCTATACAGGAGATGCTGGGGCATTCAGATATATCATCAACTCAGATTTATGCACAGATTGCTAAGAATAAAATAAAAGAAATCTATAAAAAAACTCATCCCAGAGCATGAAAATAAATCTGACCGGGTAGCCGCCACAATTGTTATTGAAAAATAACGTGGGCGGCTTTTTTGTGTATAGGAATTGACAGAGGCATAAAATGGAAGTATTATATAGATTTTAAAGGTGCTGAAGGATGCAGATATGAATGCGGGTGAAATCGCTGATAATTTTAATATGAGCAAGCCTTCAATAAGTCATCATCTAAATGCATTAAAACATGCCAATCTTGTTATGGCTGAAAAGCGGGGGCAGAACATTGTTTACTCATTAAATACCACTGTATTTCAGGAAATTATTGAATGGTTTTTTGATTTTAGGGATAGGAGGGATGAGGGTGAAGATAAATAAGAAGCTTATCATTTTAATAATCGTATCAGTTATTGGAAATATTATTATTTATCCATTTATACCAGAGAAAATACCTTACAGAAATTTTCAGATGGCTGTGGACGGTTACAGTGGTAAATAGACTTTGTTTTTAATGCCGCTGACAACAGTAGGAATGTACTTTTTGTTATTTTTCTTGGGAAAGTTAGATAAAAGGAATGAACTGAATAAAAAAACATACGATTTAATTTTAACTCTTTCTGTCTTATTCTTTATTTTACTTAACGTGTGGTTTATGTTTTACAGCCTGGGGTATGACTATAATATTATACAGCTGTTAAACCTGGCAATGGGGGCCTTATTTATTATTCTAGGAAACTATCTGCCCAGGGTAAAATCAAATTCCGTGTTTGGGATAAGGACACCATGGACCTTACGAAATGAGCTGGTGTGGAAGAGTACTCATAGGTTTGGAGGCTATGCGCTTGTAGCAGCCGGAATACTATCGTTCATATTTGCTTTTTTCAGCAGCTTTATAGGCATAATCGGATTAATAGCGGTATCCGCAATGACTGTGTTGATTACATGTATATTTTCCTATGTCAATTACACTAAACATGTATTGCACTCATATAAGCAAGACAATTAAATTAGTTTGAAAAAATATTTCGGAGGGATTTTATATGAGAATGTACGATATCATAGAGAAAAAAAGAGAGGGTTTAGAATTATCCACTGAAGAAATAAAATATTTTATAACTGAATATTGTAGTAATAATATTCCTGACTATCAGGCGTCTGCACTACTGATGGCCATATTTTTAAAGGGCATGAATGAAAATGAAACAGCACAGCTAACTGATGCAATGGCACACTCGGGAGATATGATAGACTTGTCTGAAATCCCTGGTGTAAAAGTAGATAAGCACAGTACCGGAGGTGTCGGAGATAAGACTACTCTTATACTGGGACCGATTGTTGCTGCTTGCGGCATACCAGTTGCTAAGATGTCGGGTAGGGGTCTTGGGCATACAGGAGGAACCATTGATAAACTCGAAGCTATTCCCGGGTTTAATACAAGTATCTCAAGAGAAGATTTTATTCGGAATGTAAAAGAAATTGGTATTGCAATTGCAGGTCAGACCGGGAACCTTGCCCCTGCTGACAAAAAGATATATGCTTTACGTGATGTAACTGCAACCGTTAACAATATCTCGCTGATTGCAAGCAGTATTATGAGCAAAAAGCTAGCATCAGGCGCCGATAGGATAGTTCTTGATGTTAAGACCGGCAGCGGAGCCTTTATGAAAACTCTGGAGGACTCTGTTAAGCTGGCGCAGGCCATGGTTAAGATCGGTGAAAACACTGGCAGACACACTGTTGCGGTCGTTACTGAAATGGATATACCCCTTGGGAGAGCAGTGGGCAATTCACTGGAGATAATTGAGGCTATTGAAACACTTAAAAACAGAGGCCCTCAGGATTTAGCAGAGGTATCCTTTGAGCTGGCTGCAAGAATGTTGGAGCTGAGCGGAAAGGGAGACTTTGAGCATTGCCGGGAGCTGGTCCGCGAAGCAGTGGAAAGTGGAAGGGCTATAAAGAAATTTGCTGAACTGATCGAGAAACAGGGCGGAAATACAGCTGTTATAGATGATTATAGTGCATTCCCTCAGGTAAAACATAAATTTGATTTTGTTGCTGAAACATCAGGTTATATCAGCCATATGAAAACTGACGCTATCGGTGTGGCATCTCTTGAATTGGGAGCAGGAAGAGAAACCAAGGAAAGCATAATAGATTACGCAGCAGGTATATATTTTAATAAGAAAACAGGTGACAAAGTAGAGAAGGGTGATGTAATTGCTACTCTCTACACAAATAAAGAGGAAAAGTTGCCACAGGCCTGCAGTTTACTGAAACAGGCAATTGTACTAAGTGACTCACAGCCTGATAAATTACCACTCATTCTGGCGTATATAGATAATAAAGGTGCTCAATTGAAATAAACGTTTATGGTGTTATTATGGAAAATACCATATTAGTAAGACTTTAACTAAATATTGTTTTGCACATTCAATACAAGGGTGTGCTTTTTTGTTGTTATAGTGTGAATAGAATGTTTGCTGTAGTAATAAGAACAATATATGTCCCAATTTATAATAAAGAACTTTAAGGAGATTAGATATGAGAAAATACTTAATTATATATTTATTGATAATTGCATTGCTGACAGGATGTTCAGTACAGAGCACTCCAGAGCAGATAGAAGCTGGTCAAACCAATGCCGAAAGCCAGTGCTTCTATTCAATCAGTATCTCCAAATACAAAACAAACTAAAGAACCGGCTAAGACTACAACTCAAGCATCACGTAGTAAATCGACAGAAGTGGCACCCACAGTTGGTAAGTATAAGAAAATTGAAGTGGATGGGGGAAATCTGAGTGGAACTAGGCAGCCCTTGGTAGTAGTCGATATTGGGTACGGTAGCAGAGAATACTGGGCCTACACCAATGAATATAGGCAATTGATAAGGGTTACCGCAAAGAGATAGAATCCGTACCTGTACCGGATATGTCAAAAACTATTGGTGTATTTCAACAGATTAAATCAAAAGGCAAGACTAGAAATTTATATGTACCTATGTCATTAATAGCCGAGTTGGATGATTTCATCTTTGAGGAAAGAAACCTTATTAATACTGACAATAGCTACATTTTCGTATCAGAACAGCCTAAACAGATAGGAAAACAGCTTACATATAGTGCTGCTTATGACAAGTTGAAGAAGGTACAGAGCGATATCGGTATCTACTTCAACTTCAATGATTTACGACATACTTTCTGCTCTAACCTTATCCAATCTGGAATGGACATAAGTGTGGCAAGAATCATTATGGGACATGAACATATTTCTACTACTCAGAAATACACACATTTATCTGAACCATATATTGAAGATAGTCTTTCAAGGTATTGGAACCAGAGTTTACTGATTGGAGGCGACTCTGATGAAAAATAGTAGGCCAGATGGAGATGTATGGGATATTGTTGATAGTGATTATAAATCGCAACACTATGGAAGAACTTTTAAATTTGATTTTTCTTTCATCAAAAGTAAAGTAATAAAAGATATTGTAAAGGATTATGTCTGGAAAAATTATATTACTAGAAACATAACCCTGAATTCACTATGTAAATCAGAATTAGATAGTTTTAGATATTTTCAAGATTTTGCATCGAAACGCGAAATTAATTCGTTAAAAATACTTACAATTATGAAATAGAAGAATTTATGTCATATCTTCATACTGCTTTAGGACTACATCGGAACCTGCCTTTGTCATATGCGTATCAAAGGAAGTGTTTAGGTGTTGTTAAGTCAATTATTAGATGGTGTCAGTTACATAGGCCAGATGATGCACCACATAAGGAAATATTTACTGGGAATGAATATCCTGGGGTGAATCGTAAATTAAAAATTGATTTTATACCCGATGATATTGTTGGTAAAATTAACGAGGCTCTGAAAAAAGAGGAAAATCCCTATCTAAAGTATGGCATTATTATCCTGGAATCAACAGGAATGCGTATTGGAGACCTATTAAAACTCCAAATCGACTGTATTAAGCCGCATTTGATAAGTGGGTACACAATTACATGGTTCGAACATAAAAATCGCAGACAAAGGGAACCAATGCCCGTTAGAAGTGAGTGCGCTATGGCTATGGATAGAGAAAAGGTTAAAGAACTGGGAAACGATAAAAAGAAGCTGATCGTACAATTGGTGGATTTTGGGGAACTCAAAGAAGAAAATGAAAGATTAAGAAATAGCCTAAAGTAAAAATAAGTTATGCCATATCATAACAATAGTTATGCTATTTCATAACAGCCAAATATATCAAACCATGTTAATAAATTGGTAAGCATAGAATTATTAACACGAGAAAGTTTAGGTGTTTATCATTACAAAGCAAATTTAGATTGGAGCGATAAGCAAATAATTGGACAAATGACTTCATAATAACTCAAAAAGGTGGCTATTGTCATAGTGGTTGAATAATTTGCAGATAAACAGGAATTGAAGCAAATGAATGGAGTACTTATTAAACAGTATTTAATGTATAATGTCAATATAGTTCACAATTGTTTACGATTGTGAACTGAATATTATTTATATTTTCGGATATAACCGATAAGGAAATGTAAGTGTAACAGATTTATAGTTTGAACTGAAGTTGTTTTGCATAAAATCCCCCAGCGTTATACGAAAAATCCCCTAACGAAACCTATTGCTCATGACGTAACGTGATGTTGTAAAGTTAGGGCAAGGAGGTGAAATCTATGTCAAAATATACTACTGGAGAATTGGCGAAGCTGTGTAACGTGTCGGTCAGAACGGTGCAATTTTATGATACAAAAGGACTACTACCCCCGACTGAACTAAGCGAAGGCGGCAGACGGCTCTACAACGAAGACGATTTGCGAAAATTTCAGCTTATTATAACTCTAAAGGCGATTGGACTCTCGCTTAACTCCATCAAAAGCGTCTTGGAGAGTGAATTTTCGGGAAAAATCCTCGCAATATTGCTTGACGAGCAAGAGAAATTACTTGCTGACGAAATCGACGAGCGACAGAAACAGTTGGATATGATCAATGTCATCAAAGAAAACATCCGCGACAAAGCCATTATCCCGGTAAATACAGTTCTTGGTATAGAAGACATTATGAAAAAGAGGAACAAGGTTCGCAACAAGAAAAAGCTGGCTATGATTTATACTGGAGTAGGAATTGCAGTAGCCTCAGGGCTCTTGTTCATGACGTGGTTCGTAGCATCACGCATCTGGTGGGGACTTGCGTTATATATATCCGTTGTAATAATCGGTCTATTGATTTCAACTTTTCAACTAAAAGATACCGAATTTATTTGTCCCAAATGTGACTCGATTTTCAAGCCGTCACTAAGGCAGGCATTTTTTAGCACCGGCAGCCATAAAGTACGCTGGACGACTTGTCCCGAATGTGGGCACAGAGATTGGTGCGTTTTGCGGAAACAAAAGCAGAGCAGGGAGGTTGAAAACAATGACTAAACTGTTCTCAAACGAAAAACTCAGTTTTTTTACGAAAGTAACGGCGGCACACACTTTTACTTACTTCTTTTGCGGATTGATTTTTACGCAACTGCTTAACTATGATGATGCCTATTTGGAACTCTTAGGTTTTAAGCCTATGGATGAGATTAGCGGATTGGCGATTATACTTGGCCAAATAGTCAGAGGTATCCTGCTCGGAATCGTTGTTTGGTGGATTAAAGACAGCATTATTGGTAAAAAGCTGGCTTGTCTTAGACTTTGGGCTATTCTTGTTATACTCGGCATCGTTAGCACATATGGGCCTGCTCCCGGCTCTATCGAAGGACTTATCTATCTTGCTCCCGTTGATGTGCCTGTTAATATTGTGTCGAGCATTTTTGAAGTATTGTTGCAACCGCTACTGTTCAGCATAATAGTAACCTTTCAAAGAAAAAAGCAATGAATCATCTCGGAGTATAAGCATAATGTGCGGTAGGATGCCTCACTTTCTTTATAAAAAGCGAATTAAATTTATAGCAATTAAAGCAGAGCAAAATTAGCGATAATAAAAAACAAAAAGTTGTGGTAGAACTAATTTAATAAAATCTAGGAATTAAACGTAGTAGACAGTAAGAAATGTGCAACAAGTAAATAATACCGGTTTTACAATGTTCTAAGACTTATTGTACAGTCTGCTACTAAAAATAATATATGGATGATCGCGATGGAGATGGTAAGGTCGGCGAATAATCCCTCAGATATCGCATATTCAGTAAATGGATTGCGGTATTTTTTTTATTAAGCATTGACTACAGTATATTACAAATATAGTATAGATGTTATAGTTTAGTAAAATACGATTAAAAGACATTCTATAATGTAAATAGAAAAATGAAACATGATTTTTGTAGGTGATTTTATGAAAATTGACCGCTTAATTGGAATTACTATGTATCTCCTGAATAGAAACACTGTAACAGCTCGTGAACTTGCAGACAAATTTGAAGTATCCATAAGGTCTATTGTTCGTGATATGGAATCCCTCTGTATGGCCGGAATACCCATTTCATCATCAACGGGAGCAAGCGGAGGATATGAAATTCTTAAAACCTTTGAACTTAACAAGCAGATAACCAATATAGATGATTATCTGAATATAATAACAGCACTGAAAGGTATGTGTTCAGCCTATGAAAGCAAAAAGCTGGAAGCAACCCTTGAAAAACTTCTACCCGCAAGCAAAACCCAAAATGACAAGCAAATACTATTTTTTGATTTTGGCATAGCTAAAGAGGGCGAAAACATATCAAAATATATTAAGATGCTTGAAGATGCTATTTCATCAGAATTGCTAGTTGAATTCGACTATACTGATAGTGAGAATAGAGCAAAACACCGAATAGTTGAACCATTGGCCCTGACATACAAATGGTATTCGTGGTATCTATTTGGTTATTGTACATATAAAGAAGCATATCGTATATTTAAATTGAATCGTATAAGCAACATATCTATAACTAAAACATCATTCACATCGAGGCAATCAAATATTGAAGACCTGTTGGAAGTACATTTGAACAATGACAGCCGTGCTTACCTGGATATTAAGCTGCTATGTAAGTATGAAGTAAAAATCCCCGTCATGGAATATCTTAAGGGTAAAATTATGGAGGAATACGAAAACGGAGATTGTATGGTATCTCTTCACCTTCCTGAAAATGAACGTATGTGGTTTTCTCTTCTAATGGGTTTTGGAGATAAGGTAGAAGTGTTGGAACCTTTAGAATTAAAGAGTAGATTATTTGAAAAGGCCCATGAAATAATAAAATTATATAAAGATTAACGACATACAGTTGTCATAATCGTTTTTGTATAATTTGAATATCAAAAACAGAAGGAGAGATTCATATGAGAGAAATCATTAGACACGATGTTAATGAGGAATGGGCACATTCTGGAATTATTGAGGCTGGGGATTTTGTTTTCTTAAGCTACTGTGTAGGAAACATTGGTCAGCCTATTAAAAATCAAATTAATGGTGCATTTGACCAGTTGAGTGAACGATTAAAGCTGGTGGGTCTTACTTTAGAATCGGTTGTAAAGCTTGATTGTATGTTTAGAGATGTTTGGAACATTCCTGTGATGGAGAAGGTTATTAAAGAAAGGTTTAAGGGTAAATATCCAACTAGAAAGTCAATACAAACAGAGTTTGCTCACAGTGGTGGGCAAGATGGGCTTTTATTTCAACTTGATGCCATAGCATTTAAAGGTTAAATATTATTTGACACACATAAAACTTCTGGATGTAGTATTTAGTTTATAACTGATTAAGACTCATGGAGGTTAAAATGGTATTTCATGATAAAAAAATCACTTTGAAAAATGGAAAAGAGTGTTTACTTAGAAGTCCTAATGTTGATGATGCAGAACAATTACTTGAGTATTTAAAGCAGACCTCAGCCGAAACTGATTACATGACGCGGTACTCTGAAGAAATTACTATGTCTATTGCTGATGAAGAAAACTTTATAAAATCTATAAATGAAAGTCCAAATAGTTTAATGATTTTAGTGTTTATTGATAATAGACTTGTTGGAAATGCAAGCTTTAGTCCCGTTAGAAATATGATTAAATTGATGCACAGGGCATCATTAGGAATCGCAATTATCAAAGAAGCTTGGGGCCTTGGTATTGGAGCTGCGTTGCTAACTGAAATTATTGATTGTGCCAAAAAGGCAGGTATTGAACAACTTGAGTTAGAGGTTGTTACTACTAATTATAAAGCTATTAGCTTATATGAACGTTTTGGCTTTGTAAAATATGGATTGCTCAATAATGCTTTTAAACTAAAAGACGGCTCATATTATGCAGTAGATTTGATGATGAAAAAACTTTAGTTTCTATTGACTCTGTCGTTGGGGAAGCCTTTATACTTAAAATATACTAACGACAAGGAGGATCTACCGTGGACCAACTAATAAAAATTAGAGATGTGTCGTCCAAGTATGACATATCAGCACGGACATTACGTTATTATGAGGATATGGGGTTAATAACCAGCATCAGAAGCGACGATTACGCATACAGGTCGTATGATGAGATTGCTGTTAAAAGATTGGAACAAATCCTAATATTACGTAAGCTGAACATCAGTATAAAGGATATTCAACGAATATTCAACACTTCTGGTTCCGAAGCTGTTTTGGAAGTGTTGGGCAAGAAAGTAGATGATATTGATGGTGAAGTTGCCCTTCTTCATGAATTGAAAGAGATAGTTATGAAGTTTATCCGCCAGATAGAACAAGCTGATTTTAGCAACCATTCTGATGTGAAGAAGTTATACCAAAAGGCGAAGGCAATTGAAGTGCAGCTGACCAATGTTTCTTATGGTGGTAACCCATCCAATAGTAATCGGTTAATAGAAGTTACCGAAAAGTTAAAAAAAGCCCCTGAGGTAAGAGTTATTCAGATTAACCCATTCAGGGCATTTTCGTCTGGCCTGGACACCATAGACAATGTTATGGGTACTTTTCAGCAATGGCAGGAAGAACACAACCATTTAGTCAGAAAGCTAATGTACGGTGCACCTGATTTCCTCTGGTTCGAGGAAGATATGAGGGCAGTTTGGATTTGGGCTGTGGAAGACCTGGTAACGGAAGCCGATGTAAAGCCATATGAATTAGTTGAGTTCAAAGGTGGTTTGTATGCTGCAGCTATGTCTGTGGACGGAGATGACGACATAAACGGAAGAGTTTATGAAGGCATTAAAAAATGGCTGGAAACCAGCGGATTTGAGCTTGACGAGGGACCTGAACGTCAGACACTCTGTCATATGGTGAATCCAACAAAAGAGATTAAGGCTGCGCTTGGATACAATCAGCTTGACATTTATGTACCAATTAAGATACGCAACAAATAAGTATATGGTATAATTAGGTACTGCATTATTTAGAAATGATAAGGCGGTACTTTTTTATTGTTTAGTTCGTAATACAGCGGGATAGCACAGTAAGAATTTTGAACGTTGACAACTGAAAAGTGCGGTTAACTTGATTTCTTATCAATTCAGTAATATAGTTGTATTATACAATTCTTCAAAAGGTGGGTGATAAATTGTCAAGCTGGAATATTCATAATAAGCCACACAAAACCGTTTGTCCTAAATCATTTTGTTTCTTATGGTCTGAAGTTGATAACAAATGCAGAGCGACATTAGGAATATGTTCAAGAAATATTCCTGATGAAAATAACAAAGATTGGTACGAGCCGTGTGAACCTGAGCTTGAAAAACATGGGTTACCTTGGTTTTATTTCATTCCAGATGCTAATCACCTAGTAGATGAGCTTCGAGAAGAATATAAAAGAGAATCTAATAAAATATGGATTGACTAATTTACTTGTTCTATAGTTACCGCACATTCAGTAAATCGGATGTGCTTTTTTATGTACAAAATAAGTCTAATACGGCGGATAATCAAACTTTGAGAACTGAATAACTCGGTAGGATTATATAAATATTTGAAAACTTTAATAGAAAATAGTAATCATATATACTACAATTTAAGAAGAGGAGAAGTCAGCATGAGGGAAAAGAAAATTGCTGGTATTAAAGCAACTGAATATATTGAAGATAATATGATATTGGGATTGGGAACTGGTTCTACAGCCTATTATTTAATTGAAAAGGTTGGAGAACTTGTGAATCAAGGACTGAAAATCAAAGCTGTTGCTACTTCTCAGAATACAACAAGTCTTGCAAAAGAACTAAATATTCCATTAGTATCCATAGATGAAGTAAATAAAATAGATTTAGCTATAGATGGTGTCGATGAAATAGATGGCAATTTTAATGCGATTAAAGGTGGCGGTGGTGCCTTGTTTAGAGAAAAAATGGTTGCAAATATTGCAGATAAGGTAATTTGGATTATGGATTCAAGTAAAGTAGTAGATTCAATAGGAGCTTTTCCACTTCCTGTAGAAATACTTCCTTACGGATATCAGCATATATTGAAGCAACTAAAGTTACTGTCCTTAAATCCGATTTTGAGATTGAAAGAGGATATTCCATACGTTACAGATAACGATAATTATATTGTGGATTTACATCTTGGAAAAGGGTTTGAAATTATAAGTATAATTGAAAAACTAAAAAGTATAACCGGGGTATTGGAAACAGGACTGTTTTTGAATACTTGTGATATGATGCTTATTGGAGCCGAGGATTCAGTAAAAGTGGTAGAAAACCCCAACAAAAATAAACTGGAGATTTAGTCCATAATATAAGGGAGAACACAACCAATGAAGCGAAACGGGATTTACAGCAATGTGCTGATGCTGTTATAAGATTAAGAGCAGAGTATTTGTACAGTCAGGGTCTGTATGAGAAAATACACTTTGATGAAAAGGGCCAGTTGATGAGATTTCAGGACTGAATACTTGAAAAATAAAAATTTTACCAATTTACAGAATATCCCTTCAGGTTTAAGCATAACAATTAACTAGGACAGATATACTTTAAGTCAATTGCTGCTAATTCATCTGCAATTGGCTATGTGAATAGTTAATATTGGAGGGACCTTGGTGAGAAAAAAGTCGTTAATGGGATACATTTTAGCAATAGCTATAATGCTAATGCCTGCAGCAGTATTTGCTGATTCAGATGAAGCAGCAGTTGAGGCTTCTGCAAAGTATGACTCTGTTGCGGTTAACAAACTCGTAGCAAAAACAAATGTATTGGATCTCAAGGCTAAATCTGCCGTTTTAATGGATGGAGCTTCAGGAAAAATACTTAATGAAAAGAACAGTCATGAAAAGCTTCCAATAGCTAGTGTTACTAAGGTTATGTCAATGCTTTTAGTAATGGAGGCTATAGATTCGGGAAGGCTTTCATTTGAGGATAAAGTAAGTGTATCAGACTATGCAGCAGGTATGGGAGGGTCACAGGCATACCTTGAAGCAGGTGAAGAGTTCACAGTTACGGAGATGATGAAAGCTCTTGCAATTCACTCATCCAATGACGTTACGGTTGCTCTTGCAGAAAAGGTCAGCGGAAGTGAGGAAACCTTTGTTGCAGATATGAATAGAAAAGCAGCTGAACTTGGAATGAAGGACACTCAATTCCTGGATTGTACAGGGCTTAATGACGAAGGTTACAGCTCTGCACATGATGTTGCAATAATGTCCCGTGAGCTGGTTATGAAGCATCCAAAGGTGTTAAAGTTTACGGGAACCTGGCAGGACACCTTTAGAAACGGAACCTTTAAGCTTGATAATACAAATAAATTAATCAGATTTTATGCGAACACAGATGGCCTAAAAACCGGTTTTACAAACAAGGCCGGGTTTAACCTTACAGCTACTACCAATCGAAATAACCTAAGGCTTATAGCAGTAGTACTTGGAGAGCCTGATTCAAATACAAGATTTGCTGAGACAAGAAAGCTTCTGGATTATGGCTTTGCAAACTATGAAAGAGTAGCTCTTGATAAAAAGGGAGAACTGGTAGGTAATATTATTGTTAAAAAAGGCGTAAGGCTTCAGGTAACAGCTGCCTATGGAAATGACACAAGCGTATTGGTTGCAAAAGGCGAAAAAGGGAAAATAGAAAAGGAAGTAAAACTGGTGCCGGAATTAACTGCACCGATACTCAAGGACCAGAAGGTAGGAGAAATTATATATAAAATCGATAGCGAAGAAGTAGGAAGATACGATCTTGTGGCAAATGAAGGTGTTAACAAGGTAACATTTACAAAACTGTTCACCAGGCTGGTAGTAAGATGGTTTAGCGTGGGGAGAGCTTAAGCTCTCCTTTTTTCACCGGGTAAATAATATAAATTCAATATAACTTATTGCTTATTCATAAAAACAACTAAAATATAATATTTGCCAAAAAACCAAAAACAATATTGACAATCGGTAAAATTATCCTTCCAAGAAAACCGCTAATGGCAAGCAAAATGAATATAAACATTCCATACTGTTCAAGAAGGTTAAAAAAACGATATCTCCAGGTGTTAAAAATGTTCGAAATTACATGATACCCGTCAAACATGGGAAATGGGATCATGTTTAAAACAAACAGTACAACATTTATTCTTGCAGTTATATATAATAACATATAAACGTTATCCCAAAGAGCTTGATTATCTGTAAACAATCCTGACAACCCATATAGTTTTAGCAGAAAAAGGAATACAATGGCAATTAATAAATTCATAACTGGTCCTGCAATCGAAACCAATATATCATCTCGTCTTGGTTTTTTGTAATATTTGGGGTTTGTCATAACAGGCTTAGCCCAGCCAAATCTGGCAATTAACATGACAATAAATCCAATAATATCAATATGTGATCTGGGGTCGAGAGTAATTCTTCCTTGAGATCTTGGAGTGGGATCGCCCAGCCGGTCAGCAGTTATTGCGTGAGCAAATTCGTGGAATACAAAACCTACAAGTAACCCCGGAATTGTTAATAGCATATATATCAAATCAAAATTATTTAGTAAATTATTAAACATATTGACCTCCTGTATGATTATTTAATTTTACGTGAAGTTTGTTAAAAAGTCTACCAGGCTGATAATTATTGTAATTATTGCCCCTTTTATGATAATATAAATTAGTTGAGAAAACTAAAGCAAAACACACTACGGAGATAAAATGGAAAGCGCTCTTACAAAAGCATGTACACTTAAACTTGATAACTTCGAAGGCCCTTTTGATCTGTTATTCCATCTGTTTGAAAAAAATCAGGTGGACATTTATGATATTCCGATTAATACTATAACAGATCAGTACCTTGATTATTTATATACCATGCAGCAGCTTGATCTTGAAGTGGCAAGCGAATTTCTTGTAATGGCATCAACATTACTGCATATTAAGTCAAAAATGCTTTTACCCGACAAGAAGGAACAAAAGGAAGAGGAACTTGACCCGAGAGAAGAACTGGTCAAAAGGCTTATTGAGTATAAACGGTATAAGGAGTTTACGAAAGATCTTAAGGAACTTGAAAAAAAATGGGATACCGTTGTTTTCAGACTTCCGGAAACACTTGATATTCCTGTCATAGAGGAAGTTCTGGAGATAGATCCTCAGATACTCAGACAACAGTATTTGGCCATCCTTGACAGGAATAAAAAGAAGATAAATGCAGGAGCCAAAAATATTACAAAGCTTATAGAGCATGAGAAGGTCTCATTGAGAAGTAAAATGAGGGATGTTATCAAACAGCTTTTGAACAAAGTTTCTTTTAAGTTTTCTGAACTTTTTTCGCTGAAAACCAAATCCAAGACCGAGGTTGTTACAGGTTTCATGGCAGTATTGGAGCTTGCAAAAATGAAAAAGGTAAAGATTGTTCAAAAGCAACAGTTTTCCGATATACATATAGTCGGTAATAGAGAGTTTGGTAATGAAAGTGATAATACTGATTTTTATAATGAGATTGACGATAATGTGAAGGAGTTTTAAATGGATATAAGTACAATGGAAAGCATTATAGAAAGTCTTATATTCTCCTATGGAGATGCTTTATCCCTTGATAAGATATGTGAAATACTTGAACTGGACAGAAAAACAGCAAGAAACCTCATGAAGAATTTTATTGATAAGTACAACAGTGCAAACAAGGGAATTATCATTCGTGAATTGAACGATAAATACCAGATGTGTTCCAACCCGAATTATTTCGATTATGTTGTAAAGCTGCATCAGATAAGGCAAAAACAGGCTTTGTCACAGGCTGCATATGAGGTGTTATCCATCATTGCCTATAATCAGCCCATAACAAAAGGTAAGATTGAGCAGATCAGAGGAGTAAATTCCGACAGTGCAGTTACAAGACTACTGGAAAGAAATCTGGTAAAAGAGGCTGGGAAGTTGGATGTCCCAGGCAGACCCAGACTTTATGAAACAACAGATGAGTTCTTAAAATGCTTTGGCTTCAAGTCAATCAGGGATTTACCAATGCTTGATATACAGGATTTGAGCGAACTGAATCTGGAAGAGATTATTGACGAAGAATTTAAATAGTGAAGCGGGACTTTTTATTATATTAATTTAATGGAACAAAAAATTTATAGAATAGATATGAAATGATTCAAATAGAAAATATATGTCAAAAATAACCAGGAGGTGATATCTCTCTTGGTTATTTTTTTAGTTATTGTATTTGTTTTAGTGATAATTTTAATATGGCAATGTAAACTTACCATAGGCTTTACCATAAAGATGGATAATCTGGTAGCTTCGGTCTATGTAATTATTTACCTGCTCGGAAAGTTTCCTGCTAAAAAAATAATGGTTTATCCTCGAGATAAAAGCAAGAAGAATAAGGAAAGGCCAAAAAAAATCAGTAAGAAATTTGATGTGAATCAGCTTAAAGAAGGTGTCTGGTTATTAATTAAGCTTTTCTTTAAAAGTATTATTTTGAAGAAATTCAAGTTACATGTCAGAGAAGGTACCGGAGATGCCTACCATACAGCTCTGTTATATGGGTTTCTATGGACACTGACAGGGTTTATCCCCGGCAGACTCTTTAATAATTTTGATGTAGAAGAAAAAGAAATCAGAATTGATCCGGACTTTGAGGAAAAAGTTTGGAAACTGGAGTTCGATTGCATATTTAGCCTAAAAATTGTAAATATTATAACCATAGTGAAAGAAATAATTAAATTGAGATTAAAAAATAGAAAAGGTGGTGGTGCTGATGTCAGATCATCCGATAGAAGGGCTCATGACTACAGCAATGCAAAGTATTAAAGAAATGGTTGATGTAAACACCATAGTTGGAGATGCTGTTCAGGCTCCCGATGGTACGGTAATAATACCTATATCTAAAGTTAGCTTTGGTTTTGCAGCAGGTGGAGGAGATTATTCTACTGATAAAGATTCCTCTGGTGCGCCGGGAGATAAGAAGCTTCCGTTTGCAGGTGGCAGTGGTGCCGGAGTATCAATTAATCCCGTAGCATTTATGGTTTGTGGTCAAAATCATATAAAGCTTCTTCCCGTTAATGTGAATTCCTCTGTTGAAAAGATATTGGATTTGATTCCAGAACTTATTGAAAAAGCAAATGATGCTTTAAAGGAAAAAATGGCTAAGAAAAATGAATGCTGCAAGAAAAAAGACGATCAAAATACAGTTCAAAACCCAAATATTGATGGATAGGAATTTAAAAGCGGGAGGATAATCCCGCTTTTTATCATATAAGGATATATATAATTTTTTTGAATTTGAAGCAAATTTCTTGCTTGACGCATCACATAAAATATAAAATAATTGTTATTGAAATAAAAATCTGATAAATAGCATTTACATAAAATATTAAAAGTAAATTAAATGAAAATAGCGGGGAATGTTTATGGAGCATATGAGATTGCAAAAATTTTTGGCTCATGCCGGTGTTGCTTCCAGAAGAGCTTCAGAAGAACTGATAAAACAGGGAAGAGTAGCTGTTAATGGCAAAATAATAACTGATATGGGCACAAGCGTAAATGAAAATGACACTGTTGCTGTTGACGGTAAGGATATTTCAAATAATGAAGCAGATGATAAAATTTATGTTATACTCAATAAACCTGTAGGTTATGTTTCAACGGCCAGTGATCAATTCGGGAGACCAACTGTCATTGATCTTGTCAGTGAAATTAAATGCCGGCTATATCCGGTAGGAAGGTTGGATTATGATACTTCCGGTCTGATTATTTTGACAAATGACGGAGAATTTACATATCGATTGACGCACCCCAAGCATGAAATTGATAAAGTCTATGAAGCTTTGATTTCAGGTGTACCATCAAAATCAGAATTGGAGCAGTTTAAAATTGGATTAAAAATAGATGATTATGTTACTTCACCTGCCGGAATTGAGATAATAGATGTAAAAGGCAAAGATGCGGTTGTTAGAGTTACAATTCATGAGGGAAAAAACAGACAGGTCAGAAAAATGTGTGAAGCTATAGGCCACAAGGTTTTATCCTTAAAAAGGATTTCTATAGGGCCTATAGCTCTTGGTGATCTGCCAACCGGAAAATGGAGAAGACTTACTCCCGAAGAAGTAAAAAGCCTTTATTAATAGCTGTTGTAGGAGTATAGTCCAACTAAAATAGCTATTAAGATAAAAGCAATATAGATTACAGATATGGCTATTCCAACAATCGCCAAGATCCCTTGTATTTTAAAGTACTTATTTACATATGTAAAGAAATCATTCAGGGTAAATTGGTTATTGTAATCTTTATAGGCTTTTAAACTTTTTGAGCCATTTGTAAGGCCTATACCCGAAAAAATCATTGGAATTCCAATAGCTGCTGTAATTATCCCGATACATGTTATAGCTCCAATTACTATTGTATATATACCGATAAACTTCATCCAGCCGGAAAGGCTGTCAATTATGGATGGTGCCATGTAGGAATTCTGGTTATTACTAAAATTATTATTGTTATTGATGTATCCCGGGTTGAAATTATTATTGGGGTAATTGTTACTTGGAACGTACTGATTATTTTGAATATTGTTATAACCTGCTCCAGGGGGAGTATTTTCAACAGTATTGTTGAATTCTGTCGGATTATCCATGGGCTATCTCTCCTTATGTAAATAATTTTTAGGTGCTTTGATTATATCATAGAGGTGTTTTAGCTGCAATTGGAAGACAAATGAAATAATTAAAAATAAATACATTATTTGTCGGAGGTCATTATGAACATACTTAAGAATTGTTTAACACAGTCTCATCAGATTATTTCCAGCATAGTTGATAAGGGTGATTTGGTAGTTGATGCAACTGCCGGAAATGGAAACGACACAGTATTTCTGGCAGAGCTTGTTGGTGATGAGGGTATGGTTTATTCCTTTGATATTCAGGAACAAGCACTTCGTTCAACAGATAAGAAACTTCAGGATAAGCAGCTGAAAAGCAGAGTAAAGCTTATAAATGATGGACACCAGAATATAAAAAAATACATAACACAACCGATAAAAGCTATTATGTTTAATCTTGGGTACCTACCAGGAGGAAATCATTCAATCGGAACCAAAGGATGCACTACCATTGAAGCAATTAAAGGTGGAATGGAACTACTAACAGTACACGGCATTATCAGTATCGTCGTATATTATGGGGGAGATAGCGGCTTTGATGAGAAAAATGAAGTTGTGGAATTTATTAAGACAATTGATTATAAGAAATTTACCGTAATGAGAACTGACTTTGTGAATCAGATAAATTGTCCGCCCATTCTGATTTGCATTGAAAAGAACAAATAGACTGAACCTAGCAGAAAAAACCCCTAAGAAAGTGTTTTATCACTTTTTTCTCAGGGGGTTACACAAATCAGGAAATGAGAGCTATAAAAGTACTATTTCTCTGATTAAATTATACTAAATAATACGATCTGATATGTAAATATGTGTAAGATTTAAGGTGTATGTAATATACTTGTAAGTTATGAAACAGTATCGTAAATTATATGTAAATCAATCGTAAACTTATATTCTATTTTTCCTTATTTTTGTTATGTCCTTTTGAGTTACCACTATTTTCATTATCTGAACCGCTGCTGTTACTAGACTCATTACTGTTGCTATTGCTGTTATTGTTATTGCTGCTGTTGTCATTGCCGTTGTTGTTATTATTGTTACTGGAATCATTTTTGGACTTATTACTATTCTCTATATTATTTCCTGATTCTTCATTCGTCACATTATTTTTAGGCTCATCGGTAACTTCAGTTTTATTGTCTGGAATACTCCCGTCAGTTGATTCTTCATTTTTTTTGTCCGAATAGTCTTTAGGCCAATCTGAATCGGATTGGCTTTTTGAATCCTTTTGTGGTTTGTTTTTATCTGTATCGTCTTGGTTTGAAGGTTTATCCGGTTTATCTGGTTTATAGGATTCATTTGGTTTATTGGGTTTATCGAATTCATTTGGTTTATCGGGTTCCACAGGCTTATCAGATTTATCAGATTTATAAGTTTTGTCCTGTTTTCCTGGGTTTATTTCCTTTTCCGAATTAATCCGCTTTCCAGGCTTAATTTCATCCTTATTGAGCTTATCTTCATCTTTATTATCCGGCTTTCCAGAATTGTCCCTAATTTCAAATTTCTTGTTTCCAAAGACTTCAGAATCCTTATTTTCATTGTTTTTAACCTTACCGGTGTCGTCCTTTAATTCATCTTTTTGTTTGTCTGAGTTACTATTATCTATTTTGCCGGAAGATTGTTCCTTATCTTTGTCCTTATCTTTGTCCTTTTCATTCTCCTTATCTTTCTTTTTGGATTCATTATTTTTAGCCTTATCCAGCATATCGGAAACACGTTCGGTTTTCGCTTTTTCAATTGTTATATCTGAATTTGTATCCTTTAATTCCTTATATAATTCATATCTTCCCATGGACATATTATTTTCAACAGCTGCCTTTCTGACCTCAGGGGTAAGTTTCAGGATCTCAGGCTGGATGCTTGTTGAGCCAATTTCAACTTTAAGGTTTTGAATATCAGCCAGCAGGGAAGATAGTGCCTTATCATTATCGGTATTTGTATCACTCATTTCTGAATCCAATGCAGCAGAAATTAATACTTTGTTTGATTTTTCCCCACTTAAGTAGCCCATTTTTTTCGAGGAGTCAATTACTTCCGAAATGGCTTCCTTAACCGGTAATTCCTTTAGATTAAGATCACGTAACAAATTTTTTGCATCAGCATTTAAAGCTCTGACACTTAATACCTTTGAGGTATTGTCAATAGTAATTTCCATACTGGGGTTTATATCCACGTCAATATATGCAAAAACCGGTTCCGGGTTGAAAACCTGCATGTATAGGACAGAGAAGACAGCCAATACAAAGACACTTGCAGCTAGTGCAGCGTATCGAATATAACTGTTGGTTTTCTTGATAGGTTTTGCTTCATTGAAGACCAATTGCTGACCGACAAACATATTCGGCGTTCTTTTAATAGAAATGAAATCACATTTCTCAGTCATAACAATAGCTTTTTTATTGTTAAGTTCCAGAATGGAACCCCTGAACTCTGTCATTTTATTTACCGCCTTTCTCAACATTCTCAACGTAACTCTTTAGTGTTTCAAGTTTGCTACCAAGTATAATATATACTGAAATAATAAATTTCCTGTTTCTTTCAATGGTTTTATGGTTAACGTCTACCAATTTCATAAGATCTGTCATTGGTATGGTTTTCTTTTTTTCAAGTTTCTCAGATAATTCTTTATTTTCTGCAAGTATCTTTGCTATCCTAATAGACAATCTCTTTGAATCCAGGTGTTTTGGAGCGGTATTAACCAGATCGCTTAGATTAATTCCGAAAGTAGACAGCTTTTTTATATAGCTTTCAAGTTCTTCCTTCATCTCTATATTGTTAAATTGAGAAGATGCATCTACAGTGAAGTATTTATTTTCAAATGAAATATTTTCCTCCTCATCCTGACGCTCAAAATAGGATAGGGGAAATACCTTGCTGTTTTTGGCTTCTTTTCTCTTAAAATCTATAATACGTCGCTTAATAACGATTTCCGCAAAGCTTAAGAAACCGGAGCTTTTACTGTCGTCAAAGCAGTCAATTGCTTCATTAAAGGCCAGAAGCCCAACGCTGTATTCTTCACTATTTTCCAAATCCACATAGTTACCCATACTTTTGGATACTACCTTAATAATAAAAGGGTTATAATCTTTGATAAACTTTTCCCTTAAATCCATATCACCGTTTTTAATGTTCTTGATTATCTCTCCAAGGTACTCGGGTTTTCGTCGTGATTTATTAAGTATATGTAAAATAGTCAATAATACTTCACTCCTCGCAATAATATTCGTACCCTCGTTGTATTTTAGTGGGGCAAACTGAAGATTTTGATGTTTCCATAAATAAAGTATAGTAGTTTTAGTCATAATAATAAAGGCAAATTTCTAGTGGAAAATAAACCCATAAGCATTAGAACTAAAAAATATTCACTCCGGGTTGTGTAAGTTAAATAGCTGGTAATAATATGCATCTCTATTGACACCCTTTTTCAGGTAATATATAATTATTACTAGGTAATAATAACTAATAATATTTTAAGTTGATAAGTCAACCTCTGGGGTTGAAGAAATAATTTAAATTTTCAATACAATTTGTGGTCGCTTATGCGGCTTATGGAGGTTAATATGCCACAAAAAGAAAAGATTGAAAGCTTAAAAAGTATGAAAGCATCCATTGCTTTAGGCGGTGGGCAGGATAAGATTGAAAAAAGACATACCGAGGGAAAATTTACGGCCAGGGAAAGAATTGATATGTTATTTGATGAAGGCAGCTTTGTTGAAATTGATGCCTTTATTGAATCAAGATGTTTTGATTTCGGAATGCAAAAAAAGAAGCTTGCCGGTGATGGCGTTGTTACAGGCTACGGAACCGTAAACGGCAGAAAAGTATTTGTTGCATCTCAGGATTTTACAGTAATCGGCGGTTCACTTGGCGAAATGCACGCAAAGAAAATAACTAAAGTGATGGATATGGCTGTAAAAATGGGAGCCCCCTTCATAGCTATAAATGACTCTGGAGGTGCCAGAATTGAAGAAGGACTTGATGCTCTTTCGGGCTACGGTGATATTTTTTACAGGAATACTCTTGCTTCAGGCGTAATTCCGCAGATATCTGTAATTATGGGACCCTGTGCAGGCGGTGCTGTATATTCTCCGGCAATAACTGACTTTATATTCATGGTTGAGAATACAAGCCAGATGTTTATAACAGGTCCTCAGGTTATAAAATCAGTTACAGGTGAAGATGTATCTGTTGAAAAGCTCGGCGGTGCTGATGTACACACAGCAGTAAGTGGTGTAGCGCACTTTAAATCTTCTAATGAAGAAGAATGTATTGAAGATATAAAGAGACTTCTCAGTTTCATACCTGGCAATAACGTTTCAGATACTCTGTATTACGGTACTGCGGACAGTGCCAATAGAATAATTGAAAGCTTGAATGAAATAATCCCTGAAGAATCAAACAAGCCATATGACATGTTTGGCATAATTGAAGAAATTGTTGATGACGGCGATTTCATGGAAATACACGGTGCTTTTGCGCAAAACATAATTATTGGGTTTGGAAGATTGAATGGAAAATCAGTTGGCATAATAGCTAATCAACCAAAAGTAATGGCAGGTTCTTTGGATATGAATGCAGCTGATAAAGCAGCTCGTTTTGTTCGTTTCTGTGATGCCTTCAATATTCCGCTTTTGACATTAACAGATGTACCTGCGTTCCTTCCGGGTGTTGCTCAGGAACATAATGGCATCATCAGACATGGTGCGAAGCTGCTTTATGCTTTCTCAGAAGCAACAGTGCCAAAGGTAAATGTTATCTTGAGAAAGGCGTACGGTGGAGCTTATATAGCAATGAACAGCAAAACCATCGGAGCAGACATGGTGTTTGCATGGCCATCTGCCGAAATAGCTGTTATGGGTCCTGATGGAGCTGCTAACATAATATTTAAAAAGGAAATAACTGCTTCTGAGAATCCAGCTGAAACAAGAAAAGAGAAGATCGCTGAATACAGGGATAAATTCTCAAATCCGTATGTTGCTGCTGCAAGAGGCTATATAGATGATGTTATTGAACCTTCAGAGACAAGATTGAAAATAATTATGGCTCTTGAAATGTTGAATACAAAGAGGGAAAACAGACCTGCTAAGAAACACGGAAATATTCCGCTTTAGCTAGAAGTTGGAAGTAGGATGTAGGAAGTTAGATATTAGAAGTTGGATGTTGGATGTTGGAAGTAGGAATTTGAAGTTAGAAGTAGGAAGTAAGAAGCTTAAAGTGCATGTACGAAGTCAGCGAAGATTAGAAGTCGAATAGAAGTTTAGTCAAAATGATGGAAATACAGTGATTTGGAGGGATTTACTATGAGTAAATATATAATTAAAGTAAACGGAACCCCTTATGAGGTAGAAGTGCAGGAATTAGGAGGCTCAAGCCCCGTTGCTGCACCTGCGGCTTTTAAGCCTAAGGCAAGAGCATCGGCAGGACAACAGGCTGTAAAGACAACACAACCAGTTACCGCAAGTGCCGGAGATGTTGTAGCCCCAATGCCTGGAACAGTTCTTAAGGTTAAGGTTGCGGCTGGTGATACAGTAAAAAAAGGTCAGGTGTTACTGATACTTGAA
The DNA here is from genome assembly GCA_023393115.1 of Bacillota bacterium. GTDB lineage: Bacteria > Bacillota > Clostridia > Acetivibrionales > DSM-1351 > Ruminiclostridium. The sequence continues at coordinate 123,762 of JAEWMS010000025.1, forward strand.
GCAATGAAGATGGAAAATGAAATAGTTTCTCCGGTTGACGGAAAGGTTGCGGCATTATATGTTGAAGCCGGCAAATCTGTAACAGCTCGTGAAGTTATGGTAACTATTGCATAAGCGGTTTTTATTACAACTTATAGTCGTGTTATAGTCGTGCCAAGTACCTTGCTTGGACATTGTAAAAAGGAGATTGGTATGGGAGTTAGAATTACTGAAACAGTATTAAGAGATGCACATCAGTCACTTATCGCCACCAGAATGAGAACTGAAGATATGCTTCCCATTGTTGAAAAACTCGATAATGTCGGGTATCATTCGCTGGAAGCCTGGGGCGGAGCCACTTTCGATGCATCTATGAGATTTTTGAATGAAGATCCCTGGGAGAGACTCAGAAAAATAAAAGCAGTAGCTAAGAAAACACCTTTACAAATGCTGTTGAGAGGTCAGAATCTTTTGGGGTATAAGCACTATGCCGATGATGTGGTTGAATATTTCATACAAAAGGCTATTGACAACGGTATGGATATAATGAGAATATTCGATGCCTTGAATGACCCCAGAAATATAGAAACAGCAGTAAAGGCTTGTAAAAAGGAAGGTGGTCATGCACAGGGATGTATATGCTATACTGTAAGCCCTGTTCACAGTCTACAGCTATTTGTAGAAGATGCAAAGAGAATTGAAAGTATGGGAGCAGACTCCATATGTATAAAAGATATGGCGGGTCTTTTGGTTCCATACCAGGCCTATGAGCTTGTGAAGGCCTTAAAGGACAGCGTAAAGATTCCTGTTCAGCTGCACACCCATTATACAAGCGGAGTAGCCTCAATGACCTACATTAAGGCAATCGAGGCAGGTGTTGATGTTGTTGACTGCGCAATTTCACCAATGGCGCTGGGGACTTCTCAACCACCTACAGAACCTTTGGTTGCAACACTTAAAGATACTCCTTATGATACAGGCCTTGATTTGGAAAAATTGAGTGAAATAGCAGATTACTTCAGACCACTGAAGGAAAAATATATAGAGAGCGGACTCCTTGATGTAAAAGTTATGGGAGTTGATGTTAATGCATTGATTTATCAGGTTCCGGGCGGAATGCTATCAAATCTTGTATCTCAGTTAAAACAGTCAAATGCTCTTGATAAATACGAAGAAGTTTTAAAAGAAGTTCCACGAGTACGCGAAGACTTCGGTTATCCTCCGTTGGTAACACCAACCAGCCAAATAGTCGGTACTCAGGCGGTGCTCAATGTTATCACCGGTGAAAGATACAAGATGGTTCCAAAAGAATCGAAGGGAATTGTTAAAGGTGAATACGGTAAAACTCCTGCGCCTATCAGCGATGAAATTAAGACAAAAATTCTAGGTGAGGAAAAGCCTATTACTTGCAGACCAGCTGATCTTATTGAGCCTGAGCTCGACAAAATAAGGGAAACTGCCAAAGAATTTATTGAGCAGGAAGAGGATGTTCTCTCATATGCAATGCTTCCTCAGGTTGCTGAAAAGTTCTTCAAACAGAGAGTGGAAGACAGGCAGAAAGCTGTTGCCCCCGTACAGAAAACTGAAGGAATAAATCCTGAAGTAGTTGCTGCAATTTCGGCTGCAGTTAATGAAATAGGCACAAGAGACGGAAAACAGTATGCCATCGGTAATATTTCAAGGCTCAACAACCAGAACAGGTGGGGGCTTTACGGTATGCTGGAGAGATTCAGAACAAAGCTTTAATTTTGGCTACATCAAAATCCATATAAATCCCAAAAAAGCCTGCTATAACATGAAAACTTGTTAATAGCAGGTTTTTTACGTTGTATATTGTCCTTCGGAATGTCTTAACCTGAAAGCAGTGGGAGGCATTTCCCTGTATTTTTTGAATATTCTGATAAAATAATTAATGTCATTAAAGCCTGTTGCCAGTGAAATTTCAGTAATATTCATACTTGTACTGAATAACAATTCAACTGCTTTATTAATTCTAATATTATTTATGTATTCTGTAACGGTTTTTCCTGTCATTTCCTTAAACAGATGGCAAAAGTGATACCGACTTATATTACATAGCTTTGAAAGCTCTAACCCGTTGATTTGCTTGGAATAGTTGTTTTCAATATACTCCAGGACCGGTCGTAGTCTTTCCAATTCTTTTTTTCTTAATTCGTAGTCATATTTATCAACTGTATTACTTACGTGATTTCTCATCAGGAATACTAAAATTTTGTAAATGTCCGATTTGATTGAAAGCTCATATCCTATTTTTTGTATATCATATTCTGAGAGAATTCTGTTTATACACTCAAGAACCTCTTTATCATCATTGATTATGTTGTTAAAAATCAATAGATTCCTTGTTATGGGATTAATGTACTTTATACTAAATACATCTGCATTACTGCTCTGCAAAAGCACAGGATCAACTATTATACAGTAATACATGAAAAAATCAGAAAGGCTGTAGCCGCAGTGAAGCTCTCTGCTGTTAACCACCACAAGATCACCTGGCTTTACATTGTAGGGGATTGAATTACACTCAATTATTCCTTTTCCGTTTACAATATACAAAAATTCTAAATGGTCATGCCAATGGTTCGGGAACACATTACCATGTTTACTAAAATTGCAAACTGAAATACTTACGGGGAACATATTACTTTGTAGACAGGGTATTTCGTGCAGGGCTTCAATATTCATAATAACACTCCACTATAGCAAAATTGTGCTTATATCAAGCAAACTGATATGAGACTTTCTCAGCGTTTATATATATAATATGTCTTGATCTTACCAATGTAAATAGCAATATAGTATTAATTATTAGGAAACTACTATGCAAAATCTAGAAACTGAAACATGGAGGTGTTGTTATGAGAAATAAATATTTATTGCACATACTAATGTTTTTCTACTTTGCTTCAGGGGCCATAATGTTCCCTTATTTGGGAATTCATTTGAGCAATAGCCTTACAGCTTCTGAAATTGGAATTCTTATGGCAATTATGCCAACTTCCATATTGCTACTCCAGCCCTTTTGGGGGTGGGCTGCTGATAAATGGGGAGCAGGAAAAGTTCTAAAATTGACACTGATATTTACTATTATTGCTGCTGGTGGATTTCTGTTTGTCACATCCTTTAAAGGTTTTTTCACAGTACTACTTGTATACTCAATATTCGCTTCATCAATTAATTCTATGATTGATGCAGCCGTGTTATCTTTAAAAAACGACAAATACGGAAGTATAAGGTTATGGGGGTCAATTGGATATGGTGTCGCAGCTTTTTTAGGTGGATTATTCAAAAACAGTATATTAGGGTTCTGGAGCTTCACTATTCATATAGGGTTATTAGTCGTAACACTGTTGATTGTAGTAAAATTGCCGAATACTAATTGTGCAGCAGGGAACAAGAAAGTTTCAATAAGGGATAAAATTGATTTTAGTCATTTTTCCTTCTTTAAAAATACAAGATTTATTATACTTTTGTTTTCGTTATTCCTCACAGGAGTTGTACTCAAAGGGTATGAGATCTTTTTCCCCGTTGGGGTGAATAATCTTAAAGCGTCTGGCATAATACTGGGGTCTGTCTGGGTAATTGAAATAATACCAGAAGTATTACTGTTCTATTTTCTTGATAGAATTATTGGAAGGATATCCCCGTGGATTATTTTAATATCAGGAACAATTTTGTATATTGTACGAGTAGGTATACTGGGGTTTTTTCCAGTACTCTGGATTTGGGTTGTCTCACAGCCTGTATCAAGTCTTGCATTTACCTTATGGTATTTTGGTGCTGTTAAGTTAGTTAACAGAATGGTGGATGAAGGACAAAAATCAACAGGTCAGGCAGTATTCTGGTCTGTAAGCTATGGAGCAGGAGGCTTGACAGGGAGTTTTTTAAGCGGACAGCTGGTAAATGCTTTCGGCATATTTTCTTATTTTAAAGTTGCAGCTGTAATCTGCTGTTTATCGGTAATGGTACTTATTGTTCTCTCAAAAACTGAAAAGTCATCTACTCCATATATAATTACAAAAGTATAATTATACAGGGAATCTAAATAATTTATTGTCTACTGACTAATTGCTGCTGCTCCTCACACCCCTTATGGAGATATATATAATTCAGCTGATTACTGTAAAACTCAAGAATTGCTATATTTGCCCCTTTTTTAATCCGTTTCCCGCATTTTAGACAGTAATAGTTTGTATGTTCCATCTTTGAAAAAGATATGGTTGGAGATATAGTCTTAAGCTTCTGCCAGCTCTTCCAACCTACCTTGCATAGAAAAATGCGATTGTCATAATCTGATAATACCCATCTGAGTAATTTATGAAAATGGAAGGGATAACGGGTATACTTAATGTATTCTGACGGAAGCCCCAATTTAACCGTATATAATTCAAAGTTTTTTTCAACCACTTCTTGAATTCTTCCTGTAATTTGAGTAACATACCAGCAGAAGCCCTGAGCAGTCAACCAGGGCTTTAGCTTTTCAAACATGTACCCACGGCAGATTTCTATTGTTTCATGCTGATTAACCTTCAGAGCATCAAAGGCCTTTTCAGCTATATCAACTACACAGTCGAGGTAAAGTTTTTTTCTAAAATTGTCTATATCATAAAGCTCAACAGGTATAATGTCGAAATAATACTCATTTGTCTCAGGACGGTAAAACCCGATACAGGTTCCACCCACAAAACTGCCGCTGCCTGCGTCATCTATCTGAATCATAGTTTGCTCCGAATTAATTATGGTTGAAATCTTCGTCTTTGTATTTGCATTAAAAAATTATAATCGTTTTTTATTATTAGTTAGATTTAAGATTAATAATCATAATACATAATAAAAATTTGCTTTCAGACAATAGTGATTGATTAATTGGCTTTATTAAAATATAATGATATAGAACGCATGTTCTGAAAATTATTATAGGAGAAATATATACAATGGTTGATTTGAGTCGCAAATACCAACATATTATTTGGGATTGGAACGGAACACTTTTGAATGATGTTTCGATTGTAGTGGAAGCAATGAATACTATGTTGATTAAGCGGGGTTTACCTCTGCTGGATATAGCTCGGTATAAGGAAATTTTTACGTTTCCGGTGAGGGAATACTACTTTAAGCTGGGATTTGATTTTGAAAAGGAGCCGTTTGAAATACTTGCAGCAGAGTTTATTTCTGAGTTTGACATGGAAAAATATAGTTTTAAGTTGTTCGACGGAGTTGAACAAGTTATCTCAGATTTGAAATCTGCCGGTATCAAACAATACATATTATCAGCAACACAACAGTCGGATTTGGAGAATGCAGTAGGTACATTTAAGATAGCAAGTTTTTTCGACAGGATATCAGGTCTTGATAATCACTATGCAGCAAGTAAAATTGAAGTTGGTATAGCACTTTTGGATGAATTGAGGCTCAATCCGAAAAGGGTACTTCTTGTCGGGGATACCCTACATGATTTTGAAGTATCCAGAGCCTTACAATGTGATTGTCTGTTGGTTTGTAACGGACACCAAAGCTATGACCGGATATCGGAAAGTAAAGCTAATATTATTAATGATATTTCTGAAATAATTTCCTTTCTTACATAATAACTTAATTACCTGACAAAATCACTTTCAAGGAAAAACAGAAAGAAAAAAATGAGAATCCGGAACTTGAACCGGAAATGGAGAAAACTCATGAACAGAGCAGAGGTTTTGAAAAAAGTAAAGAAGGCTGTGTTAGCCATGCAGCGCTGGCCCTGGGAACAAGGAGTGGTAGCACAGGCATTTTATGAACAGGGAGATATTGAAATGGCTGTACTCATGGCCAGAGAAGCTGTGACAAATCAATATATAGATGGCAGACTGGGCATGAAGTATGAAAGGATACCTGTCACAGACGCAGCGGCCAATGGGGAAATAGTCCTTCGGGCGGCTGAGATTACAGGGGAAGAAATTTTCAAGATTGCAGCACAAAAAATGCTGGATTATTTACTTTATAGAGCTCCAAAATCAAAAGATGGTATCATATACCATAATGAAAATGAAGGTAAGTTCTGGGTGGATTCAGTTTATATGTCTCCGCCCTTTCTGGCGGCAGCAGGCTATTATGATGAGGCGGTCAGGCAAATACAGGGTTATAGAAAATACCTATTTAATGAAGATACAAAACTATATTCTCATCAGTGGGATGATAATCTTTGTTACTTTTCCAGAGGACTTTATTGGGGAGTTGGAAACGGGTGGGTTGCAGCCGGGTTGGTAAGAGTGCTTAAAGCACTTCCCGAGAGTAGGTTCAGTGAGCGTGAAAGTCTTAAGGGTTATCTAAAAGAGGTTATAGACGGCTGCCTGAACTATCAATGTGAAAGTGGTCTGTTTCATGATATAGTAGATAATCCGCAAACCTTTATTGATTCAAATCTTGCTCAAATGCTCAGCTATTCTATTTATAGGGGTGTGACAAATAACTGGTTGGATAAAGAGTATATCTTACAGGCTGACAGAATGCGTACAGCTTCTTACGAGAGAGTTGATGACAGCGGCCTTATACAGGGTTCCTGCGGAGTACCGGACTTTAATGCTCCTGCCACTGCTCCTGAAGTACAAGCTTTCTATATACTAATGGAAGCGGCTTATGAGGACTACTTGAGATGTATCGATAAAAATGCAAGGACTTGATTTTTATCTTGCAAAAAGGTAATATTATAGTATAAATTTACAGAATAGCTTTACAAATAATTATACGAATTACCGATACATGATTTGGAGGAAATATGAACAGTATCCAGAAAAACAATGATCTTATAAATATTATTCAGCAGAAATATACTGACTTCAGTAAGGGGCAGAAGCTTATTGCTAACTATATTCTGAACCATTATGACAAGGCGGCCTATGTTACAGCAGCTAAGCTTGGAGAAATCGTAGGAGTCAGTGAATCAACCGTTGTAAGATTTGCCATTGAGCTTGGATTTGATGGATATCCCAAGCTTCAGAAAGTTCTTCAGGAGTTGATTAAAAGCAAGCTGACGGCAGTTCAAAGAATAGAGGTATCCTCCAACAGGATAAATGAAGACAATATTCTTAAGAGTGTACTACAATCTGACATGGATAAAATAAAAATAACTCTTGATCAGATTGATAATTCCGACTTTAATAATATCGTAGAGACCATTCTTGGCGCAAAACGAATTTATATTCTAGGTGTAAGAAGTTCAGCTCCTCTTGCAAGTTTTTTAGGTTTTTACTTCAATTTAATTTTCGACAATGTCAGACTTGTTCATACAACCAGTGTCAGTGAAATGTTTGAGCAGATTATTAGAGCTACGGAGGGAGACGTTGTTATAGGCGTCAGCTTCCCGCGTTATTCTAAGAGAACTATTAAGGCGATGCAATTTGCAAAAAATCAGGGAGTTAAGACTATTGCCCTGACCGACAGCGCAGAATCACCGGTGGCAAAAACTGCTGATTTATCCTTACTGGCAAGAAGTGATATGGCATCTTTCGTGGATTCTCTTGTTGCGCCGTTAAGCCTTATTAATGCACTTATAGTTGCAATAGGTATGAGACGTAAAAATGAAGTGTACAATACCTTTGAGAAACTTGAAAAAATATGGGACGAATACCAGGTCTACGAGAAAGATGACGAGTACAATAATGAAAAGCTTTAGAGATAACAAATCAAGGAGGTACCGGGCCCAGACCATTTCTATTAAGGAAATACATATTTCCTTGATGTTCTTTTGAAATGCTGGGCATGGGCATATACATGGACGCAAAAAAAGTAATAGTTATCGGAGGTGGGCCTGCAGGCATTATGGCTGCAGGCATTGCTGCGCATAGAGGTAATAGTGTGGTGCTTTGTGAAAAAAATGACCGTCTCGGGAGAAAGCTATTAATTTCAGGAAAGGGCCGCTGCAATATCACAAATGACACAGATATTGAAGGACTTATAGAAAACACACCTGGTAATGGAAATTTTTTATATTCTGCCTTTTACACCTTCTCAAATCAGGATCTTATAGAATTTTTTATGGAATTTGGTCTTGAGACAAAGGTCGAAAGGGGAGGTAGAGTATTCCCGGTCTCAGATTCAGCCAAGGATGTGGTAGCGGCTCTTATGAGGTTTTTAAATAAAAACAATGTAAGCATTCGGACGAATTCTCCAGTAAAAAGTATTCAGGTGGATAACGACAGTGTAAGTGGTGTTGAATTAACCGATGGTACGGTACTGGAAGCTGATTCTGTTATTCTTGCAGTGGGAGGAATGTCCTATCCCGGGACTGGTTCTACCGGGGATGGTTATGAAATGGCAAAAAAGCTGGGTCATACCATTACTACGTTACAGCCCTCTCTTGTACCACTGGTGACAAAAGAGGAGTGGGTCAGGGATCTACAGGGCTTATCTCTTAAGAATATTTCTGTAACCTTTAAAAATAATAAGGGAAAAGAGATATATAGTGACTTTGGTGAAATGATATTTACTCACTTCGGTGTGTCAGGGCCTGTAATACTTAGTGCCAGCAGACATTTGCTTTCCTATGATTTTAAAGATGTTAAATTGTCAATTGATTTGAAGCCTGCCCTCTCAGAGGAAAAACTCGATGAAAGAGTACAGCGTGATTTTGAAAAGTTCAGCAGAAAGCAGTTTAAGAATTCGCTGGATGAATTACTTCCCCAAAAGCTTATTCCGATTATGATTGGCCTTTCCGAAATAGATCCATACAAGCCGGTACATCAAATTACAAAGGAAGAAAGGAAAAGGCTTGTTTCATTATTAAAGCATCTTGAGGTGACCATTTCGGCTGCAAGACCCATAAAGGAAGCAATTGTTACAGCTGGAGGTATAAAAATCAATGAAATAAACCCATCCACCATGGAATCAAAAAAAGTAAAAGGCCTTCATTTTGCTGGAGAAATTATAGATGTTGATGCATATACAGGCGGTTTTAATCTGACAATAGCTTTTTCAACGGGTTATTTGGCGGGAATGAGCTGCTGATTTTAGGAAATGATGACTATTTCACCCCAAAATTGAGCATATTATCAATGTAAAAAATATATGATCAATAAGATTGGGGGGATGAAGGATTAAAATAAAGATTTTCAAATTTAAAAACAGTCAGGATAAAAGTGAAAAGAATACTGTTCTGGAGAATATACTATTCAGCACCTGTATATTATGCTTTTTAATATTGATAATTGTTCAGGTAATACTGGCAGTCCCCTCCTTCAGAAATACGTTACACCTCACTGATAAAAGTATCGGGCTGCCATTGAACGGAGACGAATATCTGTACACCCAGGGACAAATGACTTTGAAAATGATTGGGGAGGAACCTGACCCAATGTTGAAAATTCTTGTAAACGGGGATAACATCGCCCAGTTTGACACTACAGAGATGATAATCAATGTCAGGGATGGAGATGTGGTTGAAATAGACGGAAGTCAAAGCCTTGTAGGACATATAGTTAAGGTTGAGTCAATTACAACCAATATAAATGCTAAATGCAAAAATGCTGTAATCAACATTGAAAATAATATAAAAAGATTGGTAAAGGTTCAGATGGGATAAGGAAAGCACCCCCTGGTGGCAAATAAACTAAAGATTGTTTTATAACCCAAAAACCTATATAATATTTTGTATAGGTTTTTTTGGGTGTAACGCATCTGCGTTTATTTGGTCCATGGAATTATCAGATTTCATTACTATTTTTGGCCGCTATTACGGCTCAAAGCCACTAAAGTGTGAAGCCACTTAAGTGGCTCATGGAGGTTAACGTATGTCAGAATTTGGTAGCAAAGATATAGCAAGCGCTGCAATAAAAATAGCGCTGACAAATGACAGAGTATCCGAAAAGAAATTACAGGCAGAATTTGCTCAATCGGGTATACAATCTGCTGCCGTTGATTACGGTGGAGAGTTTATTACATCGGTTATGAAGATTGTTGAACGAGCCGTTGTTTCTTCTAAAAGAGAAGGTGTAATTTCGGAAAGCCATGCAGAGCAGGGCGCTGTTGCGGGAGCAACAAGAGAAGCAATTTCTCAGATTATGCCCAAGGCCATTGGTTTAAATGTTGGAGGGAAAATAGGCATAGCTAGGCATAAGGATCATATAAGCGTCGCTGTGTTTTTCGGAATCGGATTACTTAACCTTAACGAGGTTGCTATCGGCCTGGGACATAGAGTAGTTTAATTTCATTACTTTTTGTGGCCACAATGGTGGCTCATGGAGGTTAATATGAAAGACACACATTTGGGGGTTGTAAGGATGCAAGTACGAGCCATACGTGGGGCTATAACAGTTCCTGAAAATACAAAGGACTCTATTTTAGAAGGAACAAGAGAATTACTTGATGAAATAATAAATAGGAATAATATTATTAAAGATGATATAATAAGTATCATTTTTTCAATGACAAATGATCTAAATGCAGTTTTTCCGGCGGTAGCTGCCAGGGAGCTTGGCTTGATCGACGTTCCGCTCATGTGTTCAAATGAGATTAATGTTCCCGGGAGTCTTAAAAGCTGTATCAGAATTTTACTTCATTTAAACACTGACAAAGCCAACAGTGAAATGAATCATGTATATTTAAAAAATGCAGTGGCTTTGAGGCCTGATTTAGCCGGTAAATAGCATAAAACTAATGTTGTTAAAGGAGACGGTAATGTCAAGAAGTATAGCAATAGACGGACCGGCAGGTGCCGGAAAAAGTACCATAGCAAAAAAAGTTTCTGCCAATTTGGGTTTTATATATTTAGATACAGGTGCCATGTACAGGGCTGTGGCTTTAAAGGCAATCAAAAGCAATATTGATACAAAAAATCAAAAAGAGCTTGCCGTAATGATGGATTCACTTAATATATCTATATCACATGACAACAACCTTCAGAAAATTTTTCTTGATGGTCAGGATGTTTCCGAAGCCATCAGAACTCCCGAGGTTTCAGTAGGTGCGTCAAATGTCGCGGTTTTCCCCGAAGTCAGATTAAAGATGGTTGATTTACAGCGTAAAATTGCCTCTGAGCACGACGTTGTTATGGACGGGCGTGACATCGGGTCATATGTACTGCCTAATGCCGACTTAAAAATATTTCTGACTGCCTCAGTAGATGAAAGGGCCCGAAGAAGATATGAGGAGCAGATTCAAAAGGGGCAGTCTGTTACCTTTGAATCAGTCAGAGATGATATGGTTTACCGAGACAATAATGACAGCTCAAGGGCTTTTGCACCGCTTACCAAGGTGGCAGACGCAATTGAGATAGACTCCACAACACTTGGTATTGACGAAGTTGTTGAAAGGATTCTATATTTTTTCAATAATTATGCAAATATTAAAATTGATGATATATCCTAGACCGGAGAATAGGGGAATTACTTATGGAACTGATTATAGCCAATACAGCCGGTTTTTGCTTCGGTGTAAACAATGCAGTAAATATTGTTTTTGACCTGGCTTCCAAATCAAATGAGAAAATATACACTTTGGGTCCTATTATTCACAATGAGCAGGCTGTTGACAAACTAACCCAATGTGGTGTCACTGCCATTAACAGTCCTGAAGAGGCAGAAGGTGCTGCAAAGGTTATAATTCGAGCTCATGGAGTTGGCCCGGACACATTAAGGCAGCTGAGAGAGAAGGGTTTGGAAATAGTTAATGCCTCCTGTCCATATGTTGAGAAAATACAAAAACTTGTCAGTGAGAAATATAATAGTGATTATCAGATAATAATAATAGGGGACAAACACCATCCTGAAATAATTGGTATTAACGGCTGGTGTAATAATACCGCATACATTATTGAAAACGAGGAGCAGGTTAACAGTTTACCTGATATAGAAAAAAATATATGTGTAGTTGCTCAGACTACATTTATTCGAGATAAATGGGAAAAAATTATAAAGAGTTTAAATAAAAGGTTTGAAAATGTTATAAAATTTGATACAATATGTAATGCAACAGACAAAAGACAAGTTGAAGCTGCAAAGATTTCAAAAGAAGTTGATATGGTTTTGGTCATTGGAGGACAAAACAGTTCAAATACCAATAAGCTCTATGAAATCTGCAGAAATAATTGTGAAAGAACTTATATAATACAAACAGCCAGTGACATTCCACCGGTTGATATAAAAAAAATTAAAAAAATTGGTATTACTGCAGGGGCGTCAACACCTGACTGGGTAATCAAGGAGGTTATTCATAAAATGAGTGAATTAGAT
>JAEWMS010000033.1 GCA_023393115.1 Bacillota bacterium
AAATCATTATCCCATTAATAAAAATATTACAATTAAAGAGATTCTGTCAAGCCAGGAAATAAAAATGGCTGAAATAGGAGACCATGCACTTGCCTTTTTTCGAGCATTTTGCAATAAAGGGAAAATGAAAAAGTATGATTACAGAACGATATCCGGTATCTTATCTCTCCAAAATAAATATAAAGATAATGTAATAGACCAAGCCTGCTGCAGAGCTCTATACTATTCCTCCGTAACATATGGGACCGTAAAAAGCATATGCGAAAAGGGCCTGATTGCCTTACCTGTTGAGCACAATCAAAGTTTTATCAGCGATGAAAATGTAAATAATGATCTGTCTCATTACAACCAATTAAGCAGACTGGGGGTAATTGAAAATGAATGATCTTTTGAAATAAGCTGCAGAAGTTACATTTATCCGGATTTGTAAAGAATACAGATATGCGTGTTGAGCAGGCTATTAAAGAAAAGTTTTCATATGTTGAATTTCTAGAAATACTTGTGAATGATGAGTACTTGAACAGAGCGAACAGGTTTCCTCAGGGTTTATAATAAACTCTTCGATTTCTTTTGGGAGTCCTGACAGCATTTCAGTTCTGACACCAGGTTGTCTTGCAGTACGGGTATAAGAGGAACGGTTATCTTTTGCTGTTCCTTAAACAGTTCTTTTACCAGTTCCATTGTGGTCTCAAACAGATTCATCTGCCCATTAACCAGACTGGTGACCTCAGATGATGGTCCGAATAGTTTCTTTCTGGCATTCAAGAGAGCCTGTATCATATTTTCTATCTGTATCTTCTGTTTTTCTATCTGGGCTTTCTGGCTTTCTATGGTTTTATCTTTTGCTGCCAATTCTGCTTTCTGCTTTTCAGCTAGGGCACTCAGCATAAGTAGCTCTTCTTGCTCTGTCATTGGTATACATTTCCTTCATTTTTTGATATCTTTAGTATACCATTTTTGGCCCATTTCTGCTATGGTTTCAGCATTTTTCAAAGCCTAAAAAGTGCTGAAATTAAGCCTTGTCTAGGGCCTTTTTTCGTTAAATTCACCAAGACTAAAAGCAGATCTTTTCTGCACTCATTTTTACTGTATGAAGTGCTTTTTTCTGCTCCATAGAAAGTCCCTGCAGAAGCCATTCCAACTGCTTTGAAGTGATTTCCTTAGTTTCTGCAGCATCCTTGGGCCATTGGAATTTCATTTCATCCAGCAGCTTTTTACTAGCTAGGACAAAACCATTTTTATCATAACGCAAAACCTTGATTGAATTTTTCTTTTTATTGCGGAAGATGAATGCACACTGGTCAGAGAACGGGTCCAGTTTGAATTGAAGATTCACTATCGCCGCCAGACCCTCAATCTGCTTGCGAAAGTCCGTGTGCCCGCAGGCAATATATATGTGCAAAGCATCCTTTGCAAAACATCTTAACATAGTTTCTGCAACTGGGTTATAAATTCAGCTGCAAGTTTTGCGGTATCAGAATCACTGATAGTAATATTAACATCCTTCCAAGTAATCTGGAGGTCTGATTTTATGCTTCTGGTCTGCGTAATGGTAGATGATTCTATTTCTGCAAAAATGGGCATCGATGTTTCTCTATTAAGTGCATTAACCTCTATACGTTTCAACCAGTAGTAGTAAGCATGTTTTGAGATTATTTTCCTTGCACCAATCGGTAACATTCAAACCGCTGATTTTTCTGTCAGCGATTCTATGCTGCCAAAACTCAAGTGATTTCTGGTTCATAAGGCTCCTCCTGGAATAAAATTTATTAAGTCCAGTTTAGCTTATGATCGCTTCTTATTCACTACGTCATCTTTTGAATCGCTTACATATCTATTGATGAAATAGATACACAACATCCAGGTTACTTGTTGGCACAGGACACATTCTATGTTGGTTATATTAAAGGAGTTGGGCGGATATATCAGCAAACTGCAATAGATACGTACTCAGCTGTTGGATTTGCAAAGTAGTATACTGCAAAAGTACCTGTAACGTCAGCAGATATATTAAATGACAGAGTATTACCGTTCTTTGAAAGCCATATGATACCTGTAATGAGGGTTCTTACTGATAGAGGAACTGAATTCTGTGGAGCACCTGAGAAGCACCTATATGAGCTATTCTTACAAATGAATGATATTGAGCATACTATGACAAAAGCTAAAAGTCCGCAGACAAATGGCATTTGTGAGCGCTTCAACCAAACTATACTGAATGAGTTTTACAAACCTGCATTCAGAAAAACAATGTACAAATCAGTTGAACAGATGCAGGAAGACTTGGATTTTTATATACTGCAATACAACGAAGAACGCACCCACCAAGGGAAACGCTGTAAAGGTAAAACGCCGATGCAGACCTTTTTGGACAGTGTTCCTCTAGCACGTGAAAAGCTGCTCAGTGATCCTGCAAGCTAATTTGTGGGGTCTAGCCTGCCCGGCGATGAGGGCAAAAAAGACATCAGACCAGGCGCCGGTTTGACATAGCAAAGCGCCACCAAATATGGCACGCTGACTAAACAAAACTTAATATTTCCCGGAGGAGTGTCAACCCAAGTACCGTTCAGGACAATTCAGAAGACAATGAACTAATTTCCTCACGAACCCTACGTTGCCAGTAGAAAAACTGTTTCTCGTTAATGTTGTTTTCCTGACACCATGCTTTTACAGTCATACCGCTTGTGCGGCACGTATGGATAATGGGATCCCACTGAGAAAGGCGGTACTCATGAGTTAATTGTTGTGCATCCATGATTAATTCTCCTTAAAACTTTAAGCTACTTTATAAACTCCAAGGAGTATTTAAAGTGACAGCTAAAACTATTCAGGAGTAATTATCGCATGGCAGATCCCAGCAGTCGAGGTACTCATGATTTACCACTTACCCACTACCGGGCGGATTGGGGACTTTCACCCATTAGAACGTGCGCCTACTGGACGCACACAATAGGGTAGAGAAATAATGGTTAACATTATTTCCCTACCGTTGAACCGTACATACGGGTCACGTATACGGCTCTACAACTTATATTCCAACTTTTCTTAGGTAATAATTTAAAGGATTGAGCAGACCTGCTTCGTCCTTTATTTTCGTTTCAAGCAAATCTGGACTAATAATAAAATTCACTACGTTCATTCCACTTCTTCTGTACCAACCCCGTCTTGAATTTGCAACTTTATGGATTGCCTCATGGTCGAATCCATTCTTATATTTTCGATTTAGATAACATAAATTTCGGTATATCGTCTTAGGCTTTTTCCATTTCTTAATAACAATTACTCTTAATTTATGTCTAAGCCATGTTCCAAACTCTTCCATGAATTGTTTCATAATTCCGATTCTGAAGTAATTAATCCATCCTCTTACTATCTCATTCACTCGCTTTATTGTTACCGTAAGCGGTCGTGAAATTGCTTTGTTTCTTTTGAGGTATTCACTCATTTTCTGTTTCAGTTTCTTTTTCTTTTCTGTGGTTGGTTTCACTTTCCATTCGCCACCATGTTTCAGAAATGTGAATCCTAGATATTTACTCCTCGTCGGTCTTACTATCTTAGTCTTTGTTGCATTCACCTTTAGGAACAGTTTTCTTTCAATCCAATCTGTTATGGACTTCATCACTCTGTTTGCTGACAATTCACTTTTCGTGAATATCAATGCATCATCAGCATATCTCGTGAAACGCAGACCTCTTTGTTCCAGCTCTTTATCTAACTTATCAAGGTAAACGTTCGACAATACAACCGACAACGGTCCGCCTTGTGGAACACCGGTGATTGTTGCTTTTTCTAGTCCTTTTTCCATTACTCCTGCTCTCAAATATTTGCGAATCAGATTTAATGTTGTACTATCATTCACTTGTTCTCTAAGAATCTGAATTAATTTGTCATGATTCACCGTATCAAAGAATTGTTCTATATCAACACCAATGGCCCATTCATGTCCCTCATTTAGGTAATCCAACGCTTGCTTTATAGCATTATGACAACTTCTTCCAGGCCTGAACCCATAACTGAATTCACTAAATATTTCTTCATAAATTTCAGATATCGGTTGTGCAATGGCTTGTTGTATCACTCTTCCAAAACTGTTGGTATTCCCAGTGGCCTTTTCTTCCCATTTTCCTTTGGAATGTATACTCTTCGCACTGGCCTAGGCATATAGGTTCTGTTTCGAATTGACTGCACGATTGTGTCTTTATTTTCTCTGATGTATGCACCGAGTTCATCTACAGTCATTCCATCTACTCCACCCGCACCTTTATTCGCCACTACTTTCCTATAGGCTCTGTTTAGGTTTTCATTCGATGTAATCATATCTATTAATTCCACTGTTGTTACTCCTCTGCTTATTACAAAATTCATACACATCACCCCTCTGGATATAGATAATTATCCTTGGTTACGCTCCTACTTTCCTTATCCATCCGATTTCTGGTTTGCGTATTATTCTCTTAATACCGATTTGTACTATAAATCGTTTCAGTCCTTCGGTTATTAAACCTACTATGACATCATCTGACTCCCTCCCTAAACCTTTTTCGACCATATCTATGAAATGTGGGTAGGGTCTTCCAAGGTAAGACACTAATCTTTCGTTCCATAAACCTCTTGATTTACAACTTCGGCTTACGTTTACCATTTGGGCTTTGGTTTGTCTAGCAACCTTACCCACCTAATCGCCTTATCAAGTTTCTGTACGTAGGCTCAAGAACTTTGCTACACCACTTCCTTCATCCATACCATTACTGATACCAACTTGTGGTTCGCTACACTTGGCGGTAAATACCCGTGACTGGACTTGCACCAGTTAGATTAGTGCCATGCTTGGCACACTAGCAAAGCGCCACCAAATATGGCAGCGCTGACTAAACAAAACTTAATATTTCCGGAGGAGTGTCAACCCAAGTACCGTTCAGGACAATAACAACCACCTTATCACTCCATTACTAATCCCATATAATTGATGAATTTTTATCTTTCCAATTGTCTTTTTCCAATCCAATTGAAATAAATATAGTATCAATCTTACCCCTATCATCCTCATTAAAGCTTTCTAACTTTTCATATGATTCTTTTAAGTAAACTAAATTCTCATACCTCTCATTAAACGTATTGTATAATTGTTCTCTGTCTTTAGGAATATTATTTTTAATATCTTTTATAATATTTCCAAGTTCATCTATCTTTTTGCTATTTTCCTCACTCTGTAGTCGCTCTAATGATTTTATTGTATTTCCTAAATCAATGCATTCAACAATTTCAAAATATATGCTGTTAAATTTTTTAGCAGACTTATGATATTGTGATGTAGAATTATCATTTGAACACCCTGTAGATTCAAATATCAAAATTAATGTTAATACAACTAAAAATTTTGTTAAACTTATCTTCATAAAACTCCCTTTCATATTATTTATTTTGGTTATAAATTTTAAAAAAGTTCATCAAGCTTACTATTTATCTCCTCTGCTTCGACTTGTGTAACACTATCTTCAATCACTTCAAGCGTATCTTTAAGAGCTTTATTGTATGTCTTGAAATTATCATTCATATTATAAATTTTATTAATATAGCTAGTCATTGCTATTTTATACGCTTTCTTGTCTTCTTCACTACTGTATCTAAAAACATCTCTGTCTTGAACTTGTTCATTTAATTTATTTAACTGGTCTTTAAACTCATCTCGTCCCTCAGAGCCTAGCATTAAATATTTATAATCAGAACCCATGATATAATTATATTTTGCTAAAGTTGTAGCAACATCTTTTGTTTGCTCCTGCCATTCTTTTATTAATTCAATATTATCTTTTAAACTTTGTGGCGATTCTGGGCCTTTTAACCCTATTTTATCTAAAATAGTTAAATAAACTCCAGCTCCAAAAGCCAATATAGGGTTAATTATACCATATTGTACTGTTGCTTCTTTATATCCTTCCCATATTGATACTGGTATTAATGCAGCTTCTAAAGTGCTTGTTTTATACCGATAACCATGTACCGCTATCTTTAACTGCTCATACCAATAATAAGCATATGAATCTTCAACAAAGAAATATCCTCCATTATGCCAAAAACCGTAGTAGTATTGAGCTAAAATTTTTTCGATTTGCTTTTGTGCGTCAGCTTTTGCTTGATCATATATTTCAGCTGAAACTTTAGTTCCATTAATTGTATAGAATATTCTACCCTTGCCATCTACATACTCAATACCATCCTCACTAGCTACTGTTTCATTTTCAAACCCCGTTTCTAGCCATTTCACATATGATTCTTTGTTCATATTCAATATTTCGTTCTTACTGTAATCACCAGTATGTATCTCTCCCATACCGCCATAATTAAATGCATTTATTTTGCTATGTTTTTCCCCGGTTACCTTATTGATGCCTATTACATATTTACCTGTTTCAGGGTCTTTTTCTTCATTAAAATTATTTATCACCGCAGTTCCATTTTCACCAATCCTAACTTCATTGTTTACTTTTCCGTAATTATTTATAACCAAATTACTTTTCTTTCCACCAGTTATAGTATCAATTATGCCGTAGTTATTGATGGTTGCATTTACATTATCGCGGACATAAACCGATGTTATATTTTCCCAAGAATTTACAGTTAATGTTGATTCCCTAGACGATGAACTACCCGGGCTTGAACTACCACCGAATAAATTCTTGAACTCATACTCTGAGACAGTTATATGTCCGTCGATTACTGTTCCTCTTTCATATCCCCAGCTGTCATATACTATTCCTTTATCAATATATAGCTCTTTTTTCACACCTCCAACTGTAAATGTGGCTTTTGATGAATCATTGCTCCAAGTAGTTATATCAGCTTCATCTTTTAAAGTAATACCTTTTGACGTTGGGTCTGGATCTGCTTCATGTTTATATTTTTGGGCTGCTTCCTTACCAAAATAAAACTCAAGTTCACGCATTGTAAAATGCCCACTCGGATCAACATACTGTATTGGGTCGTTCATACAATAAGTATAAAGGTTCAAACTCAATGGGTTATCATCTTCTCCCCAATAGCTGTCCTCTGTGGTGAATCTGCTTAAGTTCGGGGCATAGTATCTTGCTCTCAGGTAATAGAGTCCTGTTTCTTCATCATAGAATTCACCGGTGTAGCGGATTGAGTTGCTGGTGGTTTCTATGGTCAGGGTTGGGTTGCCCCAGATATCATAGTCATACTGGTTTTGTACTGCTCCAGCTTCATCAACAGTCTGTACGACATCACCATGTCCATTGAACAGGAAGTAGGTCTCTTTTCCAGTTGAATCTGCTTTTGCTATGTAGTTTATGCCTTTTATGTATCTGGCTTTAATGTTGCTATTTGCATCAGTTTCCAGGATAACATTTTGTCTGTCATACAGGTAATTTGTTACTTCTGGTGAATAGTTGTTATTTGATTTTCTCGTTGTTTTGTTTACACGCAGGTCATCACCATTGTATGTGAAATCAACAGTTGTACGTATTCCATCCTTAATGGTTTCGGTCTTTACTAGTCTATTGAAACCATCATAAGTATAGCTTGTTTTTTCTAAAAGCTTGTCTATACTGTTTGAATTGTCTGACAGCTTATCTCCATAGGCTGTCCCTGTCGTTTTAGGACGAAGTCCAGTGTTGTCGGGCAGTGTATGGCTGATGCTTTGGTTCAGCTGATTCCCATTGTTGTCATATGTGTATTTTGTTGTTTTACGGGCGATTTCTTTGTTGCTTTCATCAAACATTCTCTCTACAAGTTTTAGAAGTTGGTTTGTGTTTGAGTAAGTATAATCGCTCTTCTTCAATATATATTGTATTTCTTTTCCTGTGGTCTCGTCAACATAGTCACTTGGTTGAAGTGATGTATATGTCTCCTGTTGTAAGAGCCTGTTTCCGACCTTATCATAGGAATATATAGTTGTCTTTCCTGGTGTTGCAACCTTCGATATTCTTCCTATTATGTCATATTCATAGCTCGTAATTCCATAGAGATCAGTTTTTGTTAACTGTCTTCCTACAAGATCGTAGGTGTAGCTATATTCGGATATAATGCCACCATTTGGCTTCACATTTGTTAGTTTGATTAATCTGTTGTCCTTGTCAAAAGTGTAGTTTTCAGATACTCCTCCCGCGTAGGTAACTGAGCTTCTTCTTCCGTTGTCATCATACGAGTAGGTTGTAGTTTTCCCTCCATAGGTTACAGTTTCCATTCTACTGGATTTATCATAGGTGTATCCTACTTCGTAACCCTTGAGATCAGTTACTTTTGTAACATTACCTATCTGGTCGTAGGCATAACTTATCTGAGTAGCACCATTCTTCTGAATTTCTATCAATCTGTTGTTTTCGTCATAGGAGTATTCGCTTGTGCCAATTTCATCAGTCATGGATGCTCTGTTTCCGGCCTCATCATAGGTGTAGCTTACAATATCGCTGCTGTTGGCACTGCTGTTGCCGGATATAAGTACCTTTCTTTCCAGCAAGAGCCCTCTGTTGTCATAGGCATAAACTGTATTATTTCCATTTTTATCAGTTACACAGGCTGTATTTCCTTCAAGGTCATACTTATATGATTGTGTTTTATTATCAGCATTTGTAACTGATTTTAGTTTTCCGAAGTCACTATATGCATAGCTTGTAAGCTTACCCCTTCCGTCTGTCATTGTAAGCTTGTTGCCCTGCTTGTCATAACTGTATTTTGTAGTTGTACCAAGAGCATCGGTCACCTTTGTCATATTTCCGGCTGCATCATATTCATAAGAAGTTGTGCAGTCAAGGGCGTCTGTTTGTTTGGTCACCTCACCATATTGGTTATAAGTAAATTTATTACTGATTTTTTTCTTATCAGCGGCTTCAGGAGTTGATATTGAAACCAACAGGTTACCAAGGTTATATGTATATATAGTTCCAAATCTGCTTTCATCGTCATTGGCTGACTGGTAGCCCTCTGCATCTATTTCCTTTATTACATTTCCGTTGGCATCGTAGACCTTTCTGCTTATGACTTTATTATACGCATCAGTGACTGTCTGAAGCCTGTTCAGAGCATCATACTCATAGGTCATGGTGTAGCCCTTGGCATTTGTTTCTGTAAGCCTGTTGCCGGCAAGGTCATAGGTGTAGCTGTATTGGTTATTCTTAGGGTCTGTTATTGTTTCTACCCTGTTCAGCTTGTCGTAGGTATACCAAGTGGTATAGCCTCGCTCGTTCATTACCGTGAGTTGGTTTCCGGCTGCATCATAGGTATACTGAGTAAATACATCCCTGCTGCCATATTTTCTTGTTATTTTTTCAAGTCTGTTTAGTATATCGTATGAGTATTCATTTGTGTAATTTGCTCTGTTTTGTATATCATCCTCTTTATAACCAAATGCAAGTGGACTGATTACCTTGGTTCTGTTGCCCAATATATCGTACTCATAGGCAGTAATCACCATGAGTTTTCCGGGATATTCACTGTCTTTGAAATTATCCAGATCGGACATAGCGGCAGCATTGTATATATCTTTCTCATCTACGTACTGTATCTGTCTTATTACCCTATTCTGGATATCATACTCAAATTTTTGCGTATCATATACATTTTCTGATCTAAGACTTTCTATTTTTACTTTGTTGCCGTTCCTGTCGTAATAGTATCTTGTGTATGCACCACTGCTGTCTATTACCGTATTTACAAGACTATTGTCATAGTATGTATAGGTTGTAGTTCTAGAGGACAGCTTGTCATTTGAACCGGTAATCTCTTGGGTTAATATGTTTCCTACATCATCATAGCTATAGTTCTCGATAGAATAGAAAACATTTCCGCTGCTGTCCTTTTCTAAAGGAAGCTTTTTGCTGACTACTCTGTTTTCAGCATCATAATAGCATCATACCAAGTACAAGTATTGAGCTAATTATAAGCTTGCGCATAGTTCATTTATTCCTCCCTACTTAAACGTAAACGTCATTTTATACTTATTATCTTTTGATATCGACCATTTGTCTTTATTGTTCAGGTAGTCATCGGATTTTATGAAAGCATCATAAATAATTCTATTTTCTGATTGTGAAAGTACTTCAAGCTTCTTTCTAGAATCAACAGTATTAATATCACCCAAAGCCCATATACATTTCACTGTCAAAGCATAGCTTTAATCATAATCCAAATACTTAAATTCAGTTATAGCTGTATCATATAGGCATTCAACTGTTTGTGGTAATCTGAAAGCCTGGAATATAGTTGCTATATCTTCATGTTTATAATGCCATGGAGCATACAGTAACTTAATTAGTATATCAATATAATCTTCAGTAAAAAGATTAAATACAAGTTCTAGAGTTGACACTCCTTTGTAAAATATTTAGTTTTGCTATTCTGTACTGATATATTTGCGGTGCTTAGTTATGTATTAAACTGACGACTAGTTTGATGTCTATTTCGCCCTCATCACCGGACAGGCTAGACTTCACAAACACTTTAACGATAAAATAGACAGTCTTGTGCACCAATCAAACAATAAACGTGTTCTATTTAAAGCTAACTTCTTTTTTAAGTCTTGATTTTTGTCAAACATAGAAACTCCTCTTCTATAGCTACCACCATTCTATCATACCGTATATTTGAAAAAAGCACCAATGCACATAAAATAAGGTCGACAGGATTTTGATTCCTGCTGACCTATAGCTTGTTGCTTTTATCGACTTTTCATAGTGTATACATTTTTCTTATGATTACATATTATCATTGACCTCATGCAATGTCGTTCATCAGATCCTACAACTTATTATACTTTCTTACCCCTACACCCTCACATCAAAAAACATTCCAAAATTCTGTGCTATCAAATCATTATAGTTTGTAAGGAAAAAGTCCTTTCTATTGCGATTGTCATTATCCGCTTTTGTTACTTTTCCACCATTCATCTGCACTTTTGCGACTTCCCGGCTAACGTGCTCATGCTCATGAGCTCTTACCACAGCCCCAGCACTTTCGGGATCAATTTTTCTATTGGTTTTTCCACTGGTTTTTCCAACGGTATTACCACTTATCTTTCCATTGGCCTCGCTATCAATTTTAGCATTGGTTCCGGAATTTCTACCACCGGTGAAATTCTCCTGCCGATAAAGATTAAGTTTGGAATAATAATCCGATATACCGTTTACAGATACGCCCATTGTTACCTCCTCCAGAGTAAAAAGTTACTCTATAAGTCTATTATAGGATAACTTTTCCACCTTGAAAATATCAGCACAAGAAATTCCCCTTATAACAACTATAAATTCTCATATCTGATAGTGCTTATCAGGTATCAATTGCCATACACAACAAAACAGTCAGTCGTCATACGCCCACAACACAATCAGTCGTCATACCTCTACTCACTACAGTCAACTGGTAACTCCTGCGCCAGACTAATGTCATACTTCGCACTACAACTACAACTACAGCCCCAACCTCATGATTTCCGAGCCTATTTCTGCAAAAATAGGGGCAGCTGCTTCACCACCGCTTTTTCCATCCTCAATGAAAACCGCCACCGAATACTTTGGAGTTTCTGCCGGGAAATATCCGGCAAACCATGCTTGAATTATTTTTTCTCCATCGATATACTGACCGGTTTCAGCACTCCCAGTCTTTCCACCAGCTCCACCGAATTGATCCATGTTAGCCTTCTTCCCGGTTCCATCACTTACAACCCCCTCCATCAGAGCTCTTATCCTATCTGAGGTAGCTTTGGATATAACTCTCTGCTGTGACGTTTCCCTCAGGTCTCTGACCTTGTTTCCGCTGCTGTTTACAATACTGTCCAATATATTTACATTGTTCTTAAATCCGCCGTTGGCTATAGTGGCAATCATATCGGCTACCTGTACAGGTGTTGCCATAATCTGACCTTGCCCGATGCATATATTTGCAATATCTCCGGGGTTTTGCAGGTCAGCCTTTACAGGAATGATCCCCTTTGCCTCACCTATTCCCTGCTTTGTTAAAGCTGTATTATCACCGAGTCCAAGGGTTTTACACATATTCAGTATGGGATCTGCGCCGAGGTCCAGAGACATATTAATAAAATACGCATTACAGGATTTTGACAGAGCCATATTAATATCAACCGTGCCGTGGCCTCCTGCTTCATAGGAAGAACATTTGAATTCAGTATCGCCTATCTGAATATACCCCGGACAATTGAATACCATGTTATAGTCAGGCTGAAGCTCAAAGATTGCAGCCAGATCAACCAGCTTGAAAACCGAGCCCATATTGTATTGGGCCACTGCTCTATTAAATAGCGGACGCTTGTTATTTGATAAATATTTTTCTATATCATTGGGATCGAAATCAGGCTTACTGCAAATGGCCACAATATCTCCTGTATTGACATCCTCTACAACAATTGCCCCTGTAAGGTTTCTGCTCTCGAGTGCTTTTTCTACTATATCCTGAATGTGATAATCCAGTGTCAGCTTTATATCAAGTTTACTATTCTTTCTTTCATCATCCTTAATAATTCTGTAGCCCAGGCCGGCAAGCAAATCATTGCTTCCATCGGTTATAACGGCTATTTTATCCTCTCGGCCGTAGTTCAAGGTCTTCTCAAATAATTTTTCAAGTCCGTTGCTGCCAATGTTATCGACTTTATTAAGGTAACCTAACAAATGTTTTGCTTTAGTGTCGGTGTTATACCTGCCAAGTGTATTAACAAATGATATTCCATCTATCTTCATCGATGTTAGAAGTGCTTTGGTTTCCTTATCAACCTCAACTAAAATGGGCGTATTCTTTCTCTGAATTTCCTCCATGGTCTTTTGAGGTTCAAGGCCAAGAATCTGGCATAGCTGATTTATAACCTCCGGCTGGCTTCGCAGCTCGGCAGGCTTAAGTACAGCCGTAATCTTTTGAGTTCTGCTGGTAAACCTTATACCGTTCTTGTCCAGAAAATCTCCTCTGGAACTTTCAATCTGGATGTTATTAACCCTTTGGGCTGAAGCCTCCTTGGAAAATGAACCTCCCCCTATTATTTGCAAATAAAACAATCTGGTCATAAGACATGCAGATATGGCCAAAAATACAAACAACAGAATTCTGATTCTCTTAAACATATAAAAACCCCTTTAACTGAAAAATATATAGATTTATATACATTGTTTCCAGTTAAAGAGGTAAAATATACCATTTAACTATTTTATTCCATACTTCTGCCGAATTGATTTAAATAAGCTTGAAAACTTGGAATCCTTTTTATAGAATGCTGGTGTAAAGCCCATTTCAGCCTTTATCGTTACTGTTCCACCCTGATACTCCTCACCCGTCCAAAGGTGAACCCACCGGTCCTTCGGAAGATAAACCTCCCACTCCTGTACATCAGGCAAATACACAGGTGCAATCAACATATCTTCTCCGAATAAATATTCTGTTTGAATATCATAGGTCTTTTCATCATTTTCATAATGTAAAAATAATGGTCTTTGTACCGGGAGACCTGAGGCTGCATTTATTTTTACAAGGCTCTTTGTATATGGTGCAAGCATTGTATAGATTTCGGTAAGTCTAGCAAACTGCTCCAAAGTATCTGCATCATCATAATACTGGAAGTTTTCCTCCGGTCTGTTTCCTTCATGAGTTCTCATAACAGGAGTGAATACCGCCATTTCAGCCCATCTCAGAAATACTTCCTTGGTTCTGCAATTATTAAACAGTGAGGTGTAGCCGCCGATATCACTATGATGTAAACCGCATCCGCTCATTGCAGCACTGAGTGCCCCGCAGATTACAGTAACAAGACCATCATGCATTGAAAAATCCACACTTTGATCACCTGCCCAGAGCAAAGTACAATACTTTTGAGTACCAGCCCCGCCGGCTCGCATAAAGTACACAATCTCGCCCAGTTTTCCTGTTTCTACAAGAGCTTCGTAATTACATTTTGCCCATAGAACCGGCCAGTGGTTATGCTCTATCATGGCCGGCGCTCCACTGTATAACTGCAAATCAGTAGGGAGATATTCTCCGAAATCAGCCATCCACCCATCTATACCAAAATGAATCAGATACTTTTTGATTAGCTCTTTAAACCATGCATATGCTTCCGGGTTGGTGAAATCTACCACTCCACAGTCAAACTCTCCAAAATCCACTAAATAATCAGTTCCATCAAGTGACTTGGCAAAATACCCCTTTTCCTTGCCTTCTCTGTATAAATCTCCCTCTTTTACAAGGTATGGGTTGTTATAGGCAAGGAATCTGATATTTTTTGCTTTATACTCGTTGATTTTTTCTGGTAATCCCGGATACATTTCCTGATTCCACTTCCAGTTCCAGTTAAGACGCTTACCAAAGGAAGTGATTCTCTTGCCGGCCCAGTCCTGACACCAGACCCCTGAGACTTTTATGCCATTTCTCAGTGAACGGTCAACAAGTGCGAAAGAACGTTCTGTTCCGCCCTGAAGTCCAAGGATAGCTCCATTATATATCCAGTCAGGCAATTCAATCTGTCTTCCAAGAAAACCGGTCAACTTTTCAAGCAGCTGAATAAATGTAGGTGCCGCTTCAATCCTGATCTGCTTTGGCACTTCCCATATTTGCAATTCATGAAAAGCTTTATTCTTAAAGTTAAAATCAGCATAGGCAGTTGAATCAACGTGGAGATAATAGTGTTTCGTTGATACGAAGGTAGGCTGAGGATAGTTTGTGTTGTAATAGTCTCCTCCAGCTTTATTTTCAACATCAGACCTCCAGGTTACATAGGTAGTTTTATCTCTGCCTACACCTGGTTCCGATGTCCAGAGTGGAAAATTTCTACCTCGCAAATTAAAATAGGACATCTGCTCTCCACAGCCATAGCATTTCTCATTCTCATCGGCATCAATCCTGATCCAAAACCTATTGATGTCAGTATCTGATTTCTCAAAATCCATCAGAAACCTATCGTCTTCAATTTTAATACGAGCAGTTAATTTATTATCAAAATTTAATGAATATTCATTGTTATTTTGTTGTATAGAAACACTTTTTAGAGGGTATCTTTCGATTACATAATCCCTGATATCAAAGTTTCCTCTATACATCTCTACGGTTTCTTTACCATACCCTATATAAATAAAAGGTTTTTCTACCGTGTGATGAATGATACACTGATTCTGATATAATAGCTTAAACCCATCATTTAGTATAACTAGTTCCATGTCTTTCCTCCTGGTATATTGCAGTCAAAATCAAAGTTTCTAACCCTTTACAGCACCACTGGTCAAGCCTGATATAACCTGTTTCTGGAATAACATATACCCGATAATACTTGGAGCTATACTGATAATAATTGCAGCGTACATTGAAACATAATCTGTTGTAAACTGGTTTGTAAAATATCTTATACCTATCTGTATAGTTTTAGTTGCTGGTGAAGAAGTCAGAAGATTTGCATAAACAAACTCGTTCCAACAGGTTATGAATTCAAAGGTTGCTGCTGTTACCAGACCTGTTTTGGTCAAAGGTAAAATCATTTTAAAGAATCTTCCGTAAAATCCGCTTCCATCAATATAAGCGGCCTCTTCAATCTCTGCCGGAAAGCTTTTCATAAAACCACGAATAATAAAAGTTGAAATTGGTAGACCGATTGCAGCGTATAGAATAATTAATGCTGCCAGTGAATCTACGAGTCCAATTTTACTGAAAATCGAAAAATAAGGAACCATAAGTGCATTAAGAGGAACAAGTACACCTACCGAAAAAAAGGTAAATATAGTTTCTCTTCCTTTAAATTTAAAACGGGATATACAATAGGACAACATTGAAGCAACCATAACATTAAGAACCGTTGCCACTATTGCAACAATAACTGAGTTTGAAATCATTCTGCCTAAATTTGCCTGTTGAAATGCATTTACGTAGTTCTGCCATTGTGGTACAGCAGGTAAGGAAAATGGATTATTGAAATATTCCGCATTTGTTTTTAATGATGTAATAAACAGCCATAGCAGTGGGAACAACGTATATACTGCAAAGAATATGATTAAAATCCATTTGAAAAAAGAAAATATAATATCTTTTATGTTCTTTTTATCTTTTCCAATTGATTGAGCAGTTTTTGCCGACATATTTCTCCTCCTTTATTCCTTATTTAATTTTGCAAATATTCCACGAATAATTAAGATAACACAGGCCCCGGTCAATATAAGCATAACACTGGAAGCATTTGCTCCACCGTAGTCATTTGTTTTCATTTGATTGTACAGGTAAAGTACAAGCACCGAAGTTCTGTTTGCAGGTCCTCCGTTAGTCAGCAGGAAAACCTGTTCAAATGTTCTTAAACCGAAAATCATTGCCAGTGTAACACAGGTCTGAAATGAACCGCTAATCAAAGGTATTGTAATATGAATATGTTGCCTTATACCGTCGGCTCCGTCAATCTGAGCCGCTTCATAATAGCTTTCATCAATATTTGTTATATCAGCCAGCATAATAACCATATAGTAGCCGACATAAAATACCCAGTAAATCAGCATACATGGAAAAGCTGTTTTAATATTTCCAAGCCAATTTGTTGCATATTCACCAAGACCGACCGCTCTTAACAAACCATTAATTAAACCGAATTCACTATTGTACATTGCCGACCACAGCATCGCGAGAGCAATACCTGAAATAACCTGCGGCAGAAAATACACTGTTCTGAAAAACTGCCAACCTCTTGGTTTCTTTGATAATATTAAAGCCATAAGCATTGCAAGAGGAACCTGCACGCCTCCGGCAACTACAGCCCACAGAACATTATTTTTTACACTGCGCCAAAACACTTTATCACCAAAGATATTTTCATAATTATACAGACCTTTAAATATAGGAGATGTAATTCCATTCCATTCAAAAAGGCTGGTTATTGCTACATACCCTACAGGTATAATAAAGAATAGGGTGAATAGTGCAAGTCCTGGCAATATAAAGATGAAGATGTTTTTTATGTCATGCTTTTTAACTTCCATCGCTCCTGCCTCCATCGTCAAAACCAACTCAGATTAATATAGTCGTAATCTGTATTTTGGCAGGCCTTTCAGCCTGCCAAAATATTTGATTGTTATAGTAAGTATTATTATTTATGTGTATATATTCTACTTATATTTTATATATATTTTTTGAATATTAACTATACTGATATTATTTATTTGCAGCCTTTAGTGTCTCAACAAATTGCTCAGGGGTCAATTCTCCGAGTACAAGACCTTCAAGTGCAGGTGGGAATGCAGTTACTACCTTTGTAGGCATAGTGGACTCAAAAGTTCCGATCATGTATGGAGCAGCTGTACTTTGTTCGATCATTGTAGCCTGAAGCTTTTCTGTCTGATCAGTAATTTTTGACTTGATAGTAAATATTGCGCCAGATGAGTTGGACAATTCAGTCACTCTATCAACATCACAGATATATTTCAAGAACTTTATTATTGCTTCCATTTTTTCCGGATCCTTCTGCTCACCAACAGCTATATAAGCCTGAACTGCGTTTACATATGCTCCCGGCTTACTGCCATTGTAGCCTAAACCAGCGCTGATAGCGAGATTGTCATACAAACCTGGTACACCTTCAGTTTTAATTCTTGACAAAATCCATGATCCATTGGTATACACTGCAGATCTTTCATTAAAGAAGTGTCCGTTTACAACTGTAGCATCTGCTCCAACTGCATCAGGAGAGGTGTAAGTAAACATCTTCTGCATGATTTTTGCGGCTTCTAAAAACGCTGGATCATCCAGGCCTTTTTCATAAACATCTGGTCCTCCTACTGCTGCAAGTGCATAAGAATACCAGAGCATTGAGGTCCATGCATTTTTATTTGTCATCTGTGCGGTCGGGAATATTCCTTTTGCTTTTAATGCATCACAGGCATTCCATAACTCATCATAGGTAGTTGGAATGGTAGTTATTCCAGCGTTATTTAATAATTTCTTATTAAACATAATTGCAATAACGGCATTCTCATAAGGAATTGCATAGTTTTTGCCTTCATACTGAGCTGCCTTTATTACACCCTCTGCAAATTTATCGGACCATTCCTTATCAGCCAAGTACGAGGTGAGATCCATCAACTTTTCTGATTTTGAATATAATTGTAAGTCTGCGAATGATTTGAAGGTAAAAATATCGGGGGCATTACCAGTAGATATCATAGCCCTTATTTTATCTTCATAGGCATCGTAATCAGTGTATTCTTCAATTTTTACTTCAATTTTAGATTCATTTTCCTTGTTAAATGATTCTACCATTTGACCAAACACTTTTGCTTTTCCATCAGTTCCAACCCAAATGCTTGGGAATGTGATTTCAATCTTTTCAGCAGTTACTTGTGTCTCAGTAGCTGAAGAATTTGAGGTCGAGGTTGTCGACTGGCTTACTTCAGATTTACCACATGCTGTAAAAATCACCATTGTCATTGTAAGAACTAACATTACTGCCACAATACGCTTGATAATCTTCCCCATAATTGTTATCCTTCTTTCTTATTTTATTTTACGAATTTAAATTTGACCCAATTGTATGGATTTTAACATCGGGTCCAAGTTCTATTTATATAGGGCTTTATGCCCTTTCTTTAATAAATTAAAGCCTTTAATTTATTAAAGAAAAAAAATAAAACTTGACGTCAACTGCTATAGTTATCGCTGCCCATGATAAATCAAGGTATTAACCAACTATGCACATTAACCAAAAATAATTCGTTTACAATGGCAATTATATATCATATTTAATAAAAAGTAAAGCAGTTATTTTATATTTTTCGACTTTATAATACATTTATTATAATATATTATTTTATATGCACCAAATATATAAGTTATTTGTTTAAGTTCTTTAATTATGTAAATATTCTTTTGATTTTATGGAAGCAATTGTTATACCGGCACCTCCACCTCGGTATGAATCCTGATGCCTCTACATTTCCAGCTAATTTATATTCAATGGTTGAAAGATTCTGATTACTGTGATATTCTAAAATAAAGTTCTACATAATATTTTTTCTATCTCTTTTATTAACACTTATAATTAATTCCTCTTTAATAGTATTAAATATAGAATTATTACCATATCGTGTAGAAAGCTTTATATTTTATTACAATATAATATAATTATAAGGAGAACTCTATGTTAAACCATTTAAAGCAATTGAATCCTACTGTCAAAATACAAAGTATATTTGATGCTTCATTTTTAAAGTACGGAAAAGTACTTACCCAATATGACTTTTCTGAATGTATTAAAATAATGAATACCAAAGGAATTCCTGATTCGGGTAATGTATACGTAGCATGTGATGTTGATTTAATGAGCACTTCTATTGCAAATGAGCTTAGCACTAAGTTTTATGGTAATATGCCAGTTCAGATAGGCTATTGTAACGGTAACAGCAGTAAACTCAATGCTCTTGAATATCATAAAGGTTCAGAGATAGATGTAGCCGTATCAGATTTGGTACTTATTTTAGCAGATATACGTGATATTAGGAATAATCAGCTGCCAAGTGAATCAACTGAGATTTTTTATGTTCCAGGCGGAACTGCTGTTGAATTATACGGCACTACATTGCATTTTGCCCCCTGCAAAGTATTAGATAAGGGCTTTAAGAGTATTATAGTACTTCCTGCTGGAACCAACCAGCCTCTCAGTTCTCTTCCAGCACCTCATTGTGATGAGGATAAGCTCTTATGGATGCAGAATAAGTGGTTAATCGCCCATGAGGAGAGTATTCCGGCAGCTAAGGGAGCACATATAGGAATAATTGGAGAAAATATTGAAATAAAATACTAATAATTTTTAAAGTAAACATAATCTAACGAAAAGAAGTGATAACTATGGATCAATCTGTAAACGGAATAAACATGTTGGGAGTTAAAATTAAAAACAGGAGTTCTATCCTGTATTTGATTTATCGCTCAGGGGGAATCTCCAGAAAGGAGATAGCCAATAAGCTCAATTTGACTCCTGCTGCTATTACCTTAATTACAACCGACCTTATTAACGAAGGAATTCTCGTTGAATCGGCAGTAGAACAAAATAATAATCGCAAGGGTCGAAAGGAAATTCTTCTGGATATTAATAGGAAAAACTATGCTACTATTGGTATCTATATAAGCACCCATAAGTTTCAAATTCTTTGTATGGACTTAAACAATACTGTTCTTTTTGAGGATACGGTGTTTACTGCAGATTGTCATAGAAAATCTTCAGCAATACTGGATAAGGTATGTACAATTCTGGAACATAGTCTTATTAATTATGATATAGTCAGAACGAGAACCATCCTTGGTGTTGGTGTAAGTGTCAAGGGTATTGTAAATTCCAGAGCCGGAATAAGTATTAACTCTTATAACGTCTGGGAGGACAATGTTAATGTTGTTGAATATGTTCAAAAAAGAATGAAAGTTCCCGTAATATTAACAAACAACATTTGTTCACTGGCACATGGGGAAAGTTTTTTTGCCCAAATGGAGCACCCAAAGGATATGCTGTTTATAAAATACGGCCCGGGTGTAGGTGCCGCCAGAGTATTCTACCAGGACAAGTTAAGCGTATTTGATTTTAACGCCATTCAACTTGGTCATACTATAGCCGATCCGAATGGTGTAATATGTGAGTGCGGCAATAGAGGATGTCTAGAAACAATTGCCGGCTACGATGCCATAGAAAGAAATGCCGCCAATATATTATCAAACAAACTGACGCCTTTTCTCTTCTCATATACCGAGGGGAACGCCGAAAATATAAATATCAAGAATATCATTAAGGCTTATCAGGATGGGGATAAATTGATAGAGGACATAATAGACAGATCTATTTATTTTCTGTCTGTTGCAATAAAAAATGCAATGTGCTTATTTGATCCAAAATCAATAATTTTATACGGAGAACTTTTTGAGAACGACAAGTTCCGAAAGAATTTATATATACATTTGTCCAATTACTCAGGATATGAAAAGGTAACCTTCAGCAAATTCAATTTACAATTGGAAACACAGGGGCCGGCCTCGACAATAATTAACTATTTCTTTGAAAACGGCGGCTTGTTAGAGATAAAAGATTAGTTATAGAATATTCTATGTATCTCAGATAATCCAGGTAACTCAGGTAATTTAGAAAAGCTTCCTCACAACGTACATGAGGAAGCTTTTTTTATAAACTTTTTTGTTAAGCTTTTCTACTTTTTTGCATTTCCGCTTTCTTCTTTTGTTCAATCAATATCCCAAACGCACCTGCCAGTACAATCGCCATTCCGATATATTGACCCAACACCATTACATCCCCAAACAGGATAAAAGCTACTATTGTTGCAACAATGGGCATTAAGAGCAGAAATACCTTTACAATCCAAACCGGGAAACGCCTAAGATTATAGTAATATACAATATATATAAGAGTTTGACCTAATCCGGCAGCCAGCACCGCCACCAAAAGCGGTCTGTTTTCAGCCAACCTGTTGAGTTGTCCCATGGTCCCCATAACAACTGATGTAACGATAAACAGAACCATCGTTATAAAATTATTATAGAATGCAACCACATTATCCGCTGCAGGACTTTTCTTATCCAGCTGTACACTCTTAATAATAAAAGCATTGATGGATACAAACAACGCACTTAATATAAAGAATATATCGGCCTTATTCCCGATTTTAAACTGACTGAAATCAATTCCCATAACCATAAGAACACCAAAAAGCATTATAAAAGTGTATGTCCAGTCCAGCTTTGTGAATTTTTCCTTATAAATTATAACGGACATCAAGTTCACAAATATAATATCACACTTTAATAAAGCAGTACCGGCGCCTGCATGGGAAAGGCCAAGACCAATGAAAGCCGTCAAATCCAGCGAAAAGCCCAGAATACCAATCAGTATTAATCTCAATAAAATGCCTTTTGTTTTAAATAACAGCTTTAATTCGTGTCTTTTAAACATTATTACAGTCAGGAGAAGCATGGTTATAAAACGAATAACAATTCCAACTGTAAACACAGACATTTCAGAAACGGCTTTTTGACTTGCAACATAATAGCATCCCCATATGAACGCTAATAGCAATAACGGAGCTGTTTGTTTTATTTTCATTTAAATCATGTATCCCCTTACGAGTTTTAGTAATTCATCATAGCCGCCGATAAATCCGGATACTGTAGTTCTGAAGCCGCCATATTTTTCAAACTCACAAACCTTCATACCATGTTCTTCAAAGGATTTACCAAACTCACTAATTTTTCTGAGCTGCTTCATGTATTCTTCATTAACGGGTTCCTGAATTCTGCTTGCAACCTCAACCTCACAGGAGTTCAATTTCTTATGCCAATTGAAGGGAATAGTCATTGACAAATCCCCACCTATCAATTGTGACCAATGATGATGGTTTCTGCATGCCGCTGACAGCAATCTGGTTGTATAACCTCTTTCCTTATAGATTCTGTATGCCTCTTTCATTACCACTATACCTGACCATTCCAGGCATTCAGGATCAACAATTATATTCTGTTCATCTGTATATTTCTTCATCCAATCATCAGTTCTGCCAATCATTATTGTACAAACTGGTGACATGGTATCAGTAGAAAGTCCTTCAGCTGCTCTTCTCTTCAAGCCTCTTTCAACAGCTTCAGCTACTGCAACAGCCTGTGCAACAGTGAATGAAACGGTAGCATTAATACTAATTCCTCTGTAAGTCGCCTCTTCCATTGCTTTAATTCCTGCTTCCGAGGCCGGCATCTTTACCTGCATGTTTTCACCAAGACCATTGATAATATCTGCCTGCTGCAGCATTTTTTCGGTATCTCTGTAAAACTTGGGATTAGTCTGAATTGACAATCTGCCCTTTTTACCCTTTGACTCATTAAAAATAGGAAGAAGTTTTTTTGATCTAAGGGCACCTATTTCATAAATCAGAGCCCAGGCCACATCTTCTTCGGTCATGTCTTTTCTTTCGGCCACCATTTCTTTTATACGGCTTTCCCATATGGACAGTTCTCCCTTGATAACAGAACCTACTATGGCAGGATTACTGGTAGCGCCAACGCAGCCTCTCTCCAGTGCATAGTTCAATTCATTTTCTCCGCAGGAATCCATCCATATATCGGTATTTGGAAATTTAACTACTGTTTCATGTAATTTGCCTTTAAATGTGCTCATAATTTAACCCCCAATATTTTTTAGATACTTTTGTTAAGGCAACTACCATCAGCTGAAAAGCTGACAGTAATTGCCCATATAAATTCCCTATTCAATAACCTCATAGTTCATCATTTTTGCTGCCAGCCTTAATACGTCCCTGTACTCCCCGTACAGCATGGCCAGGTGGTGCGCCACACCTGTTTCAGTCACTGTATTCAATAAATCATTGATGTTCTGCTCAAATTTTACCTTTGTGTATGTTCCGCAGAGTTGTTTTTTCATTTCTATGGACTCACCGGCCGCAAGGAACAATCTGGTTTTTCCACGGGCAGTATCAAATCTCATTAGATTAACATGGCCCTCTTTCATTACAAAGCCTGCAGTCACACCCTTTCCTCCGGCAAAGTAGGTGTCAAGGGTTCTTTCACTCTTTCCATCCCACAAATTAGCCGGTGCAACACCGCAATGCCACATTAGAGCAAAATCTTCCTGAAGATCAACCTGTGACAGGTCGGCAAGGAACGGTGTTTCAGCGCCTAACGCAGCACCTGCCAGCATGGAGAGAGCACCCTCTACATCACCCTCACAGGATAAAATTATTCCCTTTGACTGGAGTATAGACATTGCAGCACAGGGTGAAATCCCATAATTCGCCGCAAATTCGGGCCAGCATCTTACAGCTACTGCTGTAAGGCCGTTTTTCTCAACAAACTTGGTAGCACTTACACAAAGCTGGGCAACCTTTTTAACCTGCGTATCATTTACATCCTTACATATAAATAAGGCCCTGACTTCTTTTTCTTCTACCTCAATCTCGATATCAGTTACAGGCTGTGAGAACATATCTGCAATCTCATAATGATCTATCAGAATACCTGTTTTTTGATAAATATCCATGTCATCAACGCCAACATTGAAAAATCCGTGGGCACGATAGCCTACAAGTCCTACCTTTGCATTTTGGAGAGCAACCTTTACTCTCAATGCATCTATCCACTTTTCATCGATGCTGTCACCTATGGTGCAGGAGTAATCATCCTTACCGGTCTTATAAAGATTGGAAGCATTGAGATTCAAACCGCAAACAGCATTCAGTCGGATTTTACCGCCATCATAGGGAAGCTCATTGTACGCCCAAAGTAGAAATGGTTTTTTAATATATTTTGCAAAAATCAAGGCCAAATGACCTAAATGGAAGGTACCGCTAATTATAACCACACCATCTACATTAGCTGATAACAGCTTAATTGCAGCTTCTTCCGCATCTTTTATTTCAATTACACATTCTTCTATAAATGTATAGTCCACATCAGGCAGCTTTTTGAGGTCTTCAATTGTCTTTGTATACATTGCCTGTGCTGTTTTATACTCATATGTGGTTCTGGTCAGGCATACCACGCCCAGTTTAACTCTTTGTTTCATATAATATTAACCTCCCAAGCCACTTTAATAGCTTTGAGCCTCTTAGTGGCCACAAAATAGTATTGAAAAGCTGTTTTACAGTAAATTATTCTTTAGCTGTACCATCCCAGGCATTTCTGAATACACCTAAGCCATATGCTGTAAAGGGATGCTCAAAGCTTGCCTTGTATACATCAAGTCCACAGGTCACAATATCTGCACCCAGAGCGGCAAAATCGCCAATTTGTTTACCGTTTCTCACTGCTGCAACAATTATTTCAGTATCAAAGCCATAGTTTCTATATATATCAATAATGTCAGAAATATAGTCTATTGAGTTATCCCCACTATTTTCCTTCCAGCCTACAAAAGGTGAAACAAACTTGGCGCCCAGTTTTCCTACTGGAATTGCCTGTGATGGAGAAAATACCAAAGTAACATTAGTTCTTATTCCCATTTTTTCAAGCTTCTTAGCTGCAATCAAGCCCTGTTCAGTACAGGGGAGCTTTATAACGTAGTTTGGTGAATAACTGGCTACTTCCTTGGCTGCCTCAACTATATCCTCCCACTTATCATGGTGTGGATTAATTTCGAAGGATACAGGAAATTTATCTATACCCTCAACTCCTTCCTCCTTTATCCAGGCAGCTACATCCTTAACAACCTGCATAAATGGTTTTCCGCTTAATTGGATATGTTTTGGGTTTGTTGTAACACCATCAATACAAAAGTTTTCATATGCGTACTTGATTTCGTCCAGTTTTGCACTGTCTAAAAAGTATTTCATAGTAATCTCCCCCATATTTCTTTATTTGATTTCTTTATTTGATTTCTTTATTTGATTTCTTTTATAGATTTTTATTTAATAGATATATTTATTTGATTTATTTATATATTTCAGCTTCAATGTTTTTAACCTGTATTCTTGCATTTCTTAAATTCTTTGCACGCCATTCTTCAAGATTCTGTGTAAATTCAGTATTAAGGAAGGTGTCAACCATGGCACAGCCCACAAACTCAGCGGTGAGCCAGCCCCCAAGGCATAAAATATTGGCATCATTTATAGCTCTGGCTTTTTCAGCAGCGTAAGTATTTTCGCAAACTGCCGCATATACTCCCTTATACTTATTAGCAACAATCGATACTCCCATACCGGTGCCACAAATCAAAACTGCTTTTTCAAACTCTCCTTCGGATACTCTTTTAGCTACCGCCGAAGCTACTTCAAAATATGGTTTGGGTTCCTCTTCATTAAGTGTGCCGCCATCGGTGACTTCATAACCCAATTCTGTCAAATGGGCTTTAATAGCCTCCTTTAATGGAAAACCTGATTTGTCGGAGCCAATAATAATTTTTTTCATATAAACCTCCTTATCTTTTCATGGAAATGGCTTTTTCTGCTGCCAGAACAATTTCTTTTTCTGTAAGTCCGTATTTCTCTTTTAAGAATTCCGTAAAACCTACTTCTCCAAAGGAATCCATTACGCCAACCCTCTGTACCGGAACAGGATAGTTTCCACTCAGGAATTCTGTTACTGCTCCACCCAATCCATTCAGTATGGAATGATTTTCGGCAGTTACAACTGCTCCCGTCTTTCTGGCACTTTGTAACACAAGTTCTTCATCTAAAGGCTTAATTGTATGAATATTTATTATTTCAGCATCTATTCCTTTTGCCGATAGAGTCTGAGCTGCTTTCAACGCCTCTGCTACCATTATTCCGCTTGCCAAGATTGTTACATCCCTTCCCTCTTTTAGCACAATGCCCTTTCCAAGCTGAAATTCAGTATTATCATCAAATATCTGTACTGCATTTCTTCTCAGCAGCCTTATATATACCGGACCATAATGCTCAAATATTTGCGGGAAAATTTTCTTTAGCTGAGCACTGTCTACAGGTTCGTATATAATCATACCCGGTATATTTCTCATAATTGCTACATCTTCCATACTCATGTGAGTACCGCCATTCAATTCTGCGGTCACACCGGGATCACTTCCCATGATTTTTACATTCAGGCCTGCGTATGCAACGGATAATGTAACCTGGTCGCATACACGTCTTGTTGAAAAAGGAGTAAAGGTATGAGTAAAAGGGATTTTACCCATTGCAGACATTCCTGCTGCAACACCGATCATATTTGCTTCCTGCACACCACAGTTTACAGTTCTTTCAGGAAAAGCTTCACCAAAACGTGTTGTTCCTGCTGCCTTCATAAGGTCTGCTTCTACTATAACAAGCCTGTTATCCTGTTTTGCGTATTCTATCAGCAGGTCAACATAGGTCTCTCTTAACCATCTATCTTCAAGTACCATAATTAAGCCTCCTCCCTTTTATCCAGTAACTCCACAGCCTTTTTCCAGGTATCCTCGGAAATAGGCATATTGTGAGAGGCAACACTATTTTCACAGAAAAATCCACCTTTACCCTTGATGGTATTCAAAATAATCATATGTGGTTTTCCTTTAATCTTCTTAGCATTGTCAATGGCATGTAGAATTTGTTTTATATCATGTCCGTCTATTGACTGCACATGCCAGCCAAAAGCTTCCCATTTCCTATCCAGAGGCTCAAGTCCATTTACTTCCTCGATTAGTCCGTCAATCTGCATTTTATTATAGTCTGTAAAAGCTATAATATTATCAAGGCCTCTGCTACCTGCCAGCATGGCCGCTTCCCAAATCTGTCCTTCCTGACTTTCTCCATCGCCAATAATTGTGTATATATACAGGCTCTTCTTATCCATCCTGGCCGAAATTGCCATACCGGTTGCCGCCGAGAATCCCTGTCCCAGTGAACCCGTTGACATATCAATGCCATTAGTCCTCTTCATGTCACAGTGGCTTGGAAGGTTGGTATTAGGCATGTTCAGGGTATCCAGTTCCGCCATTGGAATA
This sequence comes from Bacillota bacterium, assembly GCA_023393115.1. Classification (GTDB taxonomy): domain Bacteria; phylum Bacillota; class Clostridia; order Acetivibrionales; family DSM-1351; genus Ruminiclostridium. The sequence continues at coordinate 27,416 of JAEWMS010000033.1, forward strand.
AACCCTTTTAATGCCAGTGCCGAATATAGTGCAGGACCACCGTGTCCCTTTGATAAAACAAATCTGTCCCTGTTTTCCATTTTTGAGTCTTCCGGGTTAACATTCAATACTTCAAAATAAAGTACTGACAAAACTTCACAGAGTGATAACGCACCACCTATATGTCCAACACCAAGCTTTCCAATGGTTTGAATGGTTAACTTGCGTATCTCAAACGCTCTGTTTTCAAGCATTTTGACTTTGTTATCCATTTTTTTACCTCCAAATCCCCTATTTTCAATTCATTCTTTTATATATTAATTTTTTTAATTATTAAAGAATTGACTTAAGCAGCTGATATACTGTTTCTTTATTCATAACAGCCGGAGTTAACTGAATAATTGCAGCTCCAAGGCCAATTTCTGTTATATGCTCCAGGTCAGTTTCCTTAACTCCGATTTGATGTAATCGTACAGGCATATTCATACTCTTCATAAGCTCTTCAATTTCTTCAGAGAATTTCTCTATACTTTCATAGCCCAGGTAATCAATCAATGCTTTCATTTTCATCTCAGCCTGCTGTCCGCTGATTTTTATAAATGCCGGAAGTGTTATGGAACAAGCTGTTCCATGATTTGCTCCAAATTCAGTGGTTAAAGGGAAGCTTATGGCATGGATACCGGTAGTTCTTGTCTGGCTAAAGGCAATTCCTGCAATAAGGCTGGCTTTTATCATTGCTGCTCTGGCTTCCTTATTTGTAGGATCGCTGTGTGCTGTCTTAATATTGTCAAGAATCAGCTTCATGGCTCCAATTGCAAGCATATCGCAAATAGGCTGTGATGCTTTGTTCCAGTATGCTTCAATTGCATGACAGAAAGCATCCATACCGGTGGAAGCTGTAACAGGAGCCGGTAGTGTATATGTCAGTTCGCAGTCAATTATTGAATAATCCGGCCAGAATTCATTATTTACCATAGGCATTTTTATGCCGGCCTTCTTATTTGTATATACACCTACATTTGTTACCTCGCTGCCAGTTCCGGCAGTAGTGGGTATGCATACCAGAGTTGCCTGTCTTTTTGATAATGTTCTGCTTCCGCCGCTGTAGTAATCATAAATGCTACCCTCATTTGTAACCAGACAGGAAACTATTTTTGAAATATCAAGAGCACTTCCGCCGCCTAAGCCGATAACGCAATCAGCCTTTATAGCTCTTGCAACTTCAGCTGCCTTATCAACACTTTCACATGTAGGGTTAGGTTCCACTTCACTAAAATAGGCTACGTTTTTTTCTGCCATACTGTCTCCGATTTGTTTTGCCACACCGGACTGATAAAGGAAAGGATCTGAAATAATCAGAATATTCTCTCCCTTGATATACTTGTCGATTTTTTTAGATATTCCGGCCTCAAAACATATTTTTGTTGGCATAAAAAATTCAAATTGGTTATCCATAACTTATTCCCCCTCTTGAAGAGATGATTTTTTGATAATTTTGTATTTAATTAATCTCTTTAATTGAATTTCTAAAAAATTTTAAAAAAATATATAATTTTCGACAACTTTTGTCTCTTTATGTATAAATTATATTGCATTTTTATATGTTATGTCAATATATTTTTAAAAGATTTAATTAAATAGAATGTTTTATTACTCATAAAAAAACCGTACAAAATCTAAGATTTTATACGGTCAGGATACTTTCTAAATTGGGTTGTTGTTTTTCATCAATACTATTTATTACAGGTTTAAGTTCTTCGTTAATTCAGTAAAAATTACTCCAATTGCAACAGCTCCGGCGTCAGGATAGTTTACACTTCTTTCGCCTACATAGCTGGCTCTGCCTTTTGTTGCTACCATAGTTTTTGTTTTCTCAGCGCCTGCAACAGCAGCTTCAGCCGCCATCTTCATTGCAGAAAGCATTTCATCGCCTTTATCTGCGCTGGCTTTTAAGGCTTCTGCAGCAGGAATCAACGCATCCAGCAGGGTTTTATCTCCCAGCTTCGCACCACCTCTTTTCTGAATACCATCTACTGCGCTTTGCATAAGAGCTGCAAAACCGGACAGGTCCAGTTCATTCTGGCCTGTTGCGTACTTTGCGGCGCTTCTGAATGCAGACCCCCATATCGGTCCTGACGCTCCGCCGCAGTACTCGGTAATTATCATCCCGCAGCCTTTCAGGAAAGCTCCGATATCCTCCTGAGGAACTTCATTCCAATCCTGCTTTAATTGCTTAAATCCTTTTGCAACCGACATTCCGAAATCTCCGTCACCTGCAACAGAATCAAGTTCACAGAAATATACCTCATTTGCAATGATAACATCGGCCATATGCATAACGAGCTCTGTTATTTTCTTTGTAGTCAGCATGTCCTTGTCCTTCCTCTCTTTTTTAGATTTTTAGTGCAGGAGTATCGGTTGACGCATCCAAATAACTCTTCAGCTCATCATCCAATTTAAGGAGTGAAATGGAAGCACCTGCCATATCTATTGCTGTCATATAATTACCTACAATTGTTTTGTATATCTTTATGTTTTTACTTTCAAGAACATTTGTAATTGAATTGTTGAATAAATATAATTCCTGCAGCGGTGTACCTCCCAGACCATTAACCAGAAGTGCAACTTCATCCCCAGAAACTATAGGAAGATCTTTAGTTATCAAATCTACCATTCTCTCTGCAAGTTCAGCAGCGGTTGCAATTTTTTCACGTGCAATACCAGGTTCACCATGGATTCCGACACCGAATTCCAGCTCGTCGTCGTTCAGACTAAAGGTAGGTGTTCCCTTTGCAGGAACAGTACAGGAAGTTAACGCAAAACCAATTGAACGTACATTACTTATAACCTTTTGCGCTACCTGCTTAACCTGTTGAAGTTCCATACCCTGTTCTGCAGCAGCACCGGCCAGCTTATGAACAAAAACAGTACCGGCAACTCCTCTTCTGCCAACAGTGTACAAGCTGTCCTTCACTGCAACATCATCGTTCACATATACTTTTTCAACAACTATATCATCGTCTTCTGCCATCTCAGCTGCTGCATCAAAATTCATGCAATCTCCCGAGTAGTTCTTGATTATCAGAAGAGTACCCTTATCCGACTGCGTTTCCACAATAGCATTGTATACCTGTATTGTCGAAGGAGATGCAAATACATCTCCGCAAACTGCTGCATCCAGCATACCTTTGCCTACAAAGCCTGCATGGGCAGGTTCATGCCCGCTTCCACCACCACTGATAAGAGTAACCTTGCTTTTACTCAGCTGTTTCCTTTTAATAATTTTATATTTTTTGCTGAAGGAAAGCTGCTCAGGATGTGCCTTTACTATCCCCTCGCACATCTCAATTACAATATCTTCAACCTTATTAATTATTTTTTTCATATGCTCTGACTCCTATTCTATTGACCCAGTTTGTCAGCGGTCATTATTGCAGCGTATACATCTTTTGCAGTAACAGGGAAAGGCATGTTGTGAATTGTCTCACCTTCAGCGGTTGCAGCTTTGGCTACAGCCATAATTTTTTCCTCTGTTACCTGGACAATTCCAAGATCTTTTAGACAGGTTGGCAAACCGACAGATTTACAATAATTAATCACTGCATTTAATTCTTCTTCAGGAGCATTCTCCAGTACCAGATGAACAACTGTTCCAAAAGATACTTTTTCGCCATGCATATAATGATGTGTTTCCTCAAGCACCGTAAGTCCGTTATGAATTGCATGCGCCGCCGCCAGACCGCTGCTTTCAAAGCCCAGACCGCTCAGCAGTATATTTGCTTCAACTATATTTTCTAGAGCTTGTGTAACAACCTTCATTTCACAAGCAGCCTTAGCTTTTAAGGATTCCTCCATCAGGGTTTCAAAACAAAGTGTTGCCAAAGCATAGGCAGCCTTGGTGCTTTTACCACCGGGCATATTATTCGCGCCGGATCTTACACAGGATCTTGCCTCAAAGTATGTGGAAAGTGCATCACCCATACCTGCTACAAGGAATCTTACCGGAGCCTTGGAGATAATTCCAGTATCAACAAGTACAAGATCAGGATTTTTTTGTAAATGGAAATATTCTTCGAATTCACTCTTTTCAGTATATATTATTGCCAGCTTACTTGTTGGAGCATCTGTAGATGCAATGGTAGGAACGATTATTACTGGTTTCTTCGAAAGGAAGGAAGCTGCCTTAGCCGTATCCAGTGCCTTTCCTCCTCCTAAACCGATGAACACCCCGCAATTTTTATCCTCAGCAAGTTTTTGCATTCTTGCAATTTCTTTTTTAGTACACTCCTCGCCAAACTCTCCATACACTATTTCAAACGAATCTATTACCAAAGCTTTATCGAGGTAACCCTGCACTCTTTCCTGGTCTACCTTTGAAGCTACCAGTAATGCCTTGTTGGAAAATTCCTTAACGTAGGTTCCTAAATTATACAGTTCATCTTCTCCCTGTATATATTTGGATGGTGATATCATTACTTTTTTCATAAAAATAAACCACTCCTTTAAATTAAATATAAAAATGAAATAAGTTACTAATTACATTTTTATTATAATTCAAGGAGTGGTTTGGAACTTGAATATAAAAGCACTTTGTATGGAAAAATCAATAGTAAAAATGCGCAACGATAGTAATATTCAGCACTGATTTTTTGTGCATTTTTTATCATAGCGTATCATTTCTATATTTTGAGGGTGTAACGCCTTCAAACTTTTTGAATACTTTAATAAAATATCCACTGTCTTCAAAGCCCAGATCCAAAGCTATATTTGTTATTGGAATATCAGTAGTTTCAAGCAGTTCTCTGGCTTTATTTATTCTTATTCTGTTAATATGGTTTGAGAAATTATCACCTATTGTTCTTCTAAATAGCTTACTGAAATAGCTTGTACTGATATTGCACAAGCTGGCCATACTGTTCAAACTGATATTCCTGGTATAATATTTTTCAATATAATCAAGAGCAGGCTTAAGAATAATATTTTCTCGACTATTAAGTAATTCTCGTTGTTTATGCTCACTATATAAATCTCTTTCGTTTTTCTCAGTGAGATTTTTACTCTGGTTGTCAGGATTTTCAGGTGTTGTTTTGTGCTGATAGTCGTCATAGCCTGTTACCTCAGAGATATCCCTATCGCTCAGGTTTATTTTAAGCAATGCTTCTCCTACGATATAATTACAGATGTTATATATCATTGCGGCATTAGCCCGTACTTTTTGCAGCTTCATTACCGGCAGACTGCGATACAGTTCTTCAAACTCACTTTTACTAATGTATTCGAGTATATCTGTTTTTTGACTGGTAATTTTCTCGAGAGATTCCATTTCTGAATAGTCCTCAACACGGACTTGTCCTCCCATAACAGCTCCAAGATACTGCCCGTCAACTGCTATAGGTATGGCAAAATCCACTATCCCCATATGACACAAATAAATGTAGGGCTGATTTAACCGTGCCGCCTCCAGTCCCCCTCTGGAATCGCACTTTTCACATATATGGGACAATTCTGGGTGAGCACGTACAAATCTGCATAAATTTGTACATTTGCTATGATGTGTTATTGGTTTACCTTTGTAATCCACCGTAATAATAGCCATATCTGTGGCATCAGCAATTGAATCCTGTATGTTTCTATAATTATCGGCATTTATTATATAATCCAGATCCAATATGTTCTTTTTCACGGAAGACCTCCATTAGTACAGATTTTTCACCAAATACTGCCTATGCTTTACATAAAGTTCAAACAGTCTATAGATTAACTCTACTATAAATATTTGTACTTTTGCAAGTGTATTTTTCTGGCGAGGGGTAAATAAAGTTGTACATAAAGTGTAAAACATACTCTATCCACGCCCCTATGTGAGGAGCGACGAAACACGTAGCGGAAACCGCTATAGTAGCAAGTATTTCAATCCACGCTCCTACGTGAGGAGCGACCCAGGGCATGAGAGATATTATTACTCTGGACACTCATTTCAATCCACGCTCCTACGTGAGGAGCGACAAGCTCAATTGAGAGATTGCTACCGCTATGCTCAAATTTCAATCCACGCTCCTTCGTGAGGAGCGACCTCAATGTATAGGTATGAAGGGACAACAGACAGTATTTCAATCCACGCTCCTACGGGAGGAGCGACCATCTGCAGGCAGCCCCTTCAATAACGCTTCTTATTTCAATCCACGCTCCTACGGGAGGAGCGACGTCGTTTGGGATTGCGATATCCTGAGGTGAAACAATTTCAATCCACGCTCCTACGGGAGGAGCGACATTATATATCCAACTAAATCTTATTGTTTTCGAGATTTCAATCCACGCTCCTACGGGAGGAGCGACTTATGAAATAGCAAGGAGATTAGACAGCACTAAGATTTCAATCCACGCTCCTACGGGAGGAGCGACTTCTGAAGGTGTATACCCAGTGCTCTGGTGATATTATTTCAATCCACGCTCCTACGGGAGGAGCGACGAGGAGCGAGCTTGGAGTACAAGCCTTCCTTTTATATTTCAATCCACGCTCCTACGGGAGGAGCGACCAATATATTTTAAAACAAATAAAATAACCGAATGATTTCAATCCACGCTCCTACGGGAGGAGCGACTTAATGGTGCTACCGTGTGGGCAGCTTTTGATGTATTTCAATCCACGCTCCTACGGGAGGAGCGACAAATTATGTGCGTGGACAAGCAGGACTTCCAATTATTTCAATCCACGCTCCTACGGGAGGAGCGACCTTAAAACTACCATTGTCTGTTTTTCCAAAGTACAATTTCAATCCACGCTCCTACGGGAGGAGCGACTGATGTTACAGGCTTAACCGCAGAGCGACTTCAAATTTCAATCCACGCTCCTACGGGAGGAGCGACTTTGGTGGTACCAGATGGAGTAAAAGTATATGGGATTTCAATCCACGCTCCTACGGGAGGAGCGACTAAAGCCAGCTTGCGTGATAATGCCTCATATCATGATTTCAATCCACGCTCCTACGGGAGGAGCGACGACCATTTTTATATGATATATTAAAAAGTTCTGTAATTTCAATCCACGCTCCTACGGGAGGAGCGACTCATAAATTCAAATACGTTAACAGATACATATTGTATTTCAATCCACGCTCCTACGGGAGGAGCGACATAGCAAATCTCTTGTGTCCTGCTAACCCGATAAATTTCAATCCACGCTCCTACGGGAGGAGCGACATTACCATTTCTATTTAGCAGTCTACTTTCTATCGATTTCAATCCACGCTCCTACGGGAGGAGCGACTTATCACCTTCTTCTGCTAATAACCTATTTAGTAATTTCAATCCACGCTCCTACGGGAGGAGCGACGGCATATTTTTTGTTTAATAATGCAGATATTCTTATTTCAATCCACGCTCCTACGGGAGGAGCGACATTCTCTTTCTTGTAAATGTTCGCTTTTCTTTTGATTTCAATCCACGCTCCTACGGGAGGAGCGACAGCAAAAATAAACAAAAAAGTTAATTTCAATTATACAAATCGTACAATATGTTACAGAATAATTATTTTAACATATAACAAATATAAATAAATATAAAATTTTAGTAAACTAAAATTCAAAATCTGGTGCGAATGTACCGGGAATTTAATGTTCACTTCACATTCGCACTAGATTATCAGAGTACCTTCGATGTCAAAGGACTCCTTCACACCTACGTGTTCTACCTTACTTTTATAGTTATTCCCAAGATAATAAAATCTGAGGCTATCTTTATCTTTGTCAATAATCTTTTCCAGCTTATTTTTAACTTCCCTGCACTTAGCTGCATCCATGACACATTCAAATACAGAATTTTGGACTCGTTGGCCATAGTTGACACATTGCTTTGCAACACGTCTCAATCGCCTTTTCCCTGCTTCAGTTTCGGTATTCACATCATATGTAATAAGTACCAGCATCAAATCACCTACTTCCACAAAAATGGAGGATATTCATCCAAATCTCCACGAATAAATCTGGCCAGGAGCATTGCCTGAGAATATGGCACAAGCCCCCATTCCAGCTTTTCCTGTAAAAACGGATGGGTTATTTTCTCTTGCTTCCTACTCTGCCAAGCCTGTAAAATCGTTTTACGAGTGTCATCATCCATTACAACGGCACCATCCTCTTTCTGAGTAAACCCACTAGAATTGACCACCCTTTTATTGATTAATGAAATTACAAATCTATCTGCGAAAACACAGCGCAGTTCCTCCATTAAATCCAGAGCAAGAGAAATTCTACCCGGCCTATCTCTGTGCAAAAAGCCCACATATGGATCAAGCCCCACTGTTTCTAATGCCGCTGCAACATCATGTGCAAGCAGGGTATATACGAATGACAGTATTGCATTTACATTATCAAGAGGAGGACGCTTATTCCTTCCATGAAAGAAAAAGTCCTGCTTCTGCTGAAGTATCAAATCATCAAAGATACTAAAATACTGAGTTGCAGCTTCTCCTTCAAAACCACGCAGCTCCTCAAGATTTTCACTCCCCAGAACAAAGCCTAATGCATTTGCCAAACCAGCCGATACCTTTTTAAGCTTACCTACATCGATTCTCTCGGAATAATCTCTGGTTGCACGTTCAATAACCCATCTTCCGTTATAGATTTTACCGAATATAAAATTTCTGGCTATTCTTGCACTGTCCTCATTACTTTCTGACAATCTGTACTGAGCTTTCCTTAAAGTTACATTTCCTCTGACCTCTCCAACAACACGTAATAAAAATTTGCCGCTTTGTGTCATGAAGCTCAGTGATATATTGCGTTTTGCACATGCACCCATTAAAGCCGGACTGGCGCCGGTATAACCAAAGGTAATAATACTTTCCAGATTGTGCAGAGGAATGCGTGCAGCTTCCAGATCACCTTTCAGAATAACAAGATTTTCTCCGTCCAAAGACAGGTAACTGTCCTGTGAAGTTACATAAACAGTATTTAACAGTTTTCTCATTCTTCTACCTCTTTAAGGCTGTCTTTAATGTATTTTGCCACTGAAGGATTCTTACAAAGCCTGGGCATGCATATATCTGCCAATGAACATGCTTTGCAGCTTTTAGAAGGCTTTACCTTAGGTGTATATCTCCTTTTATACAATTCATGCATCTCTTGCAAGGTGTCCCCTACACGTTTACGCAAATCAGTATCAAGTGAGACCTTTAGTCTATGCCTTGTCTCTCCGTAGAACATATATGCTTCTTTAATTTCGCACAAAAGCATCTCTTCAAGGCACATAGCTTGTCCGCACAATTGTAGTATATCCGCATCATTTTCCTTTGGCTTTCCCCGCTTATATTCTACCGGAACTGGCTTATACAGGCCCTCTCTGCCGAATATGGTCACACCATCGGCACATCTGTGCAGTTCCACAATATCACATACTCCACTGACTCCCAGTGTTCTGGAGAAAACAGCCATGCCCCTGGAAACAATAATATCTCCTCTTTTTTCTGAGAGTCCATCGTCATGTGCTTTCTCGTGAAGTATATATCCTTCAACAGTCCTCAAATTTTCCTGCCACTGTTGTTCAATATGTATTAGTGCCCACTGCCGTCTGCAAAAGGCAAAGTGTTGAATACCGGACAATAGCAGAAAATCTTCTTCGTTATATTCCATCATAAACTTCCGGTGTCAATCCTTCCAATTCTTCACAAGTAATTGAATAATCCTCTATGTCCTTAGGAAATTCTACTTTTGGCTCAATTTTCAGGCATCTGTGCACTTTTGCTGAAGAATATTGCCCTATTTCACTATTATGTTTCCACCAATAGAGCTTGTACACCTCCATACTTCCTTCCGGTCTTGCAGAAGAGCAATCATTTTGGAATAGAGTTCTTAAGGCCTCTTTGATCAGTTCACTGTCCTCTTCGCTAAACCCGGTTTTTGTAGCCAGTTGGGTATTAATGCTTCCAAACACCTTGTAAACACCGAAATCAACTCTATGCTTCATACCCATTGTATCTGGGCTTTTTTTATCAGGGTCTTTGCCTGTTTCCCCATTTACACTCTTTGTAATCTGCATACTTGTTATTTCAATGGATGAAACACTTACACCTGGATGAATTGATACAGGTCCCCTTATTCCTATTGAAACAGAATTGTCTTCTCCCGCCTTAAAAGCAAATACCTGACCAAAGCTCCGTACATCTATCCATTTAGAACAAGCATATGCAGCATACTGTTCCTTGTCTTTATTTAACTTTTTTAATTCCGGACATCCGTCTGCCCTATCCTTCAAGCTTCTAAAACCATCAGTTCTTCTGTCATCGGACTGAACAAATATCTCTTTATTCATATCCTGTAATCTGTTTCGGATTTTTCTCTTTATACACACGTCAGAAATCTCTCCAAAACCATCATAATTTTCTCTAGGACGGTTTCCATTCAGCGGATCACCGTTAGGATTAGCATTTTTCACAGAAATAACAATAGCAAAATCAACTTTGTTTTTTAATACGCTCATAATAATTACTCCTTCTATTTTATACTATCAAGTTTTTTCTTATTACTTTCCTCAATCCTTTTATTCATTTCATCAATGAATACCTGCCTTTGGCAGTGGTACCCCAATAAATAGCTGTCCTTCAATGCTTCCCTGCTTGTGAAATCATCAAAGGATATCTTTGAATTTACATCTGAAATCTTTTTAACCAACCCCCAGTCACTGTCACCCAGCCTGGAAATATATGGTCTCAGCTTATCATGTAAAATACTCCATGTTTTATATGGATGAAGCTTAAATTGATGCATCAGCCTTTCGGCATTTGTATCCCTTTTCTCCCCGGAATTTCTGATTGCCCATTCTTCAATTTCCTGCGCTATAGCCAGCAGCCTTCCAAATAGATAGCTTCTGTCCATTTGATTATCATCAAGTGCCATATCCCATTCCCCCTTAGATTTATCATGTTCATATTTTTTAACCAGTGCACAGGTTATACTCAATACTTTTTCCCAATTGTACTTACTCAGGGAAACCGGATTGGATGCCCTATTAACAGCTGCTTTAACAATATCATGTGGTATGCTCGCACCATCAGTAATACATGGTAACAGCCTCTCTATGGTCGACTTCATTAATTTATCATCTACCTCAAGCCGTTCATTTCTCTCAACACCATATGCCGCCCTGACAATTTCTTTGGGTGCTGGAGTTCCCACAAATGGTCTTGCTCTATATTTTGCTTTTCCCTTTTCGTCAACCCCGTCCTGTATTCTTTTATAACTGTGCCTCCAGCAGCAGGTTTCATACCAATTATGAAGCCTGTCCAAAAAATCCGGTCCCTTCAGTTCTTTGTAATAGGTAATTGACAGCCTTCCTGTAGTTGCAGAGTTAAGTCCCATTATCACTACATCTACATTAACGTCCAACTCATTCCCATAACCTGCTATAGCCTTATTAAGTTTTTTAACATACTCCTTTTGTGTTGTTACTACTGGCTGTGGGTTATTGTCCTCTCCGAATATATCATCTGTGTCCTCTAATAATTGCGGAAGCTTTTGATTTCCAGTTGCCCACGCAACAATAACCTCTTCTCCATCCTTCGGATTTCCAAACTTATAACCCTGGATATCAATTAACCACCTGAGCGCATTATGAGCCTTTTGAGAGGTTTCATAACCAACGCTGGCTACCTGCTTCTTATCATAAAAACGCCCCTTAAATGTAAAACCACTTTCATCATTTGCCGATATAAGCTTTGCTTTGTCCCCTGAGCTTCTTACCTTCGAGGGGTGCTTTTCAGAGCATGGAATGTCAGTTCCTCTCACATAGCATAATGCTGTTTCCCCCTGCTTGCTCAGGTAATACTTTATATAACTGTCATAAATCTTGTTATCCAGCCATACTGCTGTCTCGCAGTCGCCACCTACTTCTATATCACTCTCGACCCTGAACCTTAAAAATACGTCAGTCTGAGCTACTGAACCAATTTTTATATCACTTTTTATTTGTCCGTCTTCATCACTAACCAATATTTTGCTATTAATCAAATCTATTATGAGACGTTTCTTTTTAAGATACTCTAAAATTGCACATACTTTATTATTTTTGTATTCAGAATTGCACCATTCCTCCAACTGAGCAATATACTTATTATAAAACTCAGCTCCCTTTTCCTTTTTTATATAATCGGAAAAGTCACCTGCCACATATTGGAGCTTGTCACAAAGTGGGTGAGGAGCAATACCGCTGCTTCTCGAAGCTGAATCTTCAGTAACAGGAATTATGGTTACTTCTTCTCCTTTGTCCAAAATCCTGGCTCTCCGAAAATCCCCGCAGCTGTCAATCACAACCTCTATCTGAGCATTCTGGGTAGAATGCGCAATTGGAAGCAGCGGTGTTTTTCCGTCTGTTCTTGGCACCCCGGCTTCACTTTTGCAATTTTCATATGTATCATAGAGCTTACCAATCCATCCCAAGTATTTCTCCTCCCTCTTCAAATTCTTTTAAGCCACTGAAATTATTCTCATTAAACTCTTTCATTTTCATAGGAGCCAACACCCGTTTTATTCCACATTCATCGGGTCTAATAAATCGGATATATCCATCTTTCATCGTAGGAGCCCACAGCCTTGCCACCAGCTTGTTTCTATCTGCTTCATTGCAGGCTTCGTCAGGGTAGTCAAAACCATGAAACATCAAGCCGAAGGATATCTCACCATAGTTGTCATATTTACCGTCACCTTCTCCGAATTTACAGGGTTCAACATATCCCTGGCATTCCCGCGTACCAAGGAATATATCCCGTCTTCCGCCTCTTTTTATCATTCTTTTGGCAATTAAATAGTGCTTATTTTCATTTCTGTCCTGTTCTAATTCAGGCCGGTTGTAATTCCATTCAAAGTGAGCCTTTACCTGATATTCGACATCTACCAGATATGAATAAATTGACAGAGTGTTCCCTCCGGTATAATTTATAGGACGAATTCCCTGGGATTGGGTTTTTATGTAATTCATAACCCTAAGCTCGTCAATGTACCATATAAAAGTTGGTTTCCAATATACACTTTCCAGAATTCCCTTCAATGCCTGATATGTCGGGATCTGGTATGAAAGCTTTTCACCTCCCATCCTGTTGATGGGGTCACTGAAAAGCGCATACCTTCCGCTGATCATAAATTCTACAGTGTTCTCTCTTTCCATTCTCATCACCTCAATAACTTAAAAATTCATGCCGTTCTTCTACAGTAACTCCTGTGTTTTTATCATAAAACCTTTTCTGAGTGCAAGTACGCCTCCGTTATTTAAAGGAACAATTGCCTCTAAGGCTTTTAATTTATTAAATTCCAAATCATATAGATTAACAGAATATTGTTGTGCCTCTTTTAAGTATCTTTTTAAATCTGTTAAATTACATCTGCCATTAATTTTTGTAATCAATTCCTCACCTTTACCGTAAGTAGTAATAACACCTGTTGTCTTTTGGTCTATGGCTTCAAAATAATCTCCAGCTGTCTTAAACGAACTGTGGATAATTAAATTCGGCTTTGCCATGTTTTTTTCTACATAGGCTGTAACTAATTCTTTATTTTCTGAAAGCAAATCAAACATAGTTTTATCAGCGTTAGGCTTTGGTAAGGTATAGTTCATATGTGATCTTAATTCATGATAATAATAATGAAAATACAAATTAATAGACTTTGGGGATAGCAAATCATTGTCAAATGTTTCCGGATTTTGTTCATACTCTGTCAGTATTCGATAAGTAATTTGCTGGCCTGCCTTGATTTCCAACAATTTGCTGACATTTTCGCTGCATTTGTCCATATTTACAATATAAACATTTCCGCTATCCATCTCTCCATGCCTGTTACACCGACCAGCTGCTTGTGCAATACTATCCAATCCTGCTAAAGATCGCACTACACACTCAAACGATATATTTACACCGGCTTCAATCAGCTGTGTACTTATGCATATTACCTTTCTTTTTCCAAGAACTTTTCTTAAATTATCAAGTATTTCCATTCTATGCACTGGGCACATATTAGTGCTTAAGTGAAATACTGCCGCTTGTTTTTTTTCGGGCAGCAAAGAATTTTCGATTTCAATAGCCTTGAATAATTCCTTTGCGGCATTTTTTGTATTTAAGATCACAAGTACACTTTCTGTGTCTGATGTTATTTCATAGATGAATTCTTTCAAAGCTTGACAGGAATATCCTTCTACACGTATTTTAGGTTTAATCCGGACTCTTTTGAAATCCTTGAATTTATCATTTGCGTCCTTTATTATTTGAGCATTTTCCTCCAACAGAATGGGTCTTTCTGTTCCAGATAGTAAAGGCTGAGTAGCTGAACATAGAATTATTGTTGCATTACATATTTTAGATAAAAAGTTTATTGCATAATTAAACATATTAATGCACTTGATTGGAATAGCCTGAATTTCATCAAAAATAATTATTGAGTTTGCAAGGTTATGCATTCTCCTGACACTTTGAGTTCCGCTACAAAAAAGAGTATTGAGAAATTGAACCATAGTAGTTAATATTATTAGACTATCCCATCTCTCGGTTAACAGCTTGTGTTCTTCATTATCATTGTCAATAACAAGATTTGAGTGATGTTCCAAGATAATGTCCTCTCTGCCGAGAAAGGTTTTAATTTCTTTTGAATTTTGATCTATTATTGTTGTGAAGGGTATTATATAAAAAATCCTGTCTTTCTCATAATGCTTGGCGTGTTCCATAGCATACCTCAGACTTGAAAGAGTCTTTCCTCCGCCTGTGGGCACTAAAAGCTGATAAATACCGGGCTTATTAACAGCAAACTCCTTACAGGACAATGATATTTCACTGCGCAGAATTTCAATATTAGTTTTTTTAGGAAGCAAATCTAACTCTGTGTTTAAATTTACCAGAAGTGCCTCCCAGAGCATATTTTTATCAATATGAATTGTTTCTTCAGTGCTCTCTTTTTCTGTCATAAATTTGTATGTATCATATCTGTCAGCATCAATTAGACAGCTAAATATAAACTTTACTAAAATACTTGCTGAATATTTTCCAAAATCACGTTTATCGTAGATCTTATTAACTTTTATTAGTATTTCTTTTATTTCTTGTGTTGATTGGTAGAATAATTTTTCAACCTCTTCCCTGTTAACACATTCGTTGAAAAAATTACCAAAAGCCTCATCGTAATGAATTTTAACAGTATCAGGTTTCATTCTTGAAGTGAATTTATCATTCAAATTCAAATCGATACAGTCAATAAGACCGCCATGATGTGAGCATATTGCTAAAGCTATGATTTGAGCTGTCAGCTTTTGATAAGGGTCCTTTGAATCAAAGAAACTATCAAATATGTATTTTGCACCTGCTGTAGAGTGATCTACCGTTCCCTTACGGGATTTATCTTCTGGGTTAAGGAAGCAATATATGATATATATCAAAAAGGCTTCAGTTTCTTTACCCATATCATGAAGTAGTCCAATTAATTTGCCGGTACTTTCTAATGATATTTTTCTGCAAAAAGCAGCACACAATTGTGAAACATTTTCAAGATGCTTCTTCACACTTTGCTCTGCGCCATCACTGGTTCTTTTATGAGCGATGAACATATAGCTTTCTCCTGTAATTTTTTAAATATATTCTAAATTATTACTTATTTTCTATTATAAACCGTTTTTTGGACAAATCAACATATTTAATAAATGATACTATTATACTAAAATCTGTATACTTATGATAAGCAGAAAATATTATTAATTAAAACTTGTATTATCCAAATTGAATATAATGGTGTTCATTGATATTTGAATTCTAAATTGTTGTTGAGTTATTTTATATATTGACACTACCAGATACCCCCTTATGACACAGATGAAAATGTAAGTTAATTGTGCATTACTAAAGTTTTGCATAACTACCATCCTTTCCGTTAACAATTTGGACAGTCCGTAATTTTTCTTCCTCTTATTATTAATGATAAAATGTTTGTGGATTGAAATAAGATTTTGTATTATATAAAAAAGAAGAACGCCGTTATACCTTTTAACTACGTTCCTCTTTTTTATTTACTCATGTTTTAGACATATTAACTTCGGAGCTATCTATCTTAAACAATTTAGTACTAAAATTATTTAAACAATTTACTAAATCTCACTTTCTCCTCAATATAGTATAAGGCTCAACCTCCTGCTTCATGGGCATATATACTATCATTTGAGCATGAGGGGCAGTTCTGATGCTTTCCCCTTCTTCATTTTTCATAACTTCAATAGTTTGCACAAAATAATCCTTTTTAGGCACCACCACTTCAATTTCATCCCCAACGATCATTCTGTTTCTTTGTTCGATTTTGGCAATTCCGGTTTCCTTATTGTACTCCAGAACCATTCCTACAAAATCATATTCTCTGATATAAGAGCTTGTATTGTATATCTGGTCTGCTCCTGTGGTTTTATTGAAATAAAAGCCGGTGGTATACTCTCTGTGACTTGCCTTTGAAAGTTCAACCAGCCACTCTGGATCAAACCTGTAATTTTCAGGATCGGACATATAGGCATCTATGGCCTTTCTATATGCGCTTACAACTGTTGCAACATAGAAGGAGCTCTTCATCCTTCCCTCTATTTTAAAGCTGAATATTCCAGATTCAATCAATTGCGGAATATATTCAATCATGCACAGGTCCTTGGAATTAAAAATATATGTTCCTTTTTCATCCTCATACACAGGATAATATTCTCCGGGACGTTTTTCCTCCACCAGAGAATATTTCCACCTGCAGGGATGGGAGCAGGCCCCCTTGTTTGAATCTCTTCCCGTCATATAGTTGCTGAGCAGGCAGCGGCCCGAATAGGATATGCACATGGCGCCATGTATAAAGGCTTCAATATCAAGCTCAGACGGTGTCATGGCAGCCATTTCTTTTATTTCCTCAAAGGAGAGTTCTCTTGCGACAACAATTCGTTTTGCACCTAAATCATGCCAGAACTTTGCGCTCATATAGTTTGTATTGTTGGCTTGGGTACTTATGTGTATCTCCATATCAGGAGCTGCTTTACGAACAATTGTAAAAATACCGGGGTCAGAAACAATAACTGCATCTACTCCCAAGTTATTCAGTTCTTCTATATATTCCGGCAGTCCCACCAAATCCTCGTTGTGGGGTATAATATTTACAGTAACATAAACCTTACAGTCTCTCTCATGGGCAAAAGCCAGGCCCTCTTTCATATCCTCCAGTGAAAAATTATCAGCCGAAGCTCTGAGACCAAATCTCTGACCGCCGATATAAACGGCATCAGCCCCGAATAATATAGCCATTTTAAGTTTTTCCAGATTTCCCGCAGGAGCTAAAAGCTCAACCTTTTTCATTATATCCTCCAGTTTTTCTTAAGCGTTAGTGTTTTAGGTTTCGTCAATTATTTCGTCAATTATTTCGTCAAATGTTTCATTCATTGCTACATTTAATGCTACATTAATTGCTGCATTAATTGCTGCATTTACTGCTATTAATTATTTCATTTTTTATGCAATAGATAAATGATTAATTATTTCCTGTAGCTCAGCGCAACCCCGTCTCCAATGGGAATCAAGCTTGTTTCAAAGCTTTCATCCCTGCAGAGATTTTTAAGAAAGCTTCTCATTCGGGTTACAATGGTTTTTTTTCGTCTCACTACCAAAGTATCGGTTGCAATCATTCCCTTGTAAAGTACATTGTCAGAAACAAGCAGACCTCCAGCCACAAGCATTCTCTTGCTCTGTTCCAGGAATTCATTGTACTGACCCTTTGCAGCGTCCAGGAATATCATGTCATACTGCTTGTCTAAACAGCCCAACACCTCAATTGCGTCTCCGGCTATAACATTTATAGTATTCTGAAGGCCTGCGGCTTTTATATTTTTTCTTGCAATCTCAATCATCTGCTCATTTCTCTCAATTGTGTCAATAACACCACCGTCTTTAAGAAAACCAGAGAACAGCATGGAAGAATAACCGATTGCAGTCCCTACCTCAAGTATTCTACCGGGTTTGTGCATATTCCCAAGAACCTTCATCAACGCAGCTACTTCGGGTTGAATAATCGGAACATGATTTTCAGCGGCATACTGTTCAAGTTCGGCCAGCAGACCCGTATTTGGCTTAATTGTAGTTCGGATGTAATCTGTAATATAATCGTAGTTTATCATTGTTTTATTCCTTCCAATTTAAAAACCGGGGCGGCTTCAGCCACCCCAGTTTTTATTTTGCTAAGCCATATTCCTTCATGGCCTTTAAATGTTCAGCATAAGTTTTTGTAAACTTTGTTGTTCCGTCTCCCTTGGCGATAAAGAACATATAGTCTGTGTCTTCATCGGGATACAATGCAGCATTTATAGAATCCATACCTGGTGAACAAATTGGTCCCGGTGGGAGTCCAGGATGAATATAAGTATTGTATACACTATTAATAGTAGTATCTTCGTAAGTAAGCTTTTCATGTACCTTTCCTTCAGTATTCAGGAAAACATACTGAATTGTAGCACAAGACTGAAGTTTTCTCAGATTTGCATCCTTGCTTTTTATACGCTTGTGGAAAACAGCCGATACAAGTCTTCTGTCATTACTGGTACTTGCTTCCCTTTCTATAATGGATGCAAGTGTAATAACTTCATCCATGGACATACCAAGCTCTTTAGCCCGTTTGTAATGCTCTTTTGTCAACTTGTTGTTAAAGTTATTAAGCATAACGGATACTATAGTTTTTTCATTGGCATTCATAGCAAATTCGTAAGTGTCAGGGAACAAATATCCTTCCAGCATGAATTCACGATTGTTTACATTTTTAATCTGCTTAACAAAATCAAAATCATATTTTTCATATTTCATTGCAGAATCAAACTGATCTTCAATGGCAAGACCTTTTTTTACAAAGGTTTTAACGATTTGCTTGTAGGTCAGACCTTCCGGTATTGTAATCTTAACACTTTCAGGTTTACCTACAAGTATATTCATTATAGTGTCAAGGTCAAGTCCCTTTTTCAATACGTGAGTCCCTGCCTGATATCTGCCGTCGTAGCCGTTCAGCTTTGATACAAGCTTGAATATCTGCGGCTTTTTAATAATTCCTTCTGTTCCAAGTATCTCGGCAATAGCACCTGTATCGGAACCCATGGGGATATCAACAAGCATAGCTCCCTCAGAGTCAGCGGGAATTTTCACCGTTTCCTTGACCACATTTTCTTTAGCAGACTCTATGGTACTCCTGTACGAGTATATAGATCCCACAGCGAAAATAAAAATAAAGATAAGCAGGCTGGTCAATATAAATGATAATCGTTTAAGCCCTGCACAGATAATAAATATTCCAAAAAACACCAACACAAGACCTAGAATTGTAAGAAATGCATTAAGAGTCCCATATTGTGCATCAAACCCTTTTAGTATTGTTCTTACATATCTCATAATGTTGGGAACAGATAGAAATATTCCAATAATAACAGATAAAATACCAAGTGCTGCAACTTTCAGTTTTCTACTCATTAATACTTGACTCCATTCAAAAAAATCAAAAATATAATGTATCCATTTGATACAGCTATACTAAATACTATAATATTTTTTTCTGTATTTGTCCAGCTTAGTGGACTTACTGGAAATTATACTACACAAATTCAAATAAAGTCTGATGCTTGAAAGTTTAATAAACGCTTAAAAAATTACCGATGCAAAACGGAAATACCTTGCATCGGTAACTAAACTCTTCACAATTCACTTCTTCACTTTTTACTTGTTCTTACTTCCAACCTCTAATCTCTAGCATCCAGCTCATTTCTTGCTCTTATCCTTTGCTCTCATTTCAGAATTGAGTATTTTTTTTCTAAGGCGGATGTTTTTAGGAGTCATCTCAACCAACTCATCATCAGCTATGAATTCAAGCGCCTGTTCAAGGCTAAGCACCGTCGGAGGGGTCAAACGCAGTGCTTCATCCGAACCGGAGGCTCTCATGTTTGTAACATGCTTCTTTTTGCATACATTAACAACCAGGTCATCATTTCTTGCATTTTCCCCAACAATCATTCCTTCATAAACCTTTGTTCCGGGAGTGATGAAAAGGGTTCCTCTTTCCTGTGCATTATAAAGACCATAGGTTACTGCTTCTCCGTCTTCCCAGGCTACCAGTGAGCCCCTTTGTCTGGTCGCAATATCGCCCTTGTATGGTTCATAGCTATGGAACACGTGATTCATTATTCCATTTCCCTTAGTGTCGGTTAAAAGCTCTGATCTGTATCCAATAAGGCCTCTTGCCGGTATCTTAAACTCAAGTCTCATATAACCCTGGTTAGCAGAAGTCATATTCACCATTTCAGATTTTCTTGTTCCCAATTTCTCCATGACAACGCCCATAAATTCTTCCGGAACATCAATCATAAGATATTCAATAGGCTCCATCAATACGCCGTCTATTTCCTTGTTAATAGTTGTAGGCTTGGACACCTGGAATTCGTAGCCCTGTCTTCTCATTGTCTCAATTAAAATTGAAAGGTGAAGCTCTCCTCTTCCTGACACCTCGAAGGCGTCGGCAGACTCGGTTTCCTCCACTCTCAAGCTGACATTTGTCTCAAGTTCCTTGAACAATCTGTCTCTCAGGTGTCTCGAAGTAACAAAAGTTCCTTCTCTTCCTGCAAACGGACTGTTGTTTACACTAAAGGTCATTGAAAGGGTAGGCTCATCTATTGCAATAAAGGGCAGTGGATCGGGTGCACCTACTTCACAAATGGTATCCCCGATTGTAACATCACCTACACCGGAAACCGCAACAATATCACCGATTTTGGCTTCCTCGGTTTCAATACGTTTCAAGCCCTCATAGCAATATAGCTTTGTTATTTTTGCGTTTATAACATTTCCTTCCTTTTTACAAATAATTGCCTGCTGACCAAGCTTTACAGAACCTCTTTCCACTCTTCCGATTGCTATTCTTCCAACGTATTCATCATAGTCAATGTTTGAAACCAGAAGTTGAAGAGTACCAGAAAGGTCTCCCTTAGGAGCAGGAACCTTATCGATGATCATATCGAACAATGGCTTTAAGTCTTTTCTTTCTCCTCCAAGGTCGCACACAGCAAAGCCTTCTCTGGAAGAAGCATATACTACAGGGAATTCCAGCTGATCATCATCAGCTCCCAATTCAATAAACAATTCAATTATTTCATCTACAACTTCGTCGGGTCTTGCTTCAAGTCTATCGATTTTGTTAACGACAACAATAGGCTTCAGATTCAAGGAAAGAGCCTTTTTAAGTACGAAACGAGTCTGAGGCATAGCACCTTCAAAAGCATCTACCAACAAAAGAACGCCATCAACCATTTTCAGTACACGTTCCACCTCACCACCAAAGTCAGCGTGGCCCGGAGTGTCTACTATATTGATTTTTATGCCGTTATAGTTTACTGCTGTATTCTTGGCGAGGATAGTTATTCCTCTTTCCTTTTCTAGGTCGTTTGAGTCCATAACTCTCTCGGCTACAGCCTCATTCTCTCTGAAAATCCCGCTCTGTCTAAGCATGGCATCAACAAGTGTGGTCTTACCATGGTCAACGTGGGCTATTATTGCGATATTTCTAATATCATTTCTTATATCCACAAATATTCTCCTTCATTACATTAAATAACTACCTTTATTAATATCCAAATAAATTGGAGTTAAATACTTTAAGAAAAAAACCCCTACTAATTCTAATCAAATGAACCTAAATTGTCAACCGTGCATATTTACAGTAATTGTCGATATTTTAAGGCAGTTATATGACAAGTTTAACATAATATCAACACATACATATCAGGTCATTTCAATTCAACTATGGTTACTCCGCTTTCTCCTTCACCTAGTTTACCCAGTCTATAGCTCTTTATATGAGGGTTATGCTTCAAATGCTGCTGCAAGCCTGATCTTAGAGCACCGGTACCTTTTCCGTGCACCAGTGTTACCATGCCTAAACCTGCAATGCTAGCATCATCCAGATACTTATCCACTACCTCGATAGCCTCATCCAGCAGCATTCCTCTTAGATCAATTTCAGTGGACATGCTCTGGGCTTTGGAAACACCAATTTTGCCCATACCCGTTCTCTGAAGCTGAAGTTTCTGCTCATCTATAAGCTTTAAATTTGATATATGAACATTTATCTTAATGATTCCAGCCTGTACCTGGCACTCTCCATTCTTATCAGGTGCCGAAAGCACTGTTCCCTTCTGATTCAGATTTACTATGAGCACAGAATCCCCAGGTCTCAGGTTCTTAGGAGGCTTAACCAGTCCCTTCTTGGGCATTATGGCTTCAACTAAGGAGTCATCCAGGCCGCTTATACTTTTGTTAAGCTTCTGACGAAGTTCCTCGGTCTGTCGTTTGACCTCGGCTTCCTCCTGTTCCTTGGCCAATCTCTTCATTTCAGAGACAAGTTCCTCTGCCTGTCTCTTGGAATCAACCAGTATACGTCTGGCCTCTTCTCTTGCCTTGCGGAGTTCGCTTTCCTTCTGGGCTTCAAGCTTGCTTTTCTGAGCTTCTAGGTCCCTTTTCAGTCTTTCAGCTTCAAGTCTGTAGCTTTCAGCCCTCATTTTTTCCTTTTCAGCTTCACTTCGGTTCTTTTCTATACTTAGGAGAATGTCCTCAAACCTGATATCTTCCTGTGAAAGGAATTCCTTTGACCTTTCAATAATGTCATCTGTCAGTCCAAGTCTCTTAGATATGGCAAAGGCATTACTTTTACCGGGTACACCTATTAGCAGCTTATAGGTAGGTCTCAGTGTTTCAACGTCAAATTCACAGGACGCATTTTCAACTCCTGCCGTAGAAATAGCATATACCTTTAACTCAGCGTAGTGAGTGGTTGCCAGGGTTGTTGTCCCCATCTGATGCAGGGATTCCAATATTGACATTGCCAGAGCAGCACCCTCAGTCGGATCTGTACCTGCACCAAGCTCATCAAACAGAACCAGTGACCTTCCGTTTACATTTCTTAGAATTTCCACTATGTTTTTCATATGTGAGGAAAAGGTACTGAGACTTTGCTCAATGCTCTGTTCATCGCCTATGTCAGCATAAATTCTTTCAAATACACTCATTTCGGTTCCTTCATTTGCAGGAACCAGCAAACCGCTTTGCATCATCAGTGTAAGCAGTCCTACTGTTTTAAGTGAAACAGTCTTTCCGCCGGTATTTGGCCCTGTGACTATAAGTGAACTGAATTTATCTCCAATCCAGAAGTCTATTGGAACTACTGTTTTTGGATCCAGCAGAGGATGTCTTCCCTTTTTAATAATAATCTTACCCTCTTGATTTATTCTTGGGCAAATACCATTGAGATCGGTAGCCAACTTTGCTTTAGCAAAAATAAAATCAAGCCTTGCCATAATGCTCATATTTGCATTGAGCTGCGGTAATAGCAGAGAGGTTTCCTGTGATAGTTCCGCAAGTATTCTCTCAATTTCAACCTGTTCCTTAATTTTAAGCTGCTTGATCGCATTGTTGGCTTCCACAACTGCCATGGGTTCAACAAACAGGGTCGCTCCGCTGGAGGAGGCATCGTGCACCAATCCGGGGATGTCATTTTTATGTTCCTGCTTGACAGGTATAACATATCTGTCACCTCTCAGGGTTACTACGGATTCCTGAATGTATTTCTGGTATTTTGATGAACGAATCAGGTCATTGAGCTTGTTCTTTATGGAAGCCTGCTGATCCTTTATCTGACGTCTTATGGTGTTTAGTGCCGGACTTGCGTTGTCAGCAATTTCCTCCTCGTTTACAATACACAAATCTATTTTCTGTTCCAGCCTTTGGTTGGACTCCAGACAAGATATCAGTTCTTTTACTATGCTCTCACTATTCTCTTCCAGCTTATCATTTATATAGCCTTTCAATCTTCGGGCTGCACGAAGCACTCCACCTATCTTAAGGAGCTCTCCTGCATTCAGAATCCCACCCAAATCAAGTCTTTTTAAACTTGCTCTGATATCGTGTATCCCGCCAAGCGGCGGCGAACCGTGTCTTACAATACAACCCACTCCATCGTTGGTCTCAGAGAGCATTTTTTCTACGGTATTAAAATCGGTCTGGGGTGAAAGCTCCTCAACAAGCTCTCTTCCCAATTCCGAGGCAGTTAATGACTTCAATTTATCTATTATCTTTTCATATTCAAGTACTCTTAATGTTTTTTCATTCATAGCAGACGCTCACCTTTCCTTTACAGGAAATCGGACTCTGTATTATGTAGACTCAAATTTCCTGTGATCATCATGTCGAAGCTGCGCTCTTTTTATCTTACCACTAATTGTTTTCGGCAATTCATCAACAAACTCGATAATACGTGGATATTTATATGGCGCAGTATTGTTTTTTACGTAATTTTGTATTTCCTTTTTCAATTCATCGGTAGGTTCATAGCCTTTTGCCAGAATTACCGTCGCTTTTACAACTGTTCCTCTTACCGCATCCGGCGCACCTGTTACTGCACATTCTACAACAGCAGGATGCTCAATCAGGGCACTTTCAACTTCAAATGGACTGATTCTGTATCCTGAGGCCTTTATAACATCGTCGTTTCTGCCTACGAACCAGAGGAAGCCGTGCTCATCCCTGTATACAACGTCGCCGGTATGATAGGTGTCGTCATACCAAACCCTTGCAGTGGCCTCAGGGTCCTTATAGTATCCGCAGAAAAGTCCCGCGGGTTTATTGGAATCAACTCCCCTTATAACAAGTTCCCCTTCCTCGCCCACAGGACAGGACTTATTGTTTTCGTCCACAACATCAATATTGTAAGCTGGATTGGGCATCCCCATAGCACCGGGGTCTACCTTGAGCCACTCATAGTTGGCGACAATAACTGTTGTCTCTGTCTGTCCAAAGCCGTTTAATATTTCAAGCCCTGTCAGCTTTTTAAACCTGTTGAATATCTCAGGATTTAACGGTTCTCCTGCTGTTGAGCAATGTACCAGAGACGACAAATCATACTTTGTAATATCATTTTGCAGCATAAATCTGTAAATTGTAGGTGGAGCACAGAAAGTCTTAATCTGGTACTTCTCAATCTTTTCCAAAAGTTTGCAGGGATCAAACCTGTCCATATCATATAGAAACTGAACGGCACCACAAATCCATTGTCCGAAGAGCTTTCCCCAGGCAAACTTTGCCCAGCCCGAGTCTGCAACTGTAAGGTGGAGTCCTTTATCCTGAACCCTCTGCCAGTATTTTGCCGTTACAATATGCCCCAGTGGATATGTAAAGTCATGCATAGCCATTTTGGGCATACTGGTAGTTCCCGATGTAAAATAAATAATCATCAGGTCCTTGTTATACGTATTGTATGCTCCTTCAGGCCTGGTCCAAGTCTCGGGTATATCCTTGATTTCATTGTCATAATCCAACCAGCCTTGGTCGGAACCCCCCACCATTATATGTGTACTTACAGTTGGTGATTCCTTTGCTGCACTGTTAACGTGTTCGATTATTTCCTTGTCGGAGAAAGCAACTATGGCCTTTACTTCGGCAGCATTATTTCTATAAACTATATCCTTCTTCATAAGCTGATTTGTTGAAGGAATGAAAATTGCTCCAATTTTCATGGCAGCAAGGGCAAAAAAGTAGAATTCATATCTTCTTCTAAGAATAAACATGACCTTATCGCCCTTACCTATTCCCTTAGCCTTTAGATAATTTGCAGTTTTATCGGACCAGAATTTCAATTCCCTGAAGGTAAACTTCCTCTCTCCTCCGTTATCATCACACCAGACAAGTGCCAGCCTGTCCGGTTCAGTGTTAGCGTATTCATCAATTATGTCATAGGCAAAATTGAAATTGTCAGGCACGTGAAGTTTAAAGTTCTCGCAAAAATCCTCATAGGAAGTAAATTCAGCTTTTTTCAGGTATTTTATGTCCAGACTCATATGTAAATCCTCCAGTTTCTTTTCGTATTATATAGTTACAGAAGAATCACTGTAAGGAACTTAGCTTCCTTACCATCAAGGGCAACCATTTTATGGGGAATGGTAGAATTGTAATACAATGAGTCCCCGGGTACCATGTCAAACACTTCTTTACCCACAACTACCCTCATCCTGCCTTCCAGACAGTAGTTAAACTCCTGCCCCTTATGTGAAACCATGTCAGGACTGTTGTCAGGATCGAGAACCACATACATAGGTTCGATTTTTCTGTTGGAATACTTGTAAGCCAGACTTTCAAAACTGTATTGGTCGTATCTTTCAACCTTCAACCCCTCGCCCTTTTTAACAAAACAAATATCATGGAGCTTGGGTGAGGTTCCAGTCAATATTTCAGTCATATTAACATTATAATAATCTGCAAGTTCATACAAAATACTCACCGGGATATCATCCTGTGCATCTTCATATCTTACATACTCATCTATTTTTAGTCCGACGGCCTTTGCCACCTCTTCCTGAGTGTTTCCGGCCAACAATCTTAAGCCCTTGATTCTGACAGCAATATCTTTTACTTTTTCATTCATAGAGGTCTCCATTTCCGACAGGCATAACGTCCTCACTGACTTGAACCGTTATATGGCCGTTTTAGCCGTCATTTATTTTTATAGTTATCCCGGGACAAGAACATTGTGAACAATAAAAAACGGGCATGTAATTAATTTTTAATGTCCTTAGGAAATAATTTATAAATATTCCATTTAGCAAACATTTTAATTATAGCACAAGCCCGGCAGCTACCGCAAAATATTTTATTGTAAACCCTTTTTAGCCCTTTTAATAAGTTAATCCTTGAATTTAGTTCTTATTGATGGAAATATCCAGAAGCCCAGCGTCATACTTATCAGACATGCTGAAATCCCGAAAAGAGAAGGCAGCGACCGGTAAAATAAATCGATAAAGGCTACATCATATGTGTTTTCCACAAATATGGCAGAATTGATGATTATATATGTAAAGAAGAAAGCGATACCCAATAACTGAAGAATATAATGCTGTACCAGTAAATTAACGGCGCAGCCTGCTATAAGTATAATAATAAAAACAGCGATGGAATATGAAAACGCTGACGACATCTTTTACCTCCCCGGGTGGTACAGGTATTTTGTATGTATATTCAAAGGTTTTATTGCCTTTCCCAGACAATAAAAAGCGCTCTGCATTTACAAATATTGTAATATACAAAGCGTCGGTTTTCAAATTATTTCTCTATTCCCCTGATCTAAAGCCTTAGTCTCTGCTTCAGCTGCGTGCCGTAAAATCTGATAAACAGGGTGTATATATAGTCATATATCACAAATACAACCTCCAGCACAGCAGCAACTATGTACACAGGTGCAGACAGGTTAACACCATTCAAAATGATTTCCTTTAGGAAAAAAAGACCTAAAATAAGGCAGATATTAAAATAAGCAAGCTTCAAAACATACTCTGCAACTCTGCTGCTAAGCCTTTCAATATAGAGCTTTATCAGCCCGTATACGCCGAAAAAAACCACAAAGGGTATTACTTCAAGCCTTGGTACCAGTAAAGCAGACAAGATGGCTGATGCCAGATAAAACACCCAGCCAGCCTTTGTACCGAACTCAATTATTATTACAGAAATAAAAAGTGAACTTAGGGCGTATAAAGACAGTTTGCTTGTGGGAAGCACCGCTGCAAGAAATACACATATTACTGTAAAAGCAAGAAGTATACCGCTCAGCGTAATTCTTTTTACTCTCGAGCCATTGTTCATTTAGTACAAATCCTCCGAACCTGTTTTATATCAGCAGCAGCCGATCAGATCACCGCCACAGCATTCACACATGGAATCCGAGCACCAGGCACACATACACATATCACAAAAGCTTGGCCCTGCCCCGTAGCCACGGTTAGTTGCATTTCCACGGTACATGTTATTGTTTGAATTCATTCTGTTCAAAGCGTCTCTGTATTCATAGTTTGAGGGGTCCATGTTGCAGGCCTGGCGTATATTCATCATTGCTTCGTTATACCAGCCTTTTTTCATAAATATCAGACCTCTCAGATAGAACCATTCTGCGTTTTTATCCTGAATACTCTCAAGCATTGACTCGGCGGCAGCAATGTTTCCGCTGTTTATATACATTCTCACCTGTCTGAAGCTTGCGTCACCGTAGTTCTGTCCTGCTCCGGTGCCGCTCTTTCCTCCCGGATAACTGCTTCTTCCACTCCAGCCGTTACTACTTTTGGCAGACTGCCCTTTGCCAGTAAGATAATCATAGGCTTCATTAACCTCTCTCAGCTTATCTTCCGCCAATTTTGAAAGGGGATTATCCTGATATTGGTCAGGATGATATTTTTTTACTTGCTCCCTATATGCCTTTTTAATTTCTTCATCTGATGCACCTTCATTTATTCCGAGTACCTCATACGGATTTTTCACAATTACCACAACTCCTCTGGCATAAAATTTTATCTGTTTTGCTTAACATACCAATGTATATGATATTTTCCAAAATACCTTTGTTTTCTTTAGCATCCAGCAGTTCAAATGCTTTGGAAGCTTCTCTCAAACAATACAACAAAGTAAACTCAACCTGGCTTTTTATACGGCTTTTGAAAGCGGGAATATCTTCGCTGCCACTATCAAATTTGAAATGGAGCAAGAATGGATTGTAGCTGGATTTCCTTAAATCGTCCTCTAGATCATCAAAAGCGTCTATAAGATAAATCCATTTTCCGATATTGTACCCCAGCCATCTTAATATTTGTCTGGTCTGGTCATCAAGCTTTTCATAATCAAGAATTTCTTCCATCAGCTTGGCGAAAGGTTCTGCCGCCGCATCTACCGATGCACATCCGACCTTTTCCAGTTGAGCCAGTTCTCTTAGCCTTTGCTCTATTATAGCACATTTTTCCGGGTATACTAACGCCAACTTTTTGTATGCCCTCTTCAGAGCAGCCATTCCGGCTAAAGCAGCTTTTGAACTGTCATCCTCCCACTTATCTTTAATATTATTATACGCCAATATTATATTTATGTCGGAAGAATAATCTATAATTTCATTGCGGGTGACAAAGCTTTTTTTCAAAGGATGAACAATACAACGCTCCCTTGTCATCTTAGTATCAATTTTAAGGATTGAACATAAAAGCATGGCCAGAAATGCAGCATCATAGGTTAAAGTCATCCTTTTTAGCTGTCCGTGCCTCTTTCCTATTGTCTTACATACTCCACAGTAATAGGCACGGTATATATCAAATTCTTTTATTTTTAGCTCCGGTTTCTCCGGCATTATATAACCGAACAATTCATCCTCCACATTAAACGGTTCACTAAATACTTATATTATATAATATCATAAAAATGTTACTAATATATTAACATTAGCAAAATAAACATTAATTTTTTTTATTTAATACTAATAATTATTAAATCAATTATCCATTTTATTAAGTATCGCAATAAATTAATAAGATACACCTAAAAGTGTATCTTATTTCTCCGAAGATTTACAGTAGTTATTTTTATAGATTCTCTCTATTTTGTGCTATTTTCATAATTCTTAGAAAACTTAAAGTAAATAATGATATACATTACAAGAGCAAATAATGTGCAGGCTACAGCCAAGCCTAAAGCAATATTAATTGCTATAGTTGTATATATATTATTAAGACTATCCAGACTAAGTATAATGGTTGCCAATATGGCGAAATAGAAAATAACTGTAGCAAGCTTTCCATACCAGTTTGCACCAATAACAGTTTTTCCTTTTCTATATAGCATAATACCGCCTGTTAACATTAATGCCTCTTTAATAATAACAACTACAAGAACTATTGTAGGTATAAAGCGGTGCAGCACTAAAAACACCAATGCAGTTATCTGCATTAACTTATCAGCCAACGGGTCAAAAAACTTTCCCCACTTTGTTATTAAATTGTATTTTCTGGCTATATATCCATCAAGTATATCTGTGAAGCCGCCAAATGCAAAAAGAATCATCGCCGGAAGGTAATTACCCAAATACAGGAAATAACCCATAACAGGTACAATTATTAGCCTAAGCGAAGTTAGTAGATTTGGAATATTTTTTTTCACTGAACACCACCCGATACTTAATAAAATCTGACAGAATTTTGCCAAAGTCAATTATGCTTCAAAGTAAACATAGTTTAACACAGAACAATAAATTAGTGCAACTTTTCTTTCTCTACAAGAAATTTGAGTATTTATTGTTTTTGTGACAATTATTCTATTTCTCCTATTGCATTTTCAGCAATTATATTGAATAGTTTTTCGTTACACTTTTGCAGATTAATGGGTTTCAAACTGGTATTTGTCCATACATGAACAGTTTCACCGGTAGTTATGGGATTCTTCATATTTGTTTCCTTAAAAACCTCATAATAGAAGGTCAATCTGGTCTTAGTATAACTCTTTATACTGGTTCTAACAATTATTCTATCCTCATATGTTGATGAACTGATAAACTTACATCTAAGCTCAAGCAGGGGTAGGAGTATTCCCTGCTCTTCAATTTCAGAATAAGAAATCCCGTTTTGTTTAATGAATTCGGTTCTTCCAGCCTCAAACCAGACGGGGTAATTCGAATGGTGAACAATTCCCATTCTGTCGGTTTCAGCATATCTTACAGTTAAAGGTATATCAACATAATACAATTTTCTCATTCCTTTCATTTTACGTAATCCGGTACAAAATGTTGCATGTATATATAAATTTTTGATTTCTTTGAAAAGATTTTATCTATACGTAGTAATAGCCCCGGGCTAATAAGCGCGGAGCTATTTTTTTTAGTTTTATTAATAACCCGTTTCAATAATAACGCTATGTGCTTCCTCAACTTCCGCCTCAGGAACAAGTACTTCAAAGTAATTATCATTGTTTTCATGGTTCTTACTTATTGGCCTGAGCTTCACAAGAATACCTTCATTGGACAAAAGCTCCTGCAGCTGATTTGCTACTTCTTTGCTTTGGGCCATGTATACCACTGTCCACATTATCATCTACACTACCTTTCAAATTGTTATTCGCCGCATTGAATAGTGCCATATCTGCAATAAACAGTGGCTTTGCCTCTGATTTTTATAGCAGATGTATTTTCTGTAAATTGTGCTAAAAGTAACTCACCTCTATCGAGCTTCTCGGTATGATGAAATTTAGTATCCTTTCCACGTGTTAAACCGATGATAGTAACTCCGTTTTCGTCTGCTTTTATTGCAACATACTCTCCGGATATTTTATCCTCCAGGTTGTCCATTTAACCACCTCGACATTTATATTATATTATTTTCCACCAAAAATCAATATTAAGCACCGTTATTTTAAACTTATATTATCCTTCCCAAGCCGGAATTCAAGTTCCTCCAGTATATCATTATTGACATCTATCCAGTATTGCCTGTCTAATTTTTTATAGCCGCTGTCATTTACTTTTCGAATATATGTGGGAGTTGTGCCACTAAAATATTTTAACAGCGCAATCAAAGAAGTACTTTCTTCTCTGGTCATTTCCCTGTCGAAATACATATACAGACCTTTTTCTTCAAGGCTTTTTATAGGCAATACCTCTTCACAGATGATTTTAGGCTGTTCATCCTCTTTTAAGCTAAGTCTTCCATTTACTATTACAATACTTTCCTGCTGAAGCAGTTGCGAATACCTCTCATAAACAGTAGGAAATACTATCAGTTCCATTGTTCCATAGAGGTCTTCAAGCCCTATGAAAGCCATCAGATTATTATTTTTTGTAGTCTTGGTTTTTCTTGATACAATTATTCCTCCAACAGTTACCCGCATTGAGTCAGTAAGCTTTTTCAGCTCCAGTTCAATTTCACCGTTTTCATCATTCCCACCCACCAACATATCCTTGCTGAGCAGATTTACATTTCTATCAAGAATACTCTGATATTCGCTCAACGGATGGCCTGAAACATATAGTCCCAGCATTTCCTTTTCCATTGCCAGCATAACATTGGGCGGATACTCCTTAATATCCGGATAATCCTCCTGGAGAGACTCCTGGGGTTCCTGCATTAAATCAAATATGGACAGCTGTCCCTCCATGCTTTTCTTCCGTGATTGGGCAATTCCATCCAGAAATCGCTCATAAACGGCCATAAGCTTGGACCTGTATACATTTAATGAGTCGAAGGCTCCACACTTAATGAGACTTTCAATGCACCTTTTATTTATTTCCCGACCTTCTATTCTCTGACAAAAGTCCAAAAAAGTCGTAAACATGCCGTTTTCAGTACGTTCTGTAATCATTGACTGTATGGCATTTTCACCTACATTTTTTATTGCTGCCAGTCCAAATCTAATCTTCTGATTGACAACTGTAAACCTTACACTGCTTTCATTTACGTCTGGAGGCAGAACTTTTATGTTTAGCGCCTTGCATTCATTTACATACTGTGAAACCTTGTCACTGCTACCCAAAAAGCTGTTTAATGAGGCTGCAAGAAATTCAACGGGGTAGTAGTGCTTTAGCCATGCCGTCTGATAAGCAACAACAGCATACGCAGCTGCATGGGATTTGTTGAAGGCGTAACTGGCAAAGTCCATCATTTCGTCAAATATCTTGTTTGCGGTAAACTCATCGACGCCATTTCTTACAGCTCCTCTTACTACCTCATTACCCTCTTCATCGTCTATACCATATATAAAGTTCTTACGTTCCTGCTCCATTACCGAAACCTTTTTCTTGGACATGGCACGTCTGACAAGGTCGGATCTACCGTAAGAATATCCCCCCAATTCTCTTACTATCTGCATTACCTGTTCCTGATAGACCATGCAGCCGTAAGTAACATTCAGTATGTTTTCAAGGAGGGGATGGTGGTATTTGATTTCTCCTGGGTTGTTTTTATTTCTTATATATCTGGGTATCTGGTCCATAGGGCCGGGTCTGTACAGGGAAATGCCCGCAATTATGTCTTCAAGTGAGTTGGGCTGTAGTTCCTTCATAAACTGGGTCATACCGGCGCTTTCAAGCTGGAATATACCAACAGTCTTGCCCTCACCTATCATTTTATATACATCGGTGTCATCATAATTTATATTGCTTATATCAATTTTCTTGTTATGACCCAGTTCTATCAGGTTTACCGAATCACGTATTACAGTGAGTGTTCTCAATCCAAGAAAATCCATCTTAAGCAGACCAAGCTCCTCCAGAAGACCCATGGTAAACTGTGTGGTTACATTGTTTTCATTGAGCTGCAAAGGAACATATTCAACAATGGGTTCTTTAGATATAACAACTCCGGCAGCGTGGGTTGAAGCATGTCTGGGTAGCCCTTCAAGGCTTATTGCCGTGTCAATAAGCAAACGTGTCTGATCTTCAAGCTCATACTTTTTCTTTAGCTCAGGGTTGATTTCCAGAGCCTTGTTTATATTCATACCTATTTGAAATGGTATCATCTTTGCAACGATATCCACCTCTCCATATGGTATATCAAGTGCCCTGCCCACATCTCTTATGGCAGCTCTTGCAGCCATGGTTCCAAAGGTTATTATCTGTGAAACCTTGTCCTTACCGTATTTGCTGATAACATAATCAATTACCTCCTGCCTTCTTTCATAGCAGAAGTCGATATCTATATCAGGCATGCTGATTCTTTCGGGATTTAAGAATCTTTCAAAAAGAAGGTTGTATTTCATAGGATTGATACTGGTTATTCCAAGGCAGTAGGAAACAAGGCTTCCCGCTGCAGAGCCTCTTCCCGGACCAACCATTATGTCATTTTCCCTGGCATACCTGATAAAGTCCCAAACAATCAGGAAGTAATCTACATACCCCATCTTGGATATGACAGAGAGTTCATACTCTAGTCTTTGCTTGACCTCTTCACCGCAATTCTCTCCGAATTTTTGGTTTAAGCCCATGTAGCACTTTTCTCTGAGATATTCATAGGGAGAATATCCCTCCTCGACATCAAAGCTGGGTAAATGCAGCTTCCCAAATTCCAGTTCCACATTACACATATCTGCGATTTTTACTGTATTCTGAAGTGCAGCTTCAACATTCTTGAAATTTTCATACATTTCATCCGGTGATTTTACGTATATCTCATCGGTGTTAAATTTCATCCTGTTTTCATCGTTTATGGTTTTTCCCGTTTGAATACATAAAAGTATTTCATGGGAACGAGCCGCTTCTCTTGTGAGAAAATGACAATCATTTGTAGCTACAAGAGGTATTCCAAGTTCCCGCGATAGCCTTATCAGCTGTTGGTTTACTAAATTCTGATCGCTTATGCCGTTATGCTGTAATTCTAGATAAAAATTTTCCTGTCCAAATATGGAATTGAGCTTTCTGGCCAGTTCGGCCGCCCTTTCATAATCGTTGTTGAGAATTGCAGTCGGAATATCTCCCGAAAGGCAGGCACTGAGAGCAATAATGCCTTCGGAGTACTTTTCCAAAGTCTGATAATCAACTCTAGGTTTGTAATAAAAACCCTCGGTAAATCCAAGGGATACTATTTTCATAAGGTTCTTATACCCTGTCTGATTTTTTGCCAGTAGTACGAGATGCCCGTAATCAGAATCCAGCCCGGGCTGTTTATCCTGCATACTACGCTTTGCCGTATATATTTCGCATCCAAGTATGGGCTTTATATCATTTTTAACTGCTTCCTTATAGAAGTCTACAACACCATACATAACTCCGTGGTCAGTTATGGCAACACTGTTCATTCCAAGCTCTTTAACTCTTTGAATCAGGTCTTTGACCCTGTTTGAACCGTCCAATAGACTGTACTCGGTGTGTACATGCAGGTGAACAAAATCTTTCATGTGTGTCTCCATTTAATAATTCCCTACTATCCTGTATTCTTAATTCTAAAACTAACTGTCAGCCTAATTATATCACAACAGCTCTTAATAGACGTAAAAAGTAAACTAACTTTAATGAATTGAATAGGATAATAGATAAAAACAAATTAGAATTTGATTTCAATATTTTCCTTTATATTTTCATTTTCCACTTCAAAATAGCTCATTGGCTGAAAACCCTTTATTTTAGCTATAACAGATGTTGGAAAAGTGCCTATTTCAGAATTATACTCCTTTACTGAGTAATTATAGAATCTTCTTGCTGCTGATAAGTTTTCTTCTACTTCATTAATTGACTGAGTCAGAATCAAAAACTGGTTGCTAACCTTCTCGTCTCTGAGCTTTTCAAGATTGTTGATAAGAATGCTTTTCACCTGGTCCTGAGCCCTAAGACGTTCTTTAAAGCCTGATCCGGTATTTTTGACATTATTCATCATAACAACAATGGCTTCCATTTCATTTTCCTTGAACTTGATAAGTCCCTTTGTGGTCTCATATATCTTAGATAGTATATCGTGCCTTTTTTGAAAAGCGTCTTCTATGTTTCCGATTGCTTGATTAATTGACTCTTTTTTTTGAACAGCCGACACTTGAATGCTCCATATTAATCCAAGTGTTAGTAAAGTAAATAAACCTGCCGCCAGCTTTATATCCCTGGTAAAATAATATAAGGCAGAACTTGAAAGTATAATTAATATAAATCTAAACATTTTACTGTTCCTCCTGACTCTTGTTTTCTGTCATCCATATGTGCGTATCAATATTCAGCTCATCAACCACGGCTCCTATTAATTTGAAAATATCCATCTGCCTTCTGATGGTCTCACCGGTTATTTTTTTATGTAACGCAGGCTCAAGAAAATTTTTCTTGCCCTTAAAAGCTATATAGAGCTTGTCTTTATAGAATAGAAATGAAATCAAATTTGCATATTTAGCGTCAAAATCCAGCATTCTGGACATCAAGGCGGGTGTGAGAATATATCGGGCTGTAACCGGGTCTTCGGAATATGTAGTAAATCTATTATCAAACTCACCGGTATCAGTCTGGATTTTTCCTTCTTTAAAGTCCATGCTACCAAAATCTCTTATTAGTGATGGTCTGACAAACAGCCTGGACTCAATCTTTTTATTGTTATTAAATACAAAGAAATACCCATGAAACAATTTCTTAGGGAGTCTTGCCCCCAGAAACTGATTTTTCAAAACTTTAATTTCCGAAAAATCAAAGTATGTATTGCTAATGTATCCGCTGATATTATTTGTTACATCGATATTGCTCCCCCTTCTAATCAGATAAGTCTGATAAACTGTTTCAGCGTCTATCTTTGCTTCATTATGATAGGTCCATTCGGGATACAGGTTTTGTAAAACATCTTTGATAATAAATTCGTTATATAGCTTATTGAAATTCCCTTTTTTACTTTTCAAAATATAATATAAAGCATAAATAATCGGAAGACACCCATACCTTATCGTTCTACTGGAAACGTTAAAATGATCTCGTAGATAAAATGCCACCATTAAATAAAGTATTACAAACAAAATAATGATTACCGCATTTACAATAAACAGCTTCAACCTTCTCGAATTTAGTTCTTTGAGCTTCAAATCCAATTCTTTAATATTTAATTCCAATGCCTTTTTCCTCCAAAATATTCAATTAATAGCACATATAATACATAAATAAACTTATTCCTGCTTTTCCCACTCTATTTTTTATTCCAAATGCTTTTTCCAATTAATTCATTCTATATAAGAAGAGAAAATCCTTTTTTACAACATAATTAGTATTTTTTTGTAAGTTTTATATATATGACCAGTACAAATTCCGATAGGATTGTACAAAGCATGTTTCTATTTGGGAAATATAGGTAATTAGATTCCGGTTTATGTTAAAATATCCCAGAGGTGAAATTTTATGGAATTATTATCCAGTAAAATGAATATGATAGTAAGTTATTTAAAAAAATCGGGATTGATTTCTGCAGATTTGATTTACAGGTTTCATTTTATGAACATCTTCGGTTCAAAGCTTTATTTCAGGCATAAAATAGAATCTTTCCGATCCTGTGCCTTTTGCAAGCATCTTAGTTATGACAGGATAATAAAAAAATATGTTTGCTCTCAAGGACAATATGAGGCCAGCAGTTCTCTGTTACCTTGTATTATACCTGATCCCACGTTGATGTTGGGTCCTTCCTATATTGAAGAGGAGGAGCAGATTCCGTGGCTTTTCAAGACCCCTTGCATTAACTTTGAGGTTCTTGATTCGAAAAATTATTATAGAAATTTCATTTCAACAAATCTAAACAGCAGCATAATAAAACTGGAGGCACTTGAAGGAATAATGCTTGGCAGCTGTTCAGGTAGTATTCCCTGCCATATCTGTGCTTCGGTTAATAAAGAGGCTTTTGCAAAGTGCAGATATTTTACCAAGTCCAAGGAATTGGGAAAATGCGGGGTAATTTATGATAATCTTAATGGAATTTATAAGCCTGCTGATGAACTTTACAATGCCTCCTAAGGTCTTTTTGGCTTTTCCTCGTATGCCTGGCAAGGTTTCCCCGAGGACTGGAAAACCACCAGTGACGGTAACTGCCTGGCTTTAAAGCCAAAGGCCCGACAACCGTATGGCATATTTTTTTCCCATGTAATAAAGTAGTGCTTACAATTTCGGCAATTAATTTTTTCGGTCATTACTTAATACCTGCTTGGTTGTGATTATATCGGCTCCAGTATCCAGTATGTTGCTGACAATAACCTGATGAAAGTCAACAGGTGCCGTGAGTTCTATTGTTCTGAGCAGCTTGACAGCTTCCTGTAATTTTTCCTTTGGAATTGGCTTATTACTTCTGACACTGACCAAAGGAAAAGAACCTCCTTTAACTCTTATTGTTGAGGTCAGGCTTCTTTGGGGACATTGTATTTCGGTCTCCGCGTAGGCTCTGCCGTTTCTGCATAAGGCATTATCTACGCGAGTAACCTTGTTTTGTTCATCTATAAATACATTCATTCTACAGCCGTTGGGGCAAACAATACATATTATCTCTTTTTTAGTTTCCATCTATGCAGACCTCCAGTTCACCGATATCTCTGAGTTCACTTGAATTCAGGTCTAAACGTATCATTTCGGCAGGGTTCAATGCCACATACTTTCTTTTCTTAATAATTTTATCTCCTGCTTTGAAAATAATTGTCCTTTCTCTGTCAGGTTTAACTACTCTCATTGAAAAGGTAATTGTACTTTTGGGCCTGATAACCTGTGGCAACACGTATCTTATACCCTTGCCCGCCTTAACCGTTATTGCCTCCTGCTCATAGGCAGCTGAACTTTCGCTTACCTTCCTGTCATCAACAATGCTTGTATTACAAGCATTTATATACTTAACTGCTGATGATGCGGCAAGCTCACCTTCTGTTGATACATGATCTACAAGGTCATGAACCTGCAAAACATTTCCGCAGGCAAAAATTCCGGGAATACTTGTCTGAAGACTTTCGTCTA
The DNA here is from genome assembly GCA_023393115.1 of Bacillota bacterium. GTDB lineage: Bacteria > Bacillota > Clostridia > Acetivibrionales > DSM-1351 > Ruminiclostridium. Next base: position 65,668 of record JAEWMS010000033.1, read on the forward strand.
CACGGGCTCCTGCCGTTACACTATCAATCTCGACTCCCGCATTTAAGGATAATTCATTCTCCGGAATAAGTCCTACCGACAGTATTAAGGTATCGCACTGGTATTTCATTGATGTTCCGCGAACAACGTTACCTTTTTCATCTACCTTTGATATTGTAACTGCTGAAACTCTTTCCTTACCTTCTATATTAGTAACGGTATGGCTCAGCAAAAGCGGAATACCGAAGTCATCAAGGCACTGGGTTATATTTCTCTGGAGACCGCTTGAATATGGAAGCTTCTCAACTACCGCCAATACATTTGCTCCCTCCAGGGTAAGTCTCCTGGCCATAATAAGACCTATATCCCCCGAACCCAAAATAACAATGTTTTTACCTATCATTACATTTCTGATATTTACAAGGTTTTGAGCTACACCCGCCGTAAATACTCCTGCAGGGCGGCTTCCCGGTATGCAAATAGCACCTCTGGTTCTCTCCCTGCAGCCCATGGCAAGTATAACTGCTTTTGCCTGATACACTCTGATTCCGTCAGGACTTATTGTGGTTACAGTCTTTTCACTGTCGATATCCTGTACCATGACGTTGGTTATTAACTCTATGCCCATTTCCAGTACCTTATCTATGTACCTCTTAGCATATTCCGGCCCGGTTAAAGCTTCATTGAACTTTATCAGACCAAAACCATCATGAATGCACTGGTTTAATATACCGCCCGCAACAGGCTCTCTTTCCAAAATCAGTATATCTGCTACTCCTCTTTTTCTTGCCTCTATTGCGGCAGCCAGACCAGCCGGGCCGGCCCCGATTATTATCAAATCCTTGTTTATTATCATATCTATCGACCTTTCCGCCAACACACAATTACTCAGCTGTTATATACTTTATCTTCAAACATAGCAATCACTTAACCCGTCCGGTAAACAGCTTTGAGTCATTTCCTCTCATAGTTACCTCCTCGGGCTCAATTCCCTTTTGCTCCTTAAGTATATCAACAATTCTGGTAAGGCAATAGCCTCCCTGGCATCTTCCCATCATGGGCCGTGCACGGTATTTTATACCTGCCAGAGTTGTTACTCCGAGGGGATTGTTTATAGCGTCCAGAATTTCCTTCTTTGTAATGCCCTCGCATCTGCAAATTATTTCACCGTAATCTGGACACTCTTTTATGAGCTGCTCCTTCTGCTCCAAAGTCAGGTCTCTGAATGAAACAATACCCTTCCTTGTTGAAATAAAGTCTTTTTTCTCAACAAGTTCTTCCTTATTCGTAATTATGTCCCTGACCATTCTTGCAATAGGTACAGAGGAAGTTAGCCCAGGAGATTCAATTCCAATGAGGTTGACTAAGCCCGGTACAACCTTGGATTCTTCTATTATAAAATCCCCAAAGCCACCGGTTTTCGGTCCTACAAGCTTTGATCTTATGCCTGTATAGCTTCTTATTATATGCTTCATTTCAAGAGGAGGAAGCAGTTCCTTGGCCTCTTTAAATAATTGGTCCATTACGTTTTTCGTGGCACTGTAGTCGCTCTTTGACTTAATATATTCTGCACTCGGGCCTATGAGTATATTACCTTCAACAGTAGGTGTCAGGTGTACGCCAAGTCCTCCTATACCGGGTCTGGGCACAGGGTAAACAGGCATGCTGAGATACTGGCTGGTTCTTTTATCCAATATAAAGTACTCTCCTCGACAGGGGTAAACCTTGTACCCCTTCTCGCCTGCCAGTGATGCTATTCTGTCTGAATACAGCCCTGCACTATTTACTATATATCTGCTGAAAAAATGCTTTTTCCCGGCACTAAGCCTGAAAAGCTCGTCCCTCTTTGTTATACCGTTAACCTCTGTTTCAAAGAAAAACTTTACTCCATTTTGTGCGGCATTTTCAGCAAGAGCTACAGTGTAAATAAAAGGGCTCGTTATTGCTGTGTTTGGAGACAGCATGGCGCCGATACCACCAACGTGGGGCTCAAGTTTTTTAACTACATCGGCGCCGACGAATTCGAGCCCTTTTACGCCGTTCCTGCGGCCGTTCTCTATAAGCTTGTCAATGCCGGCGAAGTCGCTCTCATCGAAGGCAACGATCAGCTTTCCGGTTTTCTTGTAGGGTACGTCCAGTTCCGAGCAGACCTTCTCGAAGCCTTCGTTGCCTTCCACGCAAAGCTTTGCCATGAGGCTGCCCGGCTTGTTGTTGAAGCCGGCATGGACAACTGCGCTGTTCCGGCCGCTGGTTCCGGCGGCAACATCGCTTTCCTTCTCAAGTACTGCTATCTTTAAATCATATCTGGATAGTTCCCTGGCAACAGCACACCCTACAGCTCCAGCTCCAATTATGACTATATCATATGTGTTATCAATATTAGCTGTCATATTAACCTCCATGAGCCACCGAAGGTGGCTTTGAGCCGCTTAGTGGTCACAAAATTTTATGAAATTTATCTACTCCAATATCCGCTGTGAGGCGAATAAAGGAGGATAAAATTATAGTTCAAAAAATGTAAAAAGTACTAAAACTTTATTTGATTATAGCACAACCACTGCTGTAATCAAGAATACACCAATAAATACTCCAAGAAATTTGCTACGCGATATATAAATAAACAGAAGAAGACTTATTTCAAAATTTTGGATACAAAATAGGTAAAATACCCTTTTCTGACTTTGTAAATGTATGTTATAATGATATAAATAAAAACTCCAGAAAGAGTGATGATTTTGTATTCCCTTAAAGATAAATACTACGATGGTCAAGGTATTTTGCGAAATCCCGGCGAAAGCTACTTTGATAGTGAAGGTATTTTACGCGACCCCGGTGATGATTATTTTGACTTTATGGGTATTTTAAGGCAGGCTGATGAGGAGTTCTATGATAGCCAAGGTATTTTGAGACATACTGATGAAAGCTTTTATGACGGTTCTGGCAACTTAATAGAAAGATAAAAAGTGCCCTATTGAGAGGGCACTTTAATTTTTCCATTAGAATTAAAATAATTTCTTTTTGAATAAAGTATATCCGACAGCTAAACAGGTTACCAGCGAAATAGCCAGAACAATCCAGAATCCGATAGGGTTGTTCTCAAATGGTAGATTCTTCAAATTCATACCAAAAAAGCTGGAAACCATGGTCGGAATGGCCATAACTATGGTAACTGACGTTAAAAATTTCATAACAATGTTCAGATTGTTTGATATAACCGAAGTAAACGCATCCATGGTTCCTGACAGAATACTGCTGTATATATTGGCCATCTCGATAGCCTGTTTGTTTTCTATAATAACGTCCTCAAGAAGTTCTGTATCTTCAGGATAATTCTTAATATGTTCGTATTTCATCAGCTTTTCCAGAACAACTTCATTGGATTTTAAGGCAGTTGAAAAGTATACAAGACTCTTCTCCAGCTTAAGCATCTGAATAACTTCCTTGTTTTTCATGGATTTGTATACTTCCTGCTCAATCCTGCTGCTGGTTTTATCTATATGTTTCAGGTATTGAAGATATCTAGTGGCATTTTTGTACAGAATTTGAAGCACGAATCTGGTTTTATACTGGGTCAGGAAGGACTTAACCTTGTTATTGAGAAAATCGCTTAAAATGGTGTCTTCCTTCAAGCAAACAGTAATAATGATATGTTTTATAAGTATGATAGCAAGAGGAATTGTTGTGTAAACATTCATCTTACCTTCTTTATCAACTATGGGTATGTCAACAATTATGAGTGTTTGTCCACTATCACTTTCAATACGCGCTCTTTCTTCTTCGTCCAGTGCAGCTTTCAGAAAATCCATTTCAACGTTCAGAGCGCTGTTAACACTATTTATTTCTTCTTCTGTAGGGTTGACAAGGTTGACCCAGGAACCTTCCTCGAAGGAATTTACACGTACAATTTCGTTGTTTATAGTCTTAAATATATCCAGCATTTCTCTCACCCTCTTAAAAATAATTTTGAAACAAGGGCTAATCTTCTCAGACCATAAACCATTAATTTAAGATATAATCATGGCATGGAAAATAAACCCTTTAAATGTCTTATTCAATTCTAAATGCCTACTATCAGGGTCACAATCCATACCTTTCACCTTCCTTTACAAAACAAATAAATACTGTAGAAAAATATATCTTAAGTGATAATTTTTATCTGTGCAATATAAATCATAGACAATAAAAACCGACACTACGAGTGACGGTTTATACGCATAAAAAAACACCTTCACTCGTTGAGTTTTAGCACTATACAGCTTAGGAAATAACATAATCCAGCTACATTAAGTAAAACCTTATTTCGGTAGTACCTGTTGACCCATTGGCATCTCTCGATGTTTCCGGGCAGCAGCATATATCTGTATAGGAACCTCACCTAACGAATTATTCTGTTTAACATAACTATTATATACTGTTGTATTTGATAATTCAATATACCCAAGGAGAAAATTATAATTAAAATTGAGGCCTTACTTCAACCAATACTCTTTACAATCATTAGTTCTATCCATAAAACCATACTCTATAAGGTAACGTCTTATGGTTGCGAAGTCCTCGTGGATTTGTTTTAATATTGCATTAACCTCTTTTTCCGAATAGTGTTTGTTTTTCTCAAACTGCTCGGAAATCTTCTTAAGTATAACTATTTTCTTTTTTTCTTTACTGGAAAACACTTTTAATTTAAGTGGTGATAAGGATGAAAACATTGCTTCAAGTATTTTATCCTCTTCAGTTTTTGTTACCATATATCTCTCATCTACCATTTTAGCACCCCCATGAATATCAATTATTTCTTCGCTTTTTTCAGATATAACTTTATTTTTATCAACTCCGTTATGAGCCAACTCATAAATGGCAAGATAAAGCTTTGCCTGTTTTGCTTTCTCTCTAAAAATATACTTTTGATGTCGAATTGTGGCTGCTGCTACACCTGTTTTTTTCGCTATTTCATTATCTGTCATTCCTAAATAAAGCATTTGTAAAATTTCCTTTTGATTATCGGTAATACCTGTATACTTTTTATTATGTGAAGCCAGTATCTCAAGCATATCCGGGTGTTCCTCCACCATATGAATTCCAATCATTCTGTTAGCACTAAAAAATCTGTTACCGGATTGAAATACCTCTCCCTCTTCAAACTTCTTTCGGCAGATATTACAAACATAGCTATTACACTCTTTGTTAAATGAGTATCCATCTCTTATTTCGTCGATACTCATATTTATAAGATTATTAAGCATTTTTTTCACCTCATTGTTTACTTGTATAATAAACAAATTATATTATTGTTTATACATATTGTCAACATATATAAATCACTATAAATGTCAAATAACAAATATGTTTATTAATTATTTGCCGAATATTGTAATTTTAGAGAAATTGTTATATCATATTTATGTGTTTCCATTTTTTTCATTAGTCAGTTATGCCCTAAAAATATTATCATAATTGTAGGAGAAATAATTGTGTTTATAGGTTTTATGATTGTCAATACAATATTTGCAATGGTAACGGCCCTTTTGGTTTACTTTTTCCTAAAAACCAGCTTTTCTGTCAATGCAATTGGATTGAGATTAACAGCCTTTATTCTATCATTTGGAATTTTAAATGGATTAATATCGACGATTTGGACCGAAAAACTCAATGTGCCAAATAACTTACAGTTTTTAAAGTCAATTTTATTGCTTATAATCTGTGTTTTAAGTATTCGATTTATACTGAAGGTTGATATCTTAAGATCCATTCTTTCATTCTTTATTGTTATTCTTTGTGTTGGACTTGGAAATGCTGCAGTTCCATTACTTTTTATACTTTTGAAAATCGACATGTCACCTGCGCTAGCTTCAGAAGATATCTTTTTGTTTTTTATTATCAATGTAATGATATATGCAGTTGCTTTAGTGCTTATTGTTCTCATGTCATTTTTCAAATTTTTAGGTCGAATTAAAAATTTGAAATCAGTAGGTTTCTTATTGGCAATAGCTTTGTTCGTTATGGTTTCATTAGGCGGTTTACATTTTATATCGGATATTGACTTTATTTCCTTCTTATCAGTTTTTATTACAACCTTCGTTTACTTAATTATATCTATATGGTACATATATAAATTTCAGAAATTTGAATTGAGAATTGAAGAGCAAAAGCAACAGGCCTTTTACAATGAGTCTCTAGGACTGGTACTACAAGACCTGAGGAGGTTTAAGCATGATCAAGCTAACCATTTGACAGTAATTTCTGCAATGCTTAAAATGAAAAAATATGATCAAGCTACTACCTATATAAATGAAATAGTGAATACCGGGGACCAGTTCCTTGACACTTCATTATTTGACATAAAGAATGCCGGCCTTTTTGGATTAATTTCTTCTAAGAAGGATTATGCTCATAAACAGGGCATAAAGTTTATTGTACAATGTACCAGTGAAATTGATTCAATCCCCAATGTGAAAATATCTGAACTATGCGAAGTGCTTGGGATTCATTTGGATAATGCTATTGAAGCTGCTCTGGAAAGCGAAAGTAAAATTGTCGAGATATACTTATCAAATTCTGATTCCAATTTGATAATTGAATTAAGTAATAGCTGTAGTTCAATTCCTGATATTGATAAAATAAAAGTTGACGGGTATTCCACCAAGGGAAATGATAGGGGGCACGGGTTAAGCATTGTCGAAAAAATCCTTAAAAACTATAATTCCATAGTTAACTCAATAGATATCGATATAGAGAATATGAAGTTTGTGCAGACATTGCAAATAAAAAAAGGCATATAGCCTTTTTTTATTTGACGAATTATTTGAGTAATGATTTGGGGCACTCCTTTTGATAAAATGAGAAGAACCAGCACGCCCCAGCTGATGCAGTAGATGCTATAATTCCAATTGTTGATAGAACCGTGAGAACCAATAACTTGACTTTTAACCTTTTCATGTTAATACCCCACCTTTCTTATTCTTGGTTATTTTATACACCAGCGGTGTAATATTTACTGTGGTTATAAAGGTCATTATAGAGATAGTGTTTGAAAAATCTCGAGACACAAATAAACTTATCAGGAACCAAATGAGTATAACCAGACTTCCCTTTATCCTTAATTCCCTCCATCTTTTTTCGGTAATTATAGGCTTGGAAATCAAGTCTGCCGGAGCATAGAAGTAAGCCAAAACACCGGCTACTATAAAAAGAAAGATATTTAAGTATCTAAATGTTATATAGTGCGATAAATAAACTGACCCAAAGACAATTGCGAAATGGGTGATTATACAACCTAATTGAGTTTTAGCATGAATCCCGCCCAAATATGATTTATTGACAGAAAAAACAAGTATAGCGACTATGGCATACCTGGCTTGTCCAAGAATAATGGCAGCAATCAAAACAGAGATTAGCTTAAGTCCGTCTGAAAACGCCATATAAAGGCCATAATCAATCTCTTCAGCTTTCTCTTCAGTTATGTTGGGCAATGTTACAAGTATTTCGTTCGAAATTTTTTTAGTGATCTTACTAAGCACATAAACCACCACCAATTCCATTTTTCCCAATTTACACCATTATATATCATTTTATATAAATAATCCAGTTATCTAGACTGATTTGTTCTGTTTATTACCATTTTTTCTTACTTGTTTAATATAATATATTTACATATTACCATACGTACCAGTATTTTTCACATAATATGTTTTAATCAAATTGGGTTATCTGACTGGGATGCTTTTCAAAGAAATCTACCCTTGGTTCCAAAAATTTTAGTATATGTTCTGACGGATCATTCATAAAATCATATATAGGTTCAAAAATCCTTTCCCATTTCCAAAAGTTTTCATCAAGATTCAAATACTCAAGTATCATTTCAGTTCCTTCAGGTGCAATAGGATGCATAAGTACTGTAGCTGTCCTAACCATATGGAAAGTATTTACTAATACCTGAGAGCGGAGGTCAGTATCATTATTCTCCTCTGCCTGCCGAATGTTTTTTGACCAATATTTGTTAATGTTTCGGATATATGTGTCCATGAGGTTCATTAAAATATGGAAATCACACTTGTACATTAAACGCTCAAACTCAAGGATAGTTTTTCTTGACTCTTGGAGTACATTCAAGCTAATTTCTTTTACAGGGATTTTTCCGTCATAGTATTTTTGAGCTGTATAAAAGCATGACCGAACAGCACGATTAAATACGTTAGCAAGTAAATTTCCTTCTTTTAATACCGGATCACCATCTTTTTCATTGGCATTAGGATTTAATGGTTTAGGTTGAAAGCCAACACTTCTAATCCCAAGTCCTAAACCAAGGAAATGAGCTCTCAATTGCTCTGCTGTATAGTATTCCAGTAAATCTCTTGCTGAGGGTGGTTTAATTTCACCACTACTACTGGCTTTTTTATTAAGAAATAGAAGATGATTATTCACTATTAACTCAGGCAACTGTAACTCACCTTCCTGCGGATATGCAGAAGGAGTGTTAGCTTGCCGACCCATGAACATTGCCATTTCAACAGGTCCATAGAAATAAACATTGTCTTCACCTATAAACTGAAATACTTTTGAGTCTTTTGAACACCACCAGTTTTTCCAAGTGTCATTATCTTTGCCTTGTTGCTCTAAATGTGCCATAGTAAATGAAATTGGTGCCCATAAAGACTCCGGCCATACCCAAACTGTCAGGTTTTCTAGTTCTTCAATTGAAGGAGCAGGTACACCCCATTCAATATTACCAGTTAACCGAAAAGGCACCAGTGTCTTACCAGTACGAAAACGTATAGCTTTTTTTGCTAATTCCAGGCATGCCTTTTCTCTTTGTTCGACACTTGAAAAAACAAGAGTGACAGATGACTTATTCTCTTCATCTCGCAGAGTACATTCAGGAAGTTTATCTAGTATTTTGTTTAGTACATCAAGTTGCTCTCTCTTAACATATATAACCGGTGGTTCTAAAAACTCTTGAATACTTTTAATCGCAAAGTGTCGAAATCCAGAATATTTCTTAGCTTCCTCAATCCATTGCATTAATAAATCATGAAACACATCAAGATTAAAATACCAGTTTGTTACATCCCTCATCTCCGGTACCTTCCCTGAAAGAGTACTTTTTGGGTTAATTAAATCAGAGGGCATATACTGATGCCCTAAGGAGCATTCATCTGCATAAGCTTTTTCTGATGAACAGCCTGCTATTGGGCACCGTCCAACAACTTGACGTCCATTAAGAAAAACATCATATTCGGTGTCATAGAATTGTGCTGTGGTCATTTTCTTCAGGTGTCCATTAATATACAAACTATTAATAAAATTCGAAGACATTTCTCGGTGAATTTCAGCGGCACGCCCAATGCTTGATGCAGCAAATAAGTTAATATCAATATGGTATAATTTCAGAACCTCTTTTTGTCTAGAATGATAAAACTCTACAAATTCGTCAATAGTGCCATCAAATGAACCTTTACTCACCAATTGTCGATAGTTTTCAAGTATTGGAGAGCCATAACAGTCAGTTCCGGATACAAAGATTACGTTTTCCTTTCCAATACGGTCTCTCATAAAACGTGCAAATGTATCAGCATGAACAAAAACCCCTCCTATATGCCCAAGATGAAGTTCTTTATTACCATAGGGCATTCCAGCAGTTACTACAACCCTTTTAGGGAATTTGGGTCTTTCCTCTGATACTTTTGAATCAAAAACTGACTCATTATTTTTTTCTTCTTGACTATTCATACAGGCTCCTCCATTGTCCATAATTTTCAAACCATTCTTCTTATCACTAATGCTCCTAGTCAGATTTTTAAATCTTCCATCAATTATTTCTGTCCCAAATAAATCATCCTTTCTAGTAATCTTTAAGAATTTGTACTAATAAACTCTAATTTATAAGCTCATCAAAAAGCTCCATCAAAAAAGCTCCCACCTCCAGGAATATATCCTGGGGACGAGAGCTAATGCTTCGTGGTACCACCCCGGTTCACCATTGTCTCACAACAAAGGTCTTATCTAGTACGTCACATCAAACTGTTCTACATTTATCATATAATTTCGATGTGAGTATACTATAGCACAATAACGGATGCACCCGTTGTAGCCTAATAGATTAATAAATTCTGAAACATACAAAAATATGTTTAATAAAATCCATTAACTTTTCGGTACAATGCTCCAAGGCCTGTTCAGCTAGTTCCGCAAATCCCACTCTCACCAAACGGGGTTCTCTGTAAATGAAGAAAACTAGCTTACTTTCCCTTTTCAACGCGAATATTACATATTATTATATATTTTTATGGAAATAATGTAAATATATTTAGAAATTTTCAAACTTCCTTAATAGTTCTAATCACCATGCTGTAAATTCACTAGTTAATTTTCCATTTATTTATATATTTTTTATTTCATATTACACTATGATATTATTAATGTACATTATCAAAATAATATAAGAGGGTGGTCTTATTCCAAATTAGGTATACTGTCACTATACGGTACTTTTACTCATCTTATTTTAATTATTATTTGGTCTGAATACGTTGGTCTAATGAATTCGCAAAGTGGTTTTTACGTTGATAATACACTTACATATGTATCTCCAATAATGTGGATATTAATTTTCACTGAATTAATGACATCATTGTTTCTCATCTCTAAAGGGATAAAAGATACAAACGGAAAATACCAAGCGTCTGAAACGCTTGGTATCTCTAGTTTGGTGCCGAAGGTCGGACTCGAACCGACATGTTATCACTAACGCTGGATTTTGAGTCCAGTGCGTCTGCCAATTTCACCACTTCGGCGTGTATTTTCGCTGCTTAAATATAGTAACACAGAAACTTTAACAAATCAATACTAAAAAATAAAATTTATTTTAAACCATTATTAACCATTATTTAACCTGCTATTTAGTATCTCAACACACCTTGCAGTAACGTAAACTGCTCCACTGGCAGATTGTAAGAAGTCATTCGCGCTGCTCGAGCAGGAGCCACATAGCCCAGTGATATGGACACAAAACCCCTGTTCCTTTTTAATTTGTTGCCGGTTGAAGCTATGCTTTCAATACTTGCAGTCTTGATAAGTGCCACTTTTTTACCAAAGCCTCCGGATGATAGCACTACATTTTTGTTGTCCACACTTATTCCGGTATTGCTATAGCACAGGAACACTCTTACAGTCGATAATATAAGCATTAACAGCGCTGCTGCAGCAACAAGAACCTGACTGATGTTTATTGAAACTACTACTAAAACAATAGCCCCTATCACGGATAAAATATAAACGGGACTGGCAAAAAAGTACTTTAGCGCTCTTGTATCCGGTCGAGTGAGACTGTAATCCATATGGTACTCCGGTAAAAGTTTCTTAACAATCCCTCTTATTTTTTCAAGGGAAGCGATTGGAAAAATAATTGCCTGCTCAGTTTCGCCCTCTTTTCCCGAGTCACCGTATCCAATAACGATAACTTCTATGGTATAAAGGCCGCATAATCGCATAAGCAGATTCTGCTTCAGTATAATTCCGTTTATCTTGCTTTTCTGAAGTGAATAACTCTTTTTATTGAATAACCCGTATTTTATTTTTACTGCCTCGTCAGTGGCCCATACCATAAAGTTGTAATAGGTTACAACGCTTTTTATCAGCGACAGAGCTACCGAAAAAACGTAGCCTGTTACTATCAAAATCGCTATAATAACGCCCACCAACATATTTTTGAGCGTGTCGTTAATTATTGGGGATATTATGCCAAACAGCGGACCTACAACGGCAAATACACTAAAAAAGTAAACCCACTTGGATCGCAGCAGTCCCAACTTAATAAAGTCCTGAGGAACTGCTTTTATCGAAGCTTCTTCAGCTTCCTTTTCCTTTACCCCTTCAATATGATTTCCTTTTGATATTATTTCTTTGAATTTTATCGCATCATTTATTTTTAGAGCCAGTACTATATTGGACTTGTTTGATGTATCATTTGTCTGACTTGCGTTGTCAACCTTTATTTTATACACTTTAAGGAACTGAAATAATATGTTCTGAGAAAGATCAACTGTAGTGACTGTTGTAAACGGAATCTCCACCCTTTTCTTTGTGAAAACCCCTGATTCAATTAGAAGGTGATCTTCCTTCAGTGTATAGAATGTAAACAGGTAGTTGATTAATCTAGATATTGGGCTGAATAAAATAACTACCAATGGCATTATTGCCTGCACATCAAAATTCTTAACAAGAACAATACTGGCAAGTGCTCCTACTATAAGTATTGGAAGTTCTATTATTCTTTCAAATATAATAAGATAGTTTCCTCGCTTACGCTTAAATTCCACTTTAATCCTCCAAATCCTTAAGGCTATTGCTCCTGAGCATCCAGCCTATTATATAGTTTTAACCGTAAACCTTCAGCAATTGAATTGGCCTCAGCATTGGAAATGCCTTCTATACTGAATTGTCCGCTGGCAGTATGAATATTTATGACCGAAATCCCCAGTTTTCTTATTATAGGACCCTGTGAAACCGTTATGTGCTGAATTCTTACTATTGGAATGATAGTATTTTTAATAAAAAATATTCCGTGACGGATTTCAACTCTGTCGTCCGTTATATTATAGCCCCATTGCCTGTATTCTATTGCAGGATAAATAAATAAACCTGCCAACATATACGCTATTATCAAACCCGCTACGATTAATGAATAATTCCACCAGGATTCAAAGAAATCAGCTTTTGATAGGAAAAATAAAGCGACACCAAAAATAGCACCTATAATTAATATGCTTATCAAGCGTGAAATTCTCCAGGATATAAGTATTCTTTCATCCAGTTTGTTATATTCCATAAGCTTCTCCCTAATTATTGTTATCACCATTATAATATACAATCAATTAACCCGTAAATATTTTGATTGTTTGGTTTTTTCCCTTTGGTTTTTTCATGTTTTCATTGAATAAACAAATTTATTCAATAAATAGATAAAACTAATCAATTGACTTTATTCGATATAATTGATAGAATCAATTGTTTGAAATAACGCATAATCTATACAGAATCAGAAGGGGTTTATATGCAAAAAGAGAATCTTAAATCAGAGAAAATGGGTACTGTTCCAATTGGAAGGCTTTTAGCAAATATGTCTCTCCCAGCCATGCTTTCAATGTTGGTTCAGTCCCTCTATAATGTAGTGGATAGTTATTTTGTTTCAAAATTAGGTGAGGAGGCTTTTACAGCCGTTTCAATAGCTTTCCCTATGCAGTTGCTGACTTTAGCCTTTGCTATTGGTGTCGGGGTTGGAACAAACTCCCTTATAGCAAGAAAACTTGGCGAAGGTAAAGTTGATGAAGCCACTGTTACTGCCAGAACAGGCTTGTTTCTAGCAATAATAAATGCGGCAGTTTTTGTAGTCGTTGGACTGACAGTCTCAGGTCCGTTTATTTCATTGTTTTCGGATAACCCAAATGTAGTTTCAATGGGTACTACTTATTTAACAATTGTTACTGCTGCTTCTGCAGGAATGTTCATTGAAATAATTCATTCAAAATCGTTACAAGCCACAGGAAATATGCTTATTCCGATGATATCTCAGTTAATCGGTGCAATTACAAATATTATTCTGAATCCTATCTTGATATTCGGTTTGTTTGGTTTTCCTGAGATGGGTATTGCCGGGTCTGCTACCGCTACTGTTATCGGACAGCTTACTGCCATGACTTACGTCATAATTATGTTCAGAATAAAAAGCCATGATATCCATTTAACACTAAGAGGCCTTAAACTTAAAAAGCAAAATGTTATAAATATATATAAAGTTGGAGCACCAACAATAGTAATGAATGCTATAGGCTCAGTCACTACCACAGGATTGAATGCTATTCTTATGTCCTTTTCGGAAACAGCCATTGCAGTATTGGGAATCTACTTTAAGCTACAATCCTTTGTCTTTATGCCTGTTTTTGGTTTGACTCAGGGAGCTATGCCTATTATGGCCTATAATTTTGGAGCTAATAAAAAGAAGAGATTCTATAAAACCTTCAATCTCTCACTGACAGTAACCCTTGTTATTATGTCATTAGGATTAGTTCTGTTCCAACTGATACCCGGAAATCTCCTGTCAATTTTCGAACAGAATTCCGAAATTGGTATACATGCACTTAAGGTAATCAGCCTGTGCTTTATCCCTGCATCCTTTGGTATTATTGTTACTACAATGTTCCAATCTATAGGGCATGGTGTGAAATCACTGGTCATGTCACTGCTTCGTCAATTAGTACTCATTCTACCTGGAGCATTTACGTTCGGAAAGATTTTTGGCTTAAAAGGTGTATGGTATTGCTACCCATTTGCAGAGTTGGTAACTGTACTAATCTTTACACCTATAGCTTTTAAAGTTATTAGAGAAGAGTTTCTCAGAAAAAGTTCATTGGCCGCTTAAGAAAAGGAAAACCGCTTTGCTTGAGACTATACATACCATAGCCAAAGCAAAGCGGTTTATTTTATGTTACATATAGTGTTAACAATATAAAAGTAATCTTCATTTTTCTTAAATGTATAACTACCTACATTTATTTTTTTTGTGGCACTGTGTTTAGCCATGACATCAACAAATTCTTTCTTATTTGCAATAACTCCTTTTTCATATAAAATCTGTGCCACTTTATTGGAATTGTATCCACTCTTAATTTCTACTACTATATCTCTTGTTTCAGTGTCGCCCTGATTATTTACTATTGATGGAGTTTGTGTTGCCGGTGCTGTCTCTTGAGCACTGCTTCCATCTGTTTGTTGTTGAGTTGGGTTATTTCCTGCATCTGTGGCAGTACTTTGAGCAGCTGTGTTATCTTCTGATTTTCCAGTGGTCTGAGTACTTACTGCTGAATCATCTTCAATCAAATGTACAGGTTCAACCATGCCGTAACTCTTTGCCATACTTATTATCTCTTCTTTGGTGAGTTTATCAGCTTGTTCGCCATTCTCACCGCCTGAATACACAAGTCCGGCAATAGAAGTTATTATCATGCCTATACCAATTCCAAGAACAATACTTTTCTCATGAACTCTTCTCATTTACTCAACCCTCTGATTAAATCTATTTCACCTTTGCCTATTTTTATCTTGTCAGCTATTTCATCGTTACTCATTCCCTGTTCAATCATTTTCAGAACTTCTCGTCTTTTTGGGTTGAGAACAAGTCTGGATTTATTGGCATCAGTTTCAGTCAGTCTTTCTGTTATATTGGACATCCATTTATTAACTTCATGTTTTTCTCTATAATCAGTATCTTCCTTGGTATTTTCTTTAAAAGCCTCTGTTTCGGCTTCTTTAGTTTCGGCTTCTTCTACTATTTCAGATACTAATTCAGGAGCTTTAGACTGCAAGGCTTCTTGAGACTCAGAAGCCACTTCTTCCCTGATGACTGTCTCTGCTTTATCCGTCAACTCAAGCTCCGGTACATTAGTAACCGGTACCGGGGGGATCGGCTTGATCCTGACAGGTATTGAAGGCGTATAAGTAACAGAGTTGTTTACCTTTTCAAAATATTCCTGATTTTTTTCGGAAATCATTGTCACAACATAGTCTGACATTTTGTTGAGTTCCTGAATCATCTCTTCCGAATCCTGAATAAGGTTAAACATTTCATCTTTTTTTCTGTCGAACTCCCTGAAAAAATCCTTACCATTAACTTTGTCCATTGCAATAAAAATAAGGGATCCAATAATTAATAAAATCCCCACAAATATAATACTTACATAAAAAGCTCCCATATTCACCTCAAACAGTTAAATCCTAATATCAATCTTAGATTTATTTTCAGGATTTTTTTGGTTCTTTTTTTTCTCATTCTGCTTATTATTTTCTCTAGGCTGTTTTTCATTCACACGTCCATGTTGTACATTTTCTCTTGCAACAACCTGCTTTAAGCTTTGGTCTATTCTGTCACGGTTTGTTTCAGCCTGTTGCTGATGTACTGCCTGATTTTTGTTGGCCTCGTCATTATACGTTTTGGATAATTCAGTGGTTTTGGGATATAGAACCTGAAAATCCATTGGCTTAATAGACATATCAACCTCCAGAAATATTTATTTATCAACGGCCCCTACACGAATATCAGCTCCATCCCTATACAGGGTACAATATTGTAAAGGTTCCTTGACATACATTGTACAGGTACCAATTGTGACCTTCACACCAGGATATATTACATTTAGAGAGCGGATCTTTCCGCTTACTTCCTGCTGCAGCTTTTCATCCAATACCACCATTTCATTTTTAAGTTCTTCCACTCTTGAAGAAAGATATATTTTTGTTCTTACGCTTTTTGTAAGTATCTCCTGCTTATCAGGTGTTAGAGAGCCCATACCTTCAAGCTTTTTCAGTAAAGTTATAGCTTGCTCGGCTTTCCTTATGTCAGATTCACTTGAATTCAATTCTTCTTTAACCTGTTTATAACGTTCTCTTACAGTAGGATCGGTACCAACTTCCAAATCTGTGGCCGTCGCCATATGAGAACCAATTACCTTTGCAATAATTATCTTTCCGACCTTACAGGTACCTCCCACAAGCAGGCCCTTCCTACCTGTCAACTCAAGCTTGTTCCCGCACTTTATATTACTATGCATAACTGCTTCAGCTTGAATGTTGCCATGAGCCTCAACATTACAATATTCAATATATCTGGATACTATATCTCCGCCGGCAATGAGAGTACCTTTACCCATACCCTGCATTCCTCTTCTCAGGATTATATTACCTCCGGCCTTTATAGTTGCACCTTCAACTACACCATAGACTTCAACATTACCTCCAGCCTCAACGCTGAAACCGGATAAGACATTTCCTTTTATGATTACACTTCCTACAAAATTAACGTTTCCTGTTGAATTATCAACATCTGCAGCGACCTCATGATTTGTATACACACTTACTTTTGTGGGATCAAGGTATTCTACTTCACCATCAGTTGAAGCATAAAGATTTTGTCCGTCTTCTGAGGCATAAACATTTTTTCCTCTAGGTAAAACAGCGGGTCTACCGCTTATCGCTGGTATTATCTTACCCTTTACTGTCATTCCTTGAGTTCCCGCAACAGGAGGCACTAAAGAACATAGCAGCTGTCCCTGCTTAACGGATTGTATTAAGTTCAATTCTCTGTAGTTAATTCTTCCATCATCTAAAATAGTGGGTGACTTATCTACAGAAGTATCAAAGTGATAAATAACCGATCCGTTTTTTCCATTTTGAGCAGGAATACCTTCAGCTACACAAAAGGCTTCGTTGTAGATGGGCTGCTCACTGCAAAAATTAACGACCTCTTCTCTTATTCCGTATGTTACCTTCTGACTTTCAAGAGCAGCCAGTATCTCTTCCTTCGTTGCCTTTGAATTGTCCTGACTGGCATAAAGCGTTATGAACGCTTTTAATTCATCCGGAGAAACAGTGACTAAAATTTTTAATTCATTTTGATTTGCCATAAACTCTCCTTTAAGATTCAAGCATTATTTTGTGTCTGAACAGTTTGCCTCTCATCCTTAAAAGTGCTTTTGTATGCAACTGCGAAATTCTTGATTCAGTTACATTCATTATGGCACTTATTTCTTTCAAAGTAAGTTCTTCAAAATAATAAAATGTAATTACCGCTTTCTCTTTCTCGGGTAACTTATTAATAGAGTCGGCCAGAAGTTCTTTTATTTCACTCAATTCTAAAGAAGCTTCAGGCTTGTCCTCCGTATTTTCACTTACAATCTCAAGACCTCTCTCGTAGTTCTGCTCCATAAACTCTTCCAGTGACATCATAGATGAAACATTTACATCGTTAAGAAGTCTATAAAACTCATCCATACTTATGCCGAGTTTCTCAGCAACTTCTTTATCGGTTGCTGAATGGCCCCTTTCATTCTCTATCTCTACATAAACTTTTTCCAATTCCTTGTTTTTTTGTCTTAGAGATCGTGGTACCCAATCCAGATCTCTGATACTATCTATAATAGATCCTCTAATTCTTAAAGAGGCATAGGTTTCAAATTTAGCACCCTTCGTAACATCAAACTTTTCAATGGCATCTATTAGCCCGAATGCACCATATCCAACTAAATCATCAAATTCTACATTTGAACCGAAATAAATACTTAATCTTCCTGCTACATACTTAATAAGGTAAGCGTAGTGAATAATCAACTTTTCTTTTGCAACAGGATCCTTATTCTCAGTATATTGTTTCCAAAGCTGATTGATATTGTCTACACTAAACATGAAAATCCTCCATACTTTTACTATATATATCACCAAAATGTCTATTCATTAACTTTTGTCCTGATTGCTTGTGATAGATCTAGTGGAGAAAAACCGTCATCCATGTCACTGTCAGCGACTAAATCCAGATTAGTGCCCAAATGTCCCTCTTGCTTCAGCTTTTCGACCTTTTCCTGTTCACGTTTCAGTAGTTCAAGCTTCGCTTCTTCCAGCCTCTGCTGTTTTTCAGCTTCCTCTTTAATTCTGTTTTGTTCTTCAACAATTCTGGACAAAGTAGAACTCAAAATAGCTCCAATAATATAGAATACTACCAGGGCGATTATCATTCTTATACATGTCTGGTTTGTTCCCGCGTTTTTCGCTACACTTACAAACCCGGTTACCAGAGCTGCCGTCATTGCCAATAAAAACGGTATTTTCATAATTGTCTCCATTCTTACCTCTCATTTGCCATTAGCGACTGAAAGCACAGCCTATAAAGCTATGTGAAGAATATCTACAGTCTTTTCTTTTGTTATATATTTTTGTTTCATTACTAACTATATTTGTTTTGTCCCGGAACCAATTGTTTTAACCATAAGCCTTCCATCTTCTGAGTATATTTCTATGGTTCTTCCGTAATTGCCTCCGGTATCTTCCGATATAATCGGAATATTAAGCTCTTTTAATTTTTCCTTTGACGCAACAACATTTCTATAACCGATTCTCATCAGGTCAGAACCCTGACTGAATGCGAACATTTGGGCTCCACCGGCAAGCTTTGCTGTAATTCTCTCTTTTCGGGCACCTAATCTTATCATATCATTTAACAGCTGAACAATGGCGGTATCAGCAAATTTGGCCCGATTACTGTTGTTTTTAGCTTGTTCGCTGCTGGGTAACATTACATGCGCCAAGCCAACTATTTTAGTAGCAGAATCGTATAAAGCAACGCCCACACAGGAGCCTAACCCAAGTGTTGTTATCATACAAGGATGTTGGGCTGAATTTAAATCAGCCATCCCAACCTTCACAATTTCTATATCCATTATTCTATAACTCCCAATGCTTTTAATAATACCTCGTATGAATCAACGTCAGGTATTAAAAGAAAGTCCCCGAATACTTTAGTTATGCCTTCACTAAACTCTGTTTCAATATATAGCACAGAGTCTCCCACTTTACCGAATTCTATGGCAGGAACACTTAATATGGCGCCAGCCATATCGATTGCCAGTTCAGGTATTGAAGGCAATATTCTTAAGTTTGTTAATCCTGAAAGTGCATTTAAGTATGATCCGGTTAAAATATTACCTATTTCTTTTAGAGCCGACAACTCCATTTCATCAAATTGAAGACTAGTGGAATCACTTCCCAAAAGAATATTAACCAGTTGCCTAGCCGCATAATTATCCAGAATAAACATCATATTACCGGTCAAATCTCCAGTTACACTCAGTAATATTCCCACAACTATAATTTCTTCCCCACCAAGTATCTGGCTGACTTTATCAAAGCCCATTATTTTAACCTTTGGTACAGCCATATCAACTTTTTTATCAATCATTTTAGCTAGAGATGTTACTGCATTTCCGGCTCCGATGTTTCCTATTTCTCTTAGAACATCCATCTGGATATTATTTAACTCATCAAAACTAATCGTCATTGCTTTTACCTCATATCTTTATTTTCTCAAAGCTTAACTAATTTCTCAAAGTTTATTAAGGTTACTATTTCGCCACCAACTTTTCCAATACCGAAGATGTATTCCGATGCAGCACTGTTTATCAAACTTGAGGTATTTTCTATGTCCGCTCCGGATAATTGTATAGTTTGAAGTACCTGGTCAACAATAACACCAATTGATATCTCTTCCAATTTCAAAATTATTATTCTGGTTTCTTCAGTTTCCTCAACAGCTGGTAAATTGAACTTTGCTCTCAGGTCCATAACAGGAATAATATCTCCTCTAAGGTTAATTACCCCCTTTATGTAGTCCGGTGTCTTTGGAACCCTTGTTATGGTTTTCATTCGGTCTATTGTTGTTATTTTTAAAGAATCTATTCCAAAGCGCTCATCTCCAAGACTAAATACAATAAATTGCTTTGTATCAAAATCATTTACCTGTGCTTCTCCCATATTAACCTCCCAAGCCCTTTAGGGCTTTGACATTTTACGGCTTTGAGCCGACATATCGGCCATAATATATATTAATTTTGTCTACTCCCATATCCGCCGCTATAAGGCGAATCTGGGAGGTTAAAACAGATATTTTTAAGTAATAGAATTGACATCAATAATAAGTGCAACATTACCATCACCAAGAATTGTAGCTCCGGCAAGATATTTAATTCCGGTAAGCAACTTTCCGAGGGACTTGATTACTATTTCCTGCTGTCCTATTACACTGTCAACAATAAGTCCGGTGAGCTTTTCACCCTTTCTTACAATAACAATCTTGAGCTTCTTCTGAGTCTTAGTATTGCTATCTGGTACTTCAAGGGAATCTGCCAGTCTTGTTATAGGCACAACCATGTTTCTCAGAAGTATTACTTCCTGACCTTGAACTGTTTTAACATCCTCAGCCTTCCATTCATAAATCTGATAGATTGATCCAAGAGGTATGGCATATTTCTCACTTCCAACATTAACAAGCAAAGCTTGATAAATAGCAAGTGTAAGTGGAAGTTTTATAAGGAACTTGCTGCCTTTCCCGCTGAAGGTTTCAACTTCAACAGTTCCGCCAAGCTGTTCTATCTTTGTCTTAACAACATCAAGCCCAACACCTCTGCCCGAAAGTCCTGTTATTTTGTCTGCTGTACTGAAGCTTGGTCTGAACAGTAATTCTATTGCCTCCTGTTGAGACATAGAACTTGCTGCCTCCCTGGTAACAATACCATTCTCTACAGCTTTGTTTTTTATTTTTTCTATATTGATACCCGCTCCGTCATCGCCAACTTCAATAATTACGTTATTGCCTGACTGATAAGCAGTAAGGTTTATTTTTCCATGTTCTGGTTTACCCAGTTGTTTTCTCTTCTCGGTAGATTCCAAACCATGGTCACAAGAGTTTCTAAGCAAGTGAATAAGGGGATCCCCGATTTCATCGATAACCGTTCTATCCAGTTCTGTTTCTTCACCTGACATAACAAGTTCAATTTCCTTACCCAGGTCCTTGGCAATATCTCTAATCATTCTTGGGAATCTGTTGAATACAGTTTCAACAGGCACCATTCGAACTTTCATTACGGCATCATTCAGGTTTGTAGTGATTCTTTCCAGATACTCAAGAGTTTCATGATATTCCTGAGGCTTCTGAGTAATGTCTGTTCCTTCAAGTCTTGTTTTTGTTATTATCAACTCGCCTACAAGATTCATCAATACATCAAGTCTGTCAATATCGACTCTGACTGTTCTCTGAGTCTTCTTATGAGCATTGCTTGCGTTGGATTTTGCTTCCTGAGCATCGGTTTCTTTTGCTGTTGTACTTTCTGGTGAATCAGAAGTTTTATTAATAGCCTCAACCTTTACATCGCTTACAGACTCAACTCCGGCAGTAGCAAATCTGTCCATCTTTCTGATGCTTACCTCATCAACTTCTGCTATGGAATTTAGTTCTTTTGCGAATAGCTGTTCGTCATGCTTTGATACTACAACGACAGTAAACTCAAAATCGAATTTTTCATCTTCAATATCCTGTACAGCAGGCTGTGATTTTATTATTTCGCCATATCTCTCCAAAGTCTGGAACAGTATGAAGGCTCTGGCGGATTTTAACAAGCATCCCTTATTCAAAACAATTGTTATCTTTAAAGCATTCATATCCATATCAATTGCTTTGTTAACAGCATGCTGCTCAAATTCGTCCAGTTCCATTCTTGCAGTAACATATTTATCATTTGCTTCAGCAGTAACCGATGTTTCGGCAGGCTTTACAGGAGCAGCTGCCGGAGCTTTTGCACCCTTGTTTTCAAGTATTTCATTCAGGGCTGCTATAACAGTTTTATAATCCTTATCTCCTTCACCGCCGGTAGTAATTACACAGTTAACATAATTTTCTAGAGCGTCAAGGCACTGGAATAAAACATCAACCAGACCTGAAGTTACTTTAATCTCATCATTTCTGATAGCATGAAGTACATTCTCCATGTCATGGGTCAGCTTTGTCATCTTTGTAAAACCCATTGTTCCTGCCATTCCCTTAATGGTATGAGCAACTCTAAAGATTTCATTTAAAACATCCTTATCCTCTGGGTCCTTCTCCATTTGCAAAAGACACTGATTTAAACTCTGTACGTGTTCATTTGCCTCTTCAATAAATATTTGTAAATACTGACTCATATCCATATTAACGCACCCCCAAATATTGAATTATTTCTTCTGATATTTTGTCTAATGGTACAACTTTATCTACTGCTCCTGTCTGTATTGCCATTTTAGGCATTCCAAATACCACACTTGTTTCTTCATCTTGAGCAATAATATAACTTTTGTTATTATCCTTCAGCTTTTTTATTCCTATACTACCGTCGGCTCCCATACCTGTCATAATAACACCAATGATATTCTTAAGCCCGGTATCAGATAAAGAGTTCATCATAACATCTACGGACGGCCTATGCCCACCTACCGGAGGGGACTTGTCCAGATTTATATGTATATCTCCATTTGAGGCAGCTTCAATCATCATATGTGAATCGCCGGGTGCAATATATACATGTCCTGTCAGTATCTTCTCTTTATGTGAAGCTTCCTTCACTATCATCTGACTCTTACTGTCAAGCCTTTCGGCAAGAGAATTTGTAAAGCCCGGCGGCATATGCTGTACAATTAATACTGCTGCCGGAATATCACCGGGTAGCAACGGGATAACACTCTGTAAGGCTTTAGGTCCTCCTGTTGATGTCCCAATTGCAATAATATATTTCAAAGCCTTGTTATTACTGACCGCAGGTTCATCATCCTTATCATTGGGCTTACTCTTTAAATTTTTGAATTTAATATTTTTTGCTACAGTAATTTTTTCAATAATTTCGTTTTTCTTTTTATCATTTTTTATATCAAATATATTTTTAGGTTTCGCAACAAAATCAACTGCACCTTCATCCAAAGCCCTTAAAGTCAGTTCTGCTCCATGATCAGTAACACTGCTTAACATAATAACTGGCTTCGGAAATCTCTGCATTATCTCTTTAAGACAACTGATACCATCCATTATGGGCATTTCAACATCAAGAGTAATAATATCCGGATTTAGCTTCTGTATTTTTGTCAAAGCGTCCTTTCCATCGGTAGCAGTACCCACCACTGTTAAGGATTCCTCAGATTCGATCATGTCGGAAAGAACTTTTCTCATAAAAGCCGAATCATCAACGATTAACACTTTTATTAAGTTGCCTTTGCCTGGTTTTAAACTCATTCTCCGCCCCTTAGCCCTTTTTTTAATAAATCCCGTTGCTGATTGAATACAAAGCTGACAACCTTTTCTCGTTCCTTATACTCCAAATCTACAAAACTAATTGATGAACTGTATTTAACTTGTTCATTTATAATGTCTTTCGTACACCTGAGTACTTTCCCTTTAAATTCTAATCTATAATTACCCAATAATACATATCCTTTAACAACGGAATTTGTATTGAGAATTTTATCTGTAACACAGGACAAACCTCCACCACTTATATCAATAGTGTATCCATTGAGTTCTGATGTGGTATTCTGCTTGTCCGGATTAACCATAATAAATCCCACAGGAATTCTACATTCAAATCTGTAATATTGTCTTCTCTGTATCTTTGAAGGTTCTTCAGTAACTCTGACATCTAGTAAAGCAATATCATCAATTATAAGTCTATCCGTTACATATCCAACTACCCGATATATCTGATTTGCTGCACAAAACAGATATGCTTCTATAGATGAGTTTACCCTTACAGGATATACCTTTGATTCATATATAGGAGCGCTTATTCTAATGATATTAACGTCAACAAAGCCTTCCAACTGGCTTACAAATCCAATGTCAAGTTTTCCTTCCAATGGATCGACAACGTTCATTTCAATCTTTGTTCCGATAGTAAATTCTTGTAAGTTAAACACTGTGTTCAAGCGATTTACCCCACTTAATAATAGTATACTACCTTATCATTTTGTAAACAAGCCAACAAATCGATTAATAAAACCTTTGATTCCTGCCTGTGTCAAGGTGTTTATATTCATTTCCCTTCTGATAAGGGTATCAGCTACATCGTTTATCAATTTGCTTGTTGAATTCTTTGGATAACAAAGTAAATACGGTTTCTGCATCTTCACTGATTTTATAAATGATTGATCAAAGGGCAAGTAGCCCAAAGATTGTAGTTTCATACCAAGAAATCTTTCAGAAACCGATGAAAAATTATTGTAAACTGTCTTGGCCTCATTTTCAGTTTCAGCTCTATTTATCAGTACATTAATTGTACAATCCTTCTTTACATTTGAGACAGTCTTTACAAGTGCATAGGCGTCGGTTATTGAAGTAGGTTCCGGAGTTACAACCAAAACCACTTCATCAGCAGATAACACAAAATTCATAACTGTGTCGGATAACCCAGCTCCTGTATCAATTAATATATAGTCTGCTATATGGTCAAGGGTAGCCATATTTGCAATAAATGAGTCTAAAGAGTTATTATCAAGATGTATCAACTCCTGAACCCCTGAGCCGCCTGAAATAAACTTTATATTATTTGGCCCGTCACATAGAATCTCCAAAATATCCTTTTCATTTTTAATTGAGTCGAGAAGTGTATACTTCGGAACTATTCCAAAAACTACATCTATATTTGACAAGCCCAAATCCGCATCAATTATAACTACTCTATACCCTTTTTGACTTAAGGCAATAGCAAGATTAACCGTAACACTTGTTTTCCCTACTCCTCCCTTACCGCTTGTAATAGTCACAACTTTTGCACGCTTACCAACTGCTATCCTTTCGGGCGACAGATTCTCAGATAGGTTTTTTAGGGGTTCATTATTCATATTGTTAACAATTTTTCTTAACTTTTCAGCTTGATCTATCATCATTAACCTCCGTGTCTCATCACGTCAACCTGACATTATCCTTGTATTATGCTACGACAAATTTCCTAATAAGTTTTTCGATAATCTATCAATGTTTGCTACTTCGATATCGTCAGGAACATTTTGGCCGTTGGTTATATAGGACAAACTCCTGTTAGAGTAACATTTAGTGTTTAGGATGCTACCGTACACCGGTGTCTCATCTAACTTTGTAAAAATTATTTTGTAGTCAGGAATAAAATCATAGTTCTTAATTATATCCTTGCAGTTTTTCGAGCTTAGTGTAGAACTTAGTACCAGGAAAATATTATCAGCATTACAAGCCGATACAATTTTTCTTAATTCATCAAACTTTTCTTTGTCTCTATAACTGCACCCTGCAGTATCAACTAAAATAATATCCTTGTCACTGTATTCCTGAATCTCGTTTTCTATTTCAACTACAGAATATGCTACCGAAATTGGAATACCAAGTATTTCAGCATAGGTTTTCAATTGATCCACAGCTGCAATTCTATAGGTATCTGAGGTTATTAACCCAACCTTCTTGTTATTTGTTAACATGAATGAAGCAGCTAATTTTGCAAGTGTAGTGGTTTTACCTACTCCAGTTGGTCCAACAAAGAGAATAACTGTCGGTTTTCCGTCCTTTCGCAGGAATATTGGTTCAGGCTTTCCAAGCATTGATGTAATAACAGAATGCATAACAATAGTTGCATCATTAATATTTCTTGGACTGCTCCTCATAGCAACTTGTTCAATAATTCCTTTGGCAATATCCTCATCAACCTCATTCTTAAGGAGGTTGTTATATAGCAATTGAAAAATCTGTGGAAGTTGATTCCCATTGCCTTCTCCCATAAGCTGTCCTTCGGGAGAAACTTCGTCATTACTTTTATTGTCATTCTTAACAATACTTAGAATTTTATCTAAGAGAACTTCTATATTACTTACTTTATTCTCTAACTCAGTAATCTTTTCCTCTTTTTGCGACAATATATTTTTAGATAATGTCTTATCCTGGTGAATAGGTTCGATTCTTGTTAATTCCCTTTCCTTAACCCTGGCATTATCGTCATCTATCGCTGCCATTATCTCTATCATCGGTTTTGAAAAATACCTCTTAATACCCTTCTGCCTTACTTTCTTAGTATTCAGAATAATAGCATTATTCCCAAGGTCCATCTTAACTTTCAGTAATGCCTCTTGTGTATTTTTTCCCAAATACCGCTTTATCTTCATACTAACCTCCATGAGCCGTCAAAGCGGCCATAAAATGTTATGAAACTATTATTTAGACACTTACAGTTCCAACTGATTGTATTTCAACTCCAGGATCAATCTCATTATAAGAAAGAACTATCAAACCCGGAATTACATTCTCTGTAAGACGTTTGAAGTATAGTCTTACAATTGGTGAAGCCAGAACAATAGGCTGATTTCCAAGCTGTAATAGCCTTTGAACATTCTTGCTGACATTATTTATTATTGTATTGCTGACAGAAGGGTCAAGTGCCAGATAAGAACCGAACTCTGTCTTCTGTATTGAATCCATAATCATTTGTTCAACCTTGGGATCAATGGTAATAACATTCGAATTCCCGATGAAAAACTTCTGTGATATTGATCTTCCAAGAGCTTGCCTTACATACTCGGTAAGCATATCCACATCATGGGTCATAGGTGAATAGTCTGCAAGTGTCTCCATTATTGTAACCATATCTCTGATAGATACATTCTCTTTAAGTAAATTAGCAAGTACTTTTTGGATTTCTCCAATACTCATGAGCTTAGGCACAAGTTCTTCCACTATTGCAGGGTTTGTCTGCCTAATATTATCAACAAGAGTTTGAACTTCCTGTCTGCCAAGTAACTCGTATGAATGCTTCTTGATAACTTCAGTAAGATGTGTTGCAATAATTGAAGGTGGATCAACAACAGTATAACCCAACATTTCAGCTTTATCTCTTTGTCCTTCTTGAATCCATATAGCCGGTAAACCGAAAGCAGGCTCAACCGTCTTTATGCCGTCTATGTCCTCTTCAACACCACCGGAATTCATAGCCAGGAAGTAATCAAACAATAACTCTCCTTTAGCTACCTCTGATCCCTTTATTTTAATAATGTACTCATTGGGACCGATTTGTATGTTATCTCTTAGTCGGATAACCGGAACTATCATACCCAGTTCAAGTGCCAGCTGCCTTCTTATAAGAACTACTCTATCCAATAAATCTCCGCCCTGATTTGCATCAGCAAGAGGAATTATTCCATAACCAAATTCCAGTTCAATTGGGTCAACCTGTAAAAGAGTGACAACATTTTCAGGTTTCCTGATTTCCTCAACTTCACTTTCCTGAATCTGTACTTCTTCATCAATAACTGCTTCCTTTTGAAGCTGCTTGATTTTAATAGCAATAAATATAAGAACTGCAGCTAATAAGAGGAATGGTATTGGCGTTAGGAAAGGGGCCATTGCCACACTCAGTGCTGCTGCAATATATAAAACCTTTGGATTGTAGAAAAGCTGCTTTATTACGTCCTTGTTCAGGTCTGAATCTGCGCCGGCTCTGGTAACTATGAATGACGTTGCCACAGAGAGCATAAGTGCAGGTATCTGGCTGACCAGACCATCACCTATAGTCAAAATGGTATAGTTATTAAGAGCATCTGTGAGTTCCTCGCCTCTCATAACTACACCTATTATCAAACCACCTGCTATATTTAAGAAAGTTATAATGATACCTGCAATGGCATCATTTTTAACAAATTTACTGGCACCATCCATGGAACCATAAAAGTCTGCTTCTCTTTGAACCTTTTTTCTTCTCTCTTTTGCTTCGGCTTCACTGATCAAACCGGTGTTCAAATCTGCATCAATAGCCATCTGTTTACCAGGCATAGCGTCCAAAGTAAATCTTGCAGCTACTTCGGCAACTCTTTCAGAACCCTTTGTTATAACCAGGAAGTTAACAATCATAATGATAAAGAATATTACAAAGCCAACAACGAGGTTATTTCTACCAACAAAGGAACCGAATCCTCTGATAACGTCTCCGGCTTCACCCTCAGAAAGGATAAGCTTTGTTGCTGTAACATTCAGTGATAATCTATAAATCGTAGTAACAACTATTAGAGTCGGGAATATAGATAAATCCAAGGCAGTTTTCAGATAAATTGTATTAAGCATTATTACGGCTGCCAGGATTATATTGACAGCAAGCAAGAAGTCCAGCATCACATGCGGGATAGGTAAAATAAGGTTTAGTATTGCGATTATAATAATAATTGGAATAAAAAAACTATTTAACCTTGACAAATTTTAGCCCCCTTAAATAAGATTTGCGAATCAAATTTCTAACCTGCTCTGCCGCCGCCATTTTTGAGATTATATACAAATGCAAGAATTTCAGCTACAGCTTGGTACAGCTCCGGCGGTATGGACTGTCCTATATCTACCGTACTGAATAGTGTCCTTGCAAGCGGTTTATTTTCAACTATTTGAACCTTATTTTCTGTTGCAATTTGTTTTATTCTCAAGGCTATATAATCCTGTCCTTTAGCAACAACAATAGGTGCACTTGCCTTTTCTGCTTCATACTTGATGGCCACCGCAAAGTGTGTCGGGTTTGTAATTACAACATCTGCTTTGGGGATTTCCTGCATCATCCTTTTCATGGACATTTGCCGTTGTTTTTGCTTTATCTTTGACTTTATTTCAGGATTACCCTCCATCTGCTTGAACTCTTCCTTAACTTCCTGCTTGGTCATTTTTAGATTTTTCTCGTAGTCATACTTTTGATATAAGAAGTCCAGAAAACCTAATATAACCATTGCAATACAAATTCTCAATGCCACAGCGAAGGCAGAATTTCCTATGAAGGAAAGAATATCCCGTAAATCCGCATCCATCAGTGCAACTACTTCATTTGTTTTTGATTTAAGGTATGAGTAAGCTACCCATGCTACTATTAGTATTTTTATTATAGCCTTGACTAATTCAACTACCGATCTCAGGGAAAACATTCTTTTAAATCCGCTTAAGGGATTAATCCTATTGCCTTTAGGTTTTAAGGTTTCAAGGGTAAAAAGAATGCCTACCTGCGCATATCCCACCAGCAAACCTGCTATCATGGCAATCAATAGCAAAGGTAATGAAGTTTTGGCTAGAATTATTATCCCATCAATAAAAATCTTTGCAAGAATATCTGTATTAAAGGCATCCTTATTTACAAGGTACTCGGTAAATGCCTTTTTTATAAACCCTGACAATTGATTAAATAATATTGATCCAAAAGCGTTCATGGATACAATCATCAGTATTAATATTAAAGAGGCAGACATTTCTCTGCTTTGAAATACCTGACCTTTTTTTCTAGCGTCACTTTTTTTCTTGGGAGTGGCCTTTTCTGTCTTGTCATCTCCCCCGGCAGCAAACAGCTGATAGTTTAGCCTAAGGTGTTGCTCCTTAACGGGAATCTCCATTCCGTCCTCCAAAATAAGTGCTGGTCAAATCTTTACCCCGGTAGCATTGACTTGATAAAAGTAAATATTTGAATGCTCATGTCATCAGTCAACAGTGTTACTATATAAATGAATGCCGGAACCGTAATCATTACGATTACCATACCGATTAATATCTTCAAAGGCATACCCAGGACAAATACATTCATCTGGGGAATTGTTTTGGATATTATACCAAGTACAACATCGGCAATTATTATAGCTGCTAATATCGGAGCGGCTATTTTAAATCCCACCGAAAACATATTCTGAAAAACAACAACTATGTTATCCACCATCTTGGGACCGAATATGGCACTTCCCAGTGGTACAATATCAAAGCTTTGATACAGTGCTTTGATAAGCATGTGATGACCATTTGTAGCAAGAAATATAGTCATGGCCAGCATGTAGTATAAATTTGCTGTTACAGGTACCTGTATATTACTCAATGGATCCAATACGTTTACCATACCAAATCCGATCTGCATGTCAATAATTTGTCCTGCTAGATAAATACTTGTAAATACTGCATACGATACAAAACCAATTACAATACCCACAATAAATTCCTTAATAATATACATTGCATATATCATAAAGTTTTCAGTTTCAACAATGTGGCCAACCTGTATTACATTTGTCATTATGATAGCTATTGTAAAGGCAAATCCAATTTTGAAATATACTGGTACATTTCCCCGACCAAATATTGGAGCAGTTACAAACAACCCGGTCATTCTGACAAATATAAGAAGAAATAGCTCCAAATTGTTTAGAAACATATCAAACGGGATTTGCATTCCAACCTCCAATCAAGCTACTTCTATTTTATAAATTGATTTATATTAGTAAAAATATTCTGTGTGTATTCTATTAAAACTTTCAGCATCCATGAACCGAATAATGCAATGGCGGCTATAACTGAAAGAATTTTTGGTACATAGGTCAGGGTCTGCTCCTGAATTTGTGTGGTAGCTTGAAATATACTTATTATCAGGCCTACAATCATACTGATAAGCAAAATTGGAGCCGACACATATATAACCACCTTCAAGGCTTCTTGTGCAATATAAATTATGCTGCTTTCATCCATTTTAGCTCTCCTCCGGCCTCCAACGGAATTTTAGTCACGGGTTATTATGATCTCGGTGATATTTTGCTCTTACCCGGTAAAGCTTACTACAATTGACTGCGTTAGCATTGACCAACCGTCCACAAGTATGAATAACAATATCTTAAACGGCAGAGATATCATTGTGGGCGGGAGCATCATCATACCCATTGACATAAGAGTACTTGAAACAACTATGTCGATAATCAAGAACGGTAAGAATATTAAGAACCCGAATTTAAAGGCCACCATTAGTTCACTAATCATAAATGCCGGTGCAACTGTTGTTAATGGAAGTTTCGAGGCCTCACTAATCTTTATGGGCTCTTTCTGACCTCCAAGTGTCATAAATAATTCAAGATCCTTTTCTCTCTTGTTGCTGAATATTTGTTTTACCATCCACGTTTTTATGGTATCCGAGCTTTTTTCAATTGCTTGCTGAGATGTTATTTCTCCTTTAGAATAAGGCTGAAACGCATTTTCATTTATATCCGAAATAACAGGTGTCATGACAAAAAAGGTAATAAATAAGGCAAGTCCAATTACTACTTGATTTGGTGGCATTTGCTGTGTTCCAAGAGCATTTCTTACAAATGACAGTATGATAATTATTCTGGTAAACCCTGTCATCATTATAAGAATAGAAGGTGCAACAGAAAGGACTGTTAGTAGTAACAAAAGCTGAATACTTGAAGATACTTCCTTTGGGTCCTGAGAAGTACCGATATTTATTCCGTCTTTTGTTACCGAAATATTCGGTTCAGCCATAACCTGACCACTCATCAGGCAAAAAGCAACTACCAATATGCATGTAATAAAGATAAACTTCTTAATTCTACTTTTCTTTTTCATTTTGTCCCCGTCTATCGTTCATATTGTCGCTTAAATGTTTTAGTCTTTCAAGATTACTTTTGAATACTGAATCATTAGAATTAAGCTCAGAATTCTGTACCTTAATGTCAATAGCAGGTTCACTTTGCTTTGCTTCACTGGTTGTTGCGGAATTCCCCAAACTGAATCCACTGACATATTTCTTTAATACAGACTTAAAATCAATGACTTCAGAAATAGGATTTTTAATGTCTTCCTCTTCAAAATCACTGATATTAACCCTTGCTAAAAACTCAACATTTTTGTTGGTAGCAGATAAAATAAAAAACTCCTTATCCACTTTTACAAGGTGCAGCCTGTTATTAACACCCAAGCTAAGGGATTCAATTATTTTCATATAATTGCCCTTCATCATTTTCTTTGACTTATATGCAAGATATTTAGTTGTCAAAAGTAATATAGCCATAACAACTATAAACGCCAATAAAACAGATAAATACTTCAGTATTTCCATCTTAACCCCCGTATTCAACTATGTGTAAGTCAAACATACTTGTCTTCTCATAAATTTACTTTCTATTGACCCACCTAACATCTGAAGGTTAAAAATCCATTTATTACAAAATATCCTGCTGTTATCTAACAAAGATCATATGGCAGTGAAAAACATGCCATACAAATTTATAGAAACAAACAGGATATTCCTAAAAAATGTCTATTTGACCATTATCCAATAACTTTTTTAACCGCCTCAACTACACGGTCTGCCTGGAACGGTTTTACAATAAAATCCCGAGCTCCTGCTTGTATTGATTCAATAACCATTGCTTGCTGTCCCATAGCTGAACACATTATAATTTTTGCGTCACTATGTATTTTCTTAATCTCTCTAACCGCAGTTACCCCATCCATTTCAGGCATGGTTATGTCCATTATAACTAAGTCAGGAGTAAGTTCCTTGTATTTTTCTATAGCTTTTAATCCATTGTCGACATCTGCTGCGATCTCATATCCATTCTTTGATAAGATATCTTTGATCATCATCCTCATAAATGCTGCATCGTCAACAATTAATATACTTTTCCCCATAACGTTCTCTCCTTAACTATTCGTTGATTTTCAAAAATTACAATCGTTTTGATGGATGAATTATATCTGTAATTCTTACACCAAAGCTTTCATCAATTACAACAACTTCTCCCTTAGCAATAGCTTTTCCGTTTACCAATATATCAACTGGTTCTCCCGCAAGTTTGTCAAGTTCAATTACTGATCCTGACCCAAATTCCAGAATATCTCTTATCAATTTCTGAGTCCGGCCCAATTCAACTGTCACTTGCAGAGGTAAATCCATTATAAGGCTAATATTCTTCTTTTCTGCTGCTGACAAACCATCGTCAAAAGCCTGGAACTGTACAGGTTGCACACTAACAGGGTTTCTCGGTCTTTGCATCTCATGATATCCCGTATCGAAGCCATATCCCTGAACAGGTTGTTGCATCATTGGCTGTTGCATCACGGGTTGTTGCATTACCGGCTGCTGCATAACGGGTTGTTGAATAACTGGCTGTTGCATAACGGGTTGTTGTATAACTGGCTGTTGCATAGCAGGTTGAGATACAGGTGTCGCTGGTGGTGCAGGTATTTCGGGTGCTGGAGTTGATTTAGCTTTTGAAGAATTTAGCAGACTGTTTACCAACTCCTTGGCAAATTTCATCGGCAGCAGCTGCATAATTTCACTATCAATCAAGTTTCCTACTACCATTTTGAAAGCAATTCTTACAAGTACATCATCCATTTCAAATTCACCGTAAGGATCACTGCTTTCAAAACTTACGACGAAAGCCTTTGGAGGTGAAATATCAATTCTTTTTGAAAACATGGATGACATTGAGGTGGCCGAGGAACCAATCATCTGGTTCATAGCCTCACTTATTGCACTTAAATGCAAATCGGTGAGCTCTCCTTCGACTTTTACACCCTCACCGCCCATCATTAGATCTGTAATTACTTTAACATCATCCTGTTTTAGTATCAGCAAATTACTTCCGATTAATCCGTCAGTATATTCAACTTTAACGGCGACGTACTGCGAAGAGTAGTTCTGGGATAGTTCTCCCCATGTAGTTATTGATACATTTGGAGTTGTTATTGTTACTTTCTGAGACAATAGAGTAAATAGGGTTGTCGCAGAAGTTCCCATACTGATATTGCCAATCTCTCCCAAGGCATCAATTTCCTGAGTAGTTAACGTATCGTTCGAACTCTTATCGCCGGTAGTATCCGTAGATTCATCTGAAGAGGAAGTACCGTTTAATAAGGCATCAATTTCTGCTTGTGTAAGCATATCTCCCATATCTATTCCTCCTCCCTTCTAATCACTTCAGTAATTTTTACTGCAATTTTATTTTTCTTAACACCAGGTTTTGCTAAAAACTTAGGTAAATCTCCTACCAGTACTTCCAGATCACCATTTATATTTGTTTCAAGCGGTAAGACGTCTCCTGACTGTAAATCAAGAAACTCTCCGATATTTATTACCGTTCTTCCTAAAACAGCTCTTACAGGAACTAATGTATTTTCAATTTTGAACTCAATATCCTGCTTATTGTGTTCAATCTTCTCATTTTCAATATTGGTAAACCAAAGCTTTGTGCTCAACTTAGGCATTATGGGCTCAACAGTCAAATGCGGTATACATATGTTAATCATACCCTTGACTTCACCGACTACAACGTTAAGTGTAATAAGTGCTACCATTTCGTTAGGATGGATTATCTGAGCAAATTGAGCATTTGTTTCAATTTTCTCCAGCCTTGGTTTAATTGATATAATACTTTCCCAAGGTTCACGCATCAAATTTAGTATTTGGATAATTATTCTTTCAAGTATTGCAAGCTCAATCTCTGTAAATGATCTGATTCGATCCATTGCTGAGCCTCTGCCCCCAAGTATTCTGTCTATTAAGGCATATGCTATACTTGGGTCCATCTCAAAAATAACAGAGCCGTTCAGAGGGCTGAAATCTACAATACCTAAAACCACAGGATTCGCTAGTGAATTACTGAATTCACTGTATTGCAGGGCATCAACAGATAATACATCCACCTGCACCAAGGACCTTAAGTATCCAGATAAGAAAGTTTGTACTAATCTAGCATAATTTTCGTTTATAAACTGTAAGGTTCTCTTATGGTCATTGGCAAACTTTGGTGGCTTTTTAAAGTCATGTAATTTTACTTTTTTTTCAGTTTTTGTAGATTGAATCTGCTGAACATCTATGTCTCCCGTAGTGAGAGCTTTCAGTAGTTCATCAATCTCATTTTGAGATAATATATCTCCCAAACAGCTCACCTCCTATTGATAAAACCAGTAATCAAAAACTATGGAGTAAACAAGAGGACTAGCTTTTTTATCGTTATTTGTTAATATTTCGTTTATCTTATTCTTTAACTCTTCTGATGCCTTTTGCTTGGCATCTGCCTCACTAACTTCAGCAAGGGTTAAGCCTTGGAAGTATGTACCAATAGCAGAATTGATTTCCTTACTGTAAAAGTCAATCTTTGCAGCTATTTCTTCCTCGGATTTCATGCCTTCAACTTTCTTAAAATGCTTCATATTAGCACTTAAAACTATAACAGCAACCTGTTTATCCTCAGTTTTCTTCAAATTGAAATTTGTCTTTTCGAATATAACCTTGTTTGAAAGTTCTTCATCGGTCGGAACCTTTTCCTCTACAAGTACTATTTCTTTTTCAGGAGTTGAGCTGCGGCCATCGAAAAAGAAATATCCTATTGCAAGGAAAGCAAGTGATATTGAAAGAAATGCAACAATAACCAGCAAAATAAAATAACTGCTTTTTCCTTCCAAGATTTTTTCCCCCTTAATGCGTTTTAGCGTTAATACATTAGCTATTATATAGCAGCTTCTATTGAATATTAGCGTCTAAAATTAATAAACAAAAATAAAATAAAATCAAGTCGAACTTTCTTTAAATCTGGAAATATTACCTTTGTATTGTATCACCTTATCTACAATTTCATCAATACTTTCAGCAACAACGAATTTCTTCCCGCTTGTAGTAGAGATAACAGTATCCGGTGTACTTTCTATTGTTTCTATCAAATCACAGTTTAACACAAAGGAAGCCCTGTTTAGCTTGGTTAATCTAATCATAATATTTTTACTCCAAAAAGACAATAGATAAATTCCGCAAAACTTACAAAATAAGACTAAATACATCATATTACCTACTACCGTGGACCTAGGCCTTAATCCTCGATCCACGGTAATAAGTCTAAATTATTATCTCTTTAGGTTAACCAATTCCTGTAGCATTTCATCAGATGTTGTAATAATTCTGCTGTTTGCCTGGAAGCCTCTCTGTGTAATTATCATATCGGTAAATTCCCTTGAAAGGTCAACATTTGACATTTCAAGTGTTCCAGGGCTCAAACTGCCTACTCCCTCCGAACCTGCCTGAACACCCTTATTGAAGTCACCTGAGTTGGTTGTCGGGATAAACAGATTATCTCCAATTTTCTGTAAACCAGCAGGGTTAGAGAAGCTAGCCAGCGCTACCATACCCAAAGGCTGCTGCTGTCCGTTGCTGTATACACCTGTCAAAATACCGTCTGAACCTATGTTGAAGGTTACGAGGTTACCGGTGGTGTATCCGTCTACATTGGTAGGTTTAACAGAGCAGTCAGCTGCAAACTGTGTAATTGAACGGAAGTCTGGAGTAATAGTTATATCGTCAGCACCTGTAGACTTAATTACTATTGGAGTAAATACAGGATCAGTTGTTGCAGGATCAGTTGTTGGAAGTTGCAGTTTACCTGAGGAGTCAAAGGTAAGATCACCTTCGCCACCGCCGCTAACATCAACATATTCAATGTTTCCGTCTTCGTCAATTGTCTTTTCTTTAACTTCATAAGTCCATTTTGAGTCGGAAGTGTTAGCTTCTGTTTTCCAATAATTTATTACCAATTCATGAGCATTGCCCAAGCTATCGTATACAGTAAATGGAGTTGAAAATTGTGGATCACCGGGAGTATCGCCCACTGCTGAAGTTCCAGAATCCAGATTACCTGCGAATACGGCATTTTTGGTTGCTTTAGCTGAAATTACTCTTTTATTTCCGTTTGACTCATCGGTATATAGGTTAATTGGCTTTATTTCAGATTCTGTATCAAATTTTACTGAGCCGTCAATTTGTGTTTGATAGGACATCCATCCATAAACATTCATACCGCTTCCAGAAACCAGATTCCCCAGCTTGTCCAGCCCGAAATTGCCTGCTCTTGTGAATTTATAACTGTCTGCATTTGAGCCTTTTACTATAAAGAAGCCCTCGCCTTCAATTGAAAGGTCAGTAGGATTATCAGTTCTCTGTGAGCTTCCTCTGGTCATCATGGTATCAACTGCACCTACACCTGTACCCAAACCAATCTGCATAGGGTTTGTACCACCTCTGCCCAATGCTGCATCTGGTGCTCCCGCACCTCTCAAAGTCTGATTGAAAACTTCCTGGAAGGTTACTCTTCCAGATTTAAAGCCTAATGTATTAACGTTAGCTACGTTATTACCGATAACGTCCATTCTTGTCTGGTGTGCTTTTAAGCCTGATACACCAGAAAACATAGATCTCATCATATTTAATTGACCCCCTAAATCATAAGGTTATCTTAGGTTCCGTCCGTCGTTCGGGAACCCTTTTCAGCTTCCCATAAGGGTCCAGCTGACATACAGTTATGCAAAAATTGCTCCGTCAATATTTGTAAAAACATTTTCCTTTAATTCACTGCTATTGACTGCAGTAATAACGGTCTTGCTGGGCACATTAACCACAAAAGCCATGTTATCCAGTATAACCAATGAATCTTTTACGCCTTTTTTCTGAGCTATTGAGACTGCATTGTCTATTTTGTCTCTTTGTATCTGTGTCAAATCAATATTTCTGGCCTGCATTCTCATCTCAGCGTGTTTTGAAAATTTAACTACGGCAGTCTTATCTATTGCCTGCTGCAGAATGCTATCAAAACCAACTCCATTAGCATTGGCGGTATTGTTGTTTCTAACACCGTTTGTCTGAACTCTTCCTGGAGATAAAGGCGAATTAATTATCCTGTTGGAATAATTATTGTTTATTATCATAACCCACCTTCTCTCAATTTCAAGTTTTACTAAGTTCAGTGGAATCTAAAGTTGTATTATCCTCTTCAGATTGTGCTGTTTTAGATTCGGTTTCCGGTTGTTTCTTAATGTTTGACACACTGTAAACAGATACATACAAATCGTCAAGTACAGCAGTAATTTTTCCGGTATTTTCATCAACCTGATAACTCCTTAAGGTTGCTGTAACAGGTACTTTACTTCCCGTTTTTGAATCCTTAATTGTTATCTTAACTTCCTTACCCTTGCTCTGCTCCAAATAATCCTTAGTGTAGCTTGGGCTGGTTGAAAGTGCTCCAGTGACTTCTGCTATTGTTACTTCAACATTATCCATAACCGCATAATCTTCACTAACGCCTTTTTGAATCTCTTTAACGTCACCGCTGAGGTTTATCAAATTGCCGTTGTAAGAGTCATATACTGCGCCACGCACTCTGAAGCCGATGAGATTTGTATATTCTGCAAGGTTTGTATTAGTATTATAGATACTGTCATTAACTTCAACAACCTTATCTGCTTCAACCTGTTGATTGTCTATCATCAGGTATGTCTTTCCGCCACTCATTTTTACTGTTGAAACTATACCCTTTACAGTTTTAACCTCAAAAGTACTCGGATCAGTAACATTTGCAGTTACATCCTTGCCTATAAGGTTAAAGGATTGGGAATTCGTCAATACGCTATTCATGTTTTGCATCTGTTCAAGAGAACTGAATTGTGCCATCTGAGCGATAAATTCCTTGTCATCTGTTGGTTCCAATGGATCCTGATATCGCAGCTGTGTAACCAGAAGATTTAGGAAATCATCTTTTCCAAGCTCTCCGCCTGTTTTTCTGGCTTCCTTATTGGTTTTAGTACTCTCAATTATCTGTTCTATTGTTTTATAGTCAGATATTCCACTTGTTGTTGCCATTTTTTCACCTCCTTTTTATTTTTTATGCTGTAAGGTTAATTGTATTGGTTTCATAGGAGTACTGTGCAAGCCTTTCGGGCAGTGTTTCCATCAGTGTTCCCACGTTACCTGTTATTGCTGATGCAACCGAGGAGTTTTTTACCCTGTTTGCTGAACTGTTGCTTTTATTAGCAAAGGAACTGCTCTGGTATTCGTTCTTTTTATCCTGTCCAACCTGAACACTTACTCCATCAATGTTTATTCCCTGCTTTTGCAGTGAATCTTTAAGCAGCTGCATGTTTGTTTCAATGATTTCCTTAACCTGCTGGCTCTCAGCTATGAACTTGGCAGCAACTATACCCTGTTCGGTTACTACTTTTAGCTCGAGTTTTCCAAGATGATCCGGCTTTAAGTGAATAACCATTTCAGTTTTATCCTGACCAATAACTACTTTAGTCTGCTCTACAACCTGGTTAATGAGTTCTGAAGGTTTAACAGTCTGAGGCATTTTAAACTCTGCTTTAGTAGCCTGAGTCTGAATATTCTGCACACCGTTTTTTATATCAGCAAAAGCTGAAAGAGCTTGCTCTTGTGGATTTTGCTCTGACCCGGCATTTACCTGTACAGAAACTGTTTTAACTTCAGTTACCTCTTGGTCATTTTCAGCAGCAGCATTAACCTCGCCTTTTTCTTCCTTCACTCTGTCAGTAGCCTTACTATCAGCTTTAGCAGCTGCTGCGTTAACCTGATTTTGCTCTTCACCGGAAACGACAGCTGCTGACACAGCTTCGGTCAAGTTTTCTGAACTTATGACTATTCTGTTCTGTGACTGTGACTTCATAGCTTCAATGACTTTTGAAACCTCAAAGCGAATAGCTTCAGTTTCAGACTGTGCCTTTTGAAGGAGTTCATTAAGCTTCGACTTAATATTTTCAGCGATTCCCGACAAATCAGTATTTTGGGTATCAGAAACTGCTTGACCCTCCATTGCTTTTGACGATTCAGTAGTTAACTGCTTTTCAACCAGCTTATTATCAGCTCCAGCTATCTGATTTGATACTTCTTTAGTCAATTCAGCAAGCAGTTCTTTTTGTGAACTACTCAGTTGCAGTTGGTCACCAAGCTTTTCCACCATCTGACCGAGTTTTTCGGAATTACTTAAATCTTCGGCTGAAAATCCAAGAGCTTCAGCAAGTTTTACCAACTCAGCAGGTGTTATGCCCAACAGCTGTGCCAAAACATTTATCTGGTCATCATACCCGTTGGATTTCTCTGTTGTTTTGTCAACAGCGTTATCAACATCCTTTGTGCTGATATTTCCTTCTGATAATTCAACCCGGTTTTGATCGGTTTTTGCTGTCTGTTCAACTCTCAAATCTCTGAAGGTTTTATACTTCGTCTGAGAATCGGAAGCGGAAGAAAACTCTTTCTCATTCCTCATCTTCGTATTTACTGTTTCACGAGTATTAGTTTTAGTCATAGTCTTAGCAAATACGTCTTTAAAATCTCCAGAAGTATTAAACTGTGTTGTTTTAGCCTTTAAGTCAAGAGCTGAATTGCCTGTTACCTGAGAAAGGATAATATTTGTATTATTTAATGGAATCAATTTTTCACCTCCTTTCATATATATTAATTAATCTATTTAGTAACGGTAAAGGTACAAGCCTTTTCCATATTACTCCGGTAAATATTCAAATACTGCCTTTGTGTTGCTATCTTTTAACTATTTTGATTTGTCCTCTTCTCCTACCTTATATATCTTGGCCAACTGCTCGGAAACCTTTGCGGCAAACTCCGGAGTCATTTCTGTGAGAATTTCGGCCGATGTCTCTTTTTTCAGGTTTTTCATTATTTCCAGTATTAAGGCCATTTTACCTGTTCCCATCTGTTCCATAATAGTAGCAACAGAGGCTGCATCCATATTTTCATATATTGAAACGTACTTTTTAACGTCATCACTCATTTTCTGTTCTTTAATTACCTGTTCATACAGATCTGCGGCTATTTTTGAATCAATCTTTTCAAAATACGCCTTATACCCGGTTGGGTCCCCTTTTGCAATAACTGCTGTCAATTCGTCAAAATCCTTCTTGAGTGCAGCGTAATCTGCAGCTTGTGTTTGTTGGGCCTTTTCAGCAGCTTCCTTTTGTTGGAGCAGAAGGGAAGAATCAGTCTGTTTGGCTGTCAATTGCTTATTTAAGCTATCAATCTGTTTAGTAAGTTCTTCAACCTGCTTTTGTAAATCGGACTTTTCAGTTCTTAGCAGAGTATATTTCTGTCTTACCTGTTCCTCAGTCATATTCTTTTCATCCTCAGGTTCAGGCTTTTCAGGAAGGGCTAAACTTAGAATCGGTATCTTTTCTATAGTACCTCTCATACTATCAGCTATTCCGTTTACATTACTTTTTATGGCAAAAAAGAATACACTTCCGATGATAAGAACAACAAGTAGCAGTGCTGTTATTATCGTAAGTATATAGAACAATACACTATTCTTTGAATTACTACCCTTTTCAGATGAAGCTTTTTTGTCTTTATTTACGTTTTTTAGTGCTTCATCCACTTGCTGTAACTCGTTATCGTCTCTTTTTTTATCGGCCATCTCAATTCCCCTGTATATTATCAGTATAAATAACTACTGCCTTATAATTCTTCTGAACCATCCTTAAATTTATAACTGTTTAATTCATCTATAAGTTGCTGTTCTGCTTTATTTTGCTCTTTAAGATATTCCTCGTACTTTTTTTCTTTGAGTTTCTCCAGTATTTTCTTCTCCTGCATTGCCTTTACAAGAGCTTCTCTATTTATATCGACATCATTCTGTGCATTATTTACATTTACTTTCTGTTTAGTTATTTTATTTTTCATTAATCCAAAAAAACTGTTGAAGTTTCGGACTTGATACACAGGAATTCCGCTGTCAATTTCTGA
Source organism: Bacillota bacterium (assembly GCA_023393115.1). Lineage (GTDB taxonomy): Bacteria > Bacillota > Clostridia > Acetivibrionales > DSM-1351 > Ruminiclostridium. The sequence continues at coordinate 107,361 of JAEWMS010000033.1, forward strand.
AGTAAGCTTGTTCATTGAAACTTCCTTAATCTCCTCCAACTCCTCAAGACGGTACTTCTGGTTCTCCAATTCCCTGGTAGCACGGGCAAGGTTGTTTTTTGCATTATCCTCCATTTGAGTTTTTAGTTTTAGAACTGATTCCAGCCTAAAGCCAAATTTCTGCATAACCTACCTCCCTGTAACACTTCTAACATCTAACATCTAACTTCCAACCTCTAACTTCCATCTAACATCTTACATCTAATTTCCAACCTCTAACAGCTACTTCAATAATCCCATAAGCTGTTGTAAAACTTCCTCAAAAGTGACCTTTTGGTCTGTTTCCTGCTGAAGGAACGCTGTTATTCCATCTATACACTCAATTGCATAGTCTATGTTTTCATTACTGCCTTTAGAATAAGCTCCAATGTTTATCAAGTCTTCTGCTTCCCTGTAAACCGCCAGAGTCTTTTTTATATCAGAAGCACTTTTTTTGTGCTGTTTGTCAATAATATCGCTCATTACCCTGCTGACGCTGGCAAGAACATCAATTGAGGGGTAATGGTTTTTGTTTGCCAGCGCTCTTGATAGAACTATATGTCCGTCAAGAATGCCTCTGGCTGTATCAGTTACAGGCTCTGTCAAATCATCACCATCAACAAGGACGGTATACAGACCTGTAATCGAACCTTTTTCATCGGTACCTGCCCTTTCCAATAATTTTGGAAAAACAGAGAATACCGACGGAGTATATCCTCGGGAAACAGGAGGTTCCCCTATTGATAACCCGACTTCTCTCTGGGCCATGGCATATCTTGTTAATGAATCCATCAGCAATAGCACATCTTTGCCACTATCCCTGAAATATTCAGCGATTGCCGTAGCAACCATTGCGCCTTTAAGCCTGATAAGAGCAGGTTGATCTGAGGTTGCAACAACAACTACTGATCTGGCTAAACCCTCTTCAGTTAAGTCTCTCTCAATAAATTCACGTACTTCTCTTCCACGTTCTCCGATTAAGGCAATTACATTTATATCGGCTTTAGTATTACGTGCGATCATACCCATCAGGGTACTTTTTCCTACACCACTACCCGCAAATATTCCTACTCTCTGACCTTTACCTATGGTAAGAAGTCCGTCAATTGCTCGTACACCTAGAGGCAATGGATCAGATATTCTTTTTCTTGTCATAGGGTTAGGCGGCTTATTATCAGTCCTGTAAAAAATCCTTGAATTAATTGGACCCTTATCATCCATTGGCCTGCCCAATCCATCCAACACCCTACCAATTAGCTCTTCACCAACAGCGACCTTTAAGATGTCTCCATTTGCAGTAACTGAGCATCCCGGGCTTATTCCAGTCATGTCTCCCAAAGGCATAAGAAGGACCTTTTCATCCTTGAAACCAACCACTTCGGCCTTAAGCGGGCCTCCCTTTGATACATGTATATTACACAAATCACCAATACTGGCTTGTGGACCATCAGCTTCAATAGTAAGACCTACAACCTTTGATACTTTTCCAATATAGTCAATGTAATCTCTTGAATCCAGCGCATCACGGTACTTTTTAAGGTCTATCACTATAACTCTGACCTCCTCTTTTTGCATAATTTTTAATGTATTAAACAGTTCAAGGTACACATATGCGTACCTTAACCTATTTTTTCTTCAAGTAGTTCTACAAAGTCATCTTCAATTTTTTCGAATTTTGTACCGGCACTTGCATCAATACTTCCAAAAGGTGTATCAATAACGCAATCACCCTCATTAAGTGACAAATCCTTCTTAAGTTCAATATCCTCTGATCTTTGAATCATTGACATAAGCTGGTCCTTATTTTCGTTTACATAATCATAATCCTTTTCAGAGAGTTTCAATACAGCCTTTCGATCCTTTGAGCATTTCTCAAAGGCCTCTTTGACAAGGAGTAATATATTTTCCTTACATTGCAGTTCTTTACTTATTACCTTTCTGGCAATATCCAATATAGTATTTACAGCATCGGCTTCCAATGAATCCAATATCTGTTTGTACTCCATACCAGCTTGTTCCTTAATCTCTCTAGCTTCCTGAATCAAACCCTCATACTCTTCCCGAGCTTTGGTAATGCCGGCATTATAGCCTTCATTCTCTGATTCAATTAAAGTCTTGTCTCTTAACTCCTGTACTTCAACAGAAGCTTTTGAAATAATATCCTTGGCCTCAAGAAGTGCTTCCTTTACAATATAGTCAGCTTCAACTTTAGCCTTATTTATAATTTCTTCCCCTAAAGCCTTGTAATCAACTTTTGGAGTATCATCCTCTACTTCATTTTCTTGTTTAGTTCCAATAGTGTTAACACGTAACACAGGCGGTTGATAAGTCACAGGTGACTTTATCAAAAAAGGGATACCTACATTTACCTGGTTGTGTTTAAATACCTTATTACTAGACAATTATTTCATCTCCTCCGCCTCTGGAAATAACTATCTCACCTGCATCCTCTAACTTACGGATGATATTAACAATCTTCTGCTGAGCTTCTTCTACATCCTTAAGTCTAACAGGTCCCATAAATTCAAGATCTTCTCTTATCATTTCACTCAAACGCTTGGACATATTTGCAAATATAAGCTTCTGTACGTCATCAGTAGCACCTTTGAGGGCAACTGCAAGCTGGTTGTTATCAACTTCTCTAAGAAATCTTTGAATTGATCTGCCATCCAATGTAAGGATATCTTCGAATACAAACATACGTCTTTTGATTTCTTCAGCCAGATCAGTATCCTCAATTTCAAGTGTTTCCATAATAAATTTCTCAGTACCTCTGTCAACAGAGTTCAATATATCAACAATTGACTGAACGCCGCCTGCTGCAGTATAGTCTTCGGTAACAAGAGAAGACAGCTTCTTTTCCAAAATACGTTCAACTTCTTTGATTACATCAGGTGAAGTTCTATCCATAGTCGCAACTCTTCTTGCAACATCAGCCTGTTTGTCCTGAGGTAATGCTGATAGTACTACCGAAGCCTGATGAGGCTTTAAATATGCAAGTATTAATGCAATTGTCTGTGGATGCTCACCCTGTATAAAGTTTAATAACTGCGATGGGTCAGTCTTTCTTACAAAATCAAATGGCCTAACCTGTAAGGAAACAGTAAGTTTGTTAATAATATCAACAGCTTTTTGGGTACCCAAAGCCTTCTCAAGAATATCTTTGGCGTATCCGATACCACCTTCTGCAATATACTCCTGTGCTAGACATATCTGGTAAAACTCATCCAGAATCCTTTCCTTTTCATCCGGGGTAACGGCCCTGATATTAGCTATTTCCAAAGTCAACTGTTCTATTTCGTCTTCTTTTAAGTGTTTAAAAATCTCAGCTGACTTTTCAGGCCCTAAAGATATAAGCAGCATAGCAGCCTTTTCCTTACCAGTATACTCTGTCTTGGAACTGTTTCTAGTCAAGTTTTCCACCCCACAAAAATAATTGTTGAATCAATTATTCATAATCATCTGTTAACCAGTTACGGAGCAGCTGTGCAACTGCATCTGGTTTTTGCTTTACAAACTTCTCCAACTGCTTCTTAACTTCGGATCTTTCTTCAATATCTATTTCAGGAAGAGGTTCCTGTTTCACTTCCACATTGAATTTCGATGGAATAATAACTTCTTCGTTACCTGCAAGAACAGGTTCAAACTCTTTATTCTTTGCTTTTCTAGGCAATGCTACAATTACCAGAGCAATCACCATTAATAGCAGAAGCAAAGGTAAACCATAGGTTGAAAGTAAATTTTGTATAGTTTCTGCAGTAGTTGGAATTTCTTCAACCGGTGCAGCTATTTTCAGCTTTGTGACAGCCAGATTAGCAACAGGAATACCTGTTGCTTTACTTGCCAAATCCTTCACCTGAGCTATAAGATCGTCAGTAAGCTTGGAATCATCGGGAACACGACTTCCATACAGCAAAGTAATGGCTGCTGTCGTCCTATCAGGAATAACCTCACCAAGTGATTTCTCACTTTGCTTTGAGGTCTCATTGTATGCAAAATTTTCTGTGACGTCTGATTTTTTGTAAGATTTTGAATCAGAAGAACCCATCGGGTATGAAGGTGTAGTACCGGGATTTGAATTGACCCCTACAGCAGTATCTGTAGAATCTCCATTTTTTAGATCTTCCTTCAATTCCTGTCTGCTTACTATTGCTCCTGAATCCATACCATTTGGATTAGAAATTTCTTTTGAAGACTGAGATAAAGAATCAAAATCCAAAACAGGGTTAACAACAACCTTAGCAGCGTCAAAACTGTCAAACTGGTCATTTAACACTTCTCTCAAGTTTTTTTCCAGATCACTTTTCACTTTTTTCTTCATGTCATATTGCGTAGAAGTCTTATCCATACCTGTTTCATCCTTCTCAATGTTGAGAGGATTTCCATTTTGATCAACTACTGTGACATTTTCAGGATTTAGTCCTTCTACACTGCTGGCTACAACTTTAACAATGCTTTCAGCTTGTTTCGGTGTTATGTCTCCAACTTTTGTAATAACTACTGAAGCTTTAGCTTCACTACTATTGGTTTCATCAATAAATAATGTTTTTTCAGGTCTTGTTAATGTAACACTTGCATCTTTAACATTTTCAAACAGCTTTAATTGTCTGGCTATATCAGATTCATCCAACTGCTGCCAGATATGTTTCTTGTCACTTTCTGTGGTGTTTATTTTTATACTACTGAGTGCATCTGCAAATGTAAGACCATTTTTGGGATAACCAGCTGATACTAACTCAAAGTGTGCTGTGTCACTATCATTTACGTTAACTATTATACCTGACTTATCATCAGTCAATCTGTAGGCAATCCCTTTTTCTGTGAGAATCTTCTGCATTTCTGCCACATCAGCAGGATCAGCGTTATTGATTACTGTTGTGTATGAAGGCCTTGTCAATAAAAACAAACCTAATCCAACAGCAATGACCACAATACCTGATGTAACATAGATTCTGATTTTTTGTGACTTGTCCAAACCCTTCCAGAATTCCTGAATCGGTTTAAGTATCCGAGATAAAATTTCAGGCAAGACTACCACCTCGATTTATAGTATTTGTCTTTTGTATAACCAGTTGTAAACTATATTTTAGTAGTTAATTTTACTAAGCATATTAAGTAAACAAAAATAAATTAATAAGTGTCATTAACCAATTTTTTTGTAAACTAATATCGCTATATTTGCATTCTCATAATTTCTGAATATGCATCAAGTATTTTGTTTCTAACCTGCATTGTAAACTGCAATGCAACACTTGCCTTCTCACCTGCAATTAAAACTTCAGGTATATTATCGGTCTTGCCAAGAGCAAAGTCCTCTTTCAATTTGCTTGCTTGATTTTCCAAATCTGAAACTTTCATAAGAGCTGAATTTAGATATTCCCCAAAACTTACCTCAGGAGTCTTAATCTCCTCATTTACACTCCTTAACCCTACATTATCGGGTATTAACTGCTTAACTTCTGAGATACTGTTAATAGCCATTTAAACCTCCGAATTACTTACCAATTTCCAAAGCTTTTAAAGCCATAGACTTGGTAGCATTTATTGAAGTAACATTAGCCTCATAGGATCTTGTAGCTGAAATCATATTTACCATTTCGGTAACAATGTCAACATTTGGCTTGCTAACATATCCGTTTTCATCTGCATCTGGGTGACCCGGATCATATTCCTTCTTAAAGTCGGAGGAATCCTCAACTATTTTACTTACCCTAACACCCTGGCCATTGTCAAGTCTACTGCTTGCAGCCGAAAGTACAGAGGAAAATGAGTCAGAGCCTGTGCGCTCTTCAAAAATAACTTCTCTTCTTCTATAGGGTGTACCATCTTCAGTTCTGGTATTAATATTCGCAATATTCTGAGATATTGTATCCATTCTAAGCCTTTGGGCTGTGAGTCCGGATGCACCGATATCAAGTGAAGTAAAAAAACCCATAATCAGCTTCTCCCTTCTTTAATTACATTCTTTATCTTACTGTAGTTGCTGTTTATCATTTGAATAAGAGCATTGTACTTAATCTGATTCTTTGCGAGATTTGCCATTTCACTATCTATGTCAACATTGTTTCCGTCAATTCGCATACTTGAATTGGAATTATCCTCAACAAGTGTCGGCTCAACCTTGTTCACATCTCTGGTATTTATCTCAATATGTCTCTTATCGGTAACATTTCCTTCCAGACTGGTTCTACCCATGGAATCGTTAAGAATTTCTTCAAAAGCTATATCTTTTCGTTTATATTTAGGAGTGTCAACATTCGCCAAATTTTGAGAAATAACATCATTTCTTGCCCAAGATGCATTCAATGATTTTTCTAAAATACTACTTTTACCGTACAAATTTTGTATCACTCTAAAAGCACCCCCATATAAATATTACATAAACGAATATTATTAGATAAATTCTAGCATATTAATTTTAAAAAAACAATAAATATAGTTACAATATAGCGTAATATAGGACTAATTACTCAATCCAATTATTAACATTTATATAAATTTGGGATATAATCTGTAAAGATTTTACAGCATTTTCTGCATTTCTTTTTCTTTTATCGCGAATACTAGTATCAAGGTTACCAAAAATACCAAAGTTAACATTCATGGGTTGGAAGTTCTTAACACTCTGGTCCGATATATAATTGCTCAGAGCTCCAATCGCCGTATTTGACGGAAATTCCACTTTTTCTCTGCCCAATACCCTTGCAGCGGCATTTATACCTGCTACAAAGCCTGATGCTGTTGACTCGATATAGCCTTCTACTCCTGTAATTTGTCCTGCAAAGTATATGGATGGATTCTTTTTAAGGTTGTAGGTATTATCCAGTAGCTTGGGGGAGTTTATATAAGTGTTTCTATGCATAACCCCGTATCTGACAAATTCTGCATTTTCAAGGCCAGGAATAAGACTAAATACTCTTTTCTGTTCAGCCCATTTTAAATGTGTTTGAAACCCTACTATATTATAAAGCGTACCAGTTTTATTGTCCTGTCTTAGCTGTACTACAGCATAAGGTTTTGTATTTGTTCTGGAGTCACTAAGGCCTACCGGTTTTAATGGGCCGAACCTCATTGTATCCTTTCCCCTCTTAGCCATACTCTCAATGGGCATGCAGCCTTCAAATACCATGTTTTTTTCGAATTCCTTAATTTCAGCCAGTTCTGCATTTACCAGAGCATCATAAAAGATTTCATATTCATCACGGCTCATAGGACAATTTATATAGTCCTCTGACCCTCTGCCGTATCTGGCAGCTTTAAAGGCTTTATCCATGTTAATTGAATCATAGGTTACAATGGGTGCCGCGGCATCAAAAAAGTGGAGATAGTCCTCGCCTATTATTTCCTTAACAGCGCTGAACATCCCTTCGGATGTTAATGGACCGGTAGCAATTATTGTTATATTTTCATCTGGTATGCCAATCTGTTCCCGGTTGATTATTTCAATGTTTCCTATTCCCTTTATTTGGTCCGTGATATACTCTGAAAAGCCTTCACGATCCACGGCCAAAGCTCCACCGGCAGGTACCCGTGTAGCGTCTGCAGCCTTAAGAATCAAGGAATCCATTGCTCTTAATTCCTCCTTCAACAAACCGACGGCATTTTCAATCTGATCAGATCGAAGAGAGTTACTGCAGACCAGTTCAGCAAAATTGCTTGAATGGTGAGCTGGAGAATATTTCTCCGGTTTCATTTCGTAAAGCTTTACATTTATACCTCTCTTTGACAGCTGGTATGCAGCCTCACAACCGGCTAGCCCGGCTCCGATTACATTTACAATATTTTTCATATTAATCTCCCATCTACGCGCATAGCGTGTACACACATAATATATTAAATAAACCGAAAGGCTTATATGCACTTCCGGTTTACAAGTTAATTCTATATATCCTTTTAAGATTTTTGAAAATTTATTTTGCCTTTTTAACAGTAGTATCATTGTGGCTCTGACACTTTTCGTTGCTGCACTTAAGTTCTGCCTTTTTACCTGCAGTTTTTTTCAGCATAAAGCTTCCGCACTGACTACAAGTCTCATTGCTTGGCATATCCCAGCTCATAAAGGAGCATTCCGGGTTCCTTTCGCAACCGATATACCTTCTGCCCTTTTTAGTCTTTTTGTATAAAACTTTTCCCTGACATAAAGGACATGATACACCGGCCTCCTCAACTATTGCTTTTGTGTTGCGGCATTCGGGAAAACCCGGGCAGGCAAGAAATTTCCCAAATCTTCCGTGCTTCACAACCATATTTCTTCCACATTTATCGCATATAACATCGGAGACTTCCTCAGGAACCTCAACATCTCCAATTGATTCCTCAGCCTGCTTCAGAACTCCGGCAAAAGAAGAATAGAAATCCTTCATAACCGCTTTCCAAGGCTTTTCACCGTCTTCTACAGCATCCAGCTCATTTTCCATTTGAGCAGTAAATTCTGCATCGACTATATCAACAAAATGATTTTTCATTATATCATTGACTATTTTGCCCAACTCTGTAGGTAACAAAAATTTCTTTTCCTTAACTACATAGCCTCTGGATAATATAGTAGTAATAGTTGGAGCGTAAGTACTTGGCCTTCCGATGCCCCTCTCTTCCAGTGCTCTTACTAGTGTGGCTTCGGTATACCTTGCCGGCGGTTGAGTAAAATGCTGCTTGGGAGTATTCTTCTTTAGTTCAAGAACATCACCCTGCATTAATTCAGGAAGATTGTTTCCTTCTTCATCTTCATCGTCACCTTCATCTTCACTGCCTTCAGCGTCCTTCCCTTCAATATAAAGTACCATAAAGCCCTGAAATTTCACCTTGGAGCCATTAGCTTTAAAGATGTATTTACCCGCAGATATATCTGCGCTGACTGTATCGTACACTGCTGATGACATCTGGCTGGCAATAAATCTACTCCATATCAGTTTGTACAATTTATATTGTTCTGCATTAAGTGAGTCCTTGATTTCATCAGGAGTCATTGTGATATAGGTAGGACGGATAGCTTCATGGGCATCCTGGGACGCCGACTTGTTTTTATATACTTTCGGGGTCTGGGGAATATAGGCTTCGCCATATTTTTTACTTATATATTCCCTTGCTTCGTTTTGCGCTTCGGCAGAAATTCTGGTGGAGTCGGTTCTCATGTATGTTATCAAACCAACTGAACCATGACCCTTTATTTCGATACCTTCATACAGCTGCTGGGCTACCATCATGGTTCTTTTTGTGGTAAAGCCAAGTTTCCTCGATGCTTCCTGCTGCAAGGTACTGGTTATAAAAGGTGCAGCGGCGGCTCTTTTCTTTTCCTGTTCCTTAACCTTCTTAACTATATATTTACTTTTCTCAAGTTCCTTCAGGATAGCATTAACCTGCTCTTCATTATTCAGTTCTATCTTTTCAGCCTCTGTACCGTAAAATTTTGCATTAAACCCCGGACTGACTTTTGGCTTTACAAGCTTTGATATAATTGACCAATACTCCTGGGTGACGAAATTATCAATTTCCTCCTCCCTGTCACATATCATTTTTGTTGCGACAGACTGAACTCTTCCGGCGCTCAATCCCTTCTTTACCTTTTTCCAAAGCAGAGGGCTGATTTTATAGCCTACTATTCTATCAAGTACTCTTCTGGCCTGCTGTGCATCCACAAGGTCCATATCAATCTTTCTGGGCTGTTTGATAGCACTTTTTACAGCGTTCTGAGTAATTTCATTAAAGGAAACCCTGCATTTCTGATTTTCATCTATATTCAAGAGGTTTGCCAGATGCCAGGAAATTGCCTCGCCTTCACGGTCAGGGTCAGTAGCAAGATAAACTTTTTTTGCAGCTTTTGCTTCTTTTTTAAGTTTAGATATTACATCACCTTTGCCTCTGATTGTTATATATTTAGGCTCAAAATTGTTATCAATATCTACACCCATCTGACTTTTAGGCAAATCTCTAACATGGCCTACAGATGCTTCCACCTTATAGCCTTTACCTAAAAACTTACCGATAGATTTTACTTTTCCGGGAGACTCCACAATAACCAGGTTATCAGCCATTTTATTCCTCCGTGTAATTTTTGTACATTTTTATATCGTTTCAATTTATAACGTTACAATTTTTATCAGACAAATACTAATTTAAACTGGTTTTTTATTTCTGTCAACCTCACATTAATGATTTTACAGAAAAATAAGTAAATTCTGTTATTTTATAGTCATCCCTAAAAGCTTATTACTTGTTTGTCCCTTATCAAAATTATGCACACAATATAAGATTTTATGACTGTCCAAAATCATTATATGTATGTTATTTACATGCACATCTCAAAAAGTTTTCCCGGCAGTTGATTTATAACTCCTTTCATTTCAAGCATGAACAGTATATTATTTATTTCACCGGGAGGAATGTTACTTCTTTGAATTATTTCATCTATATGATGAATCCCTTTCTGTATAATTTTAACAATACGGATTTCCTCTGTACTTAACCCCCTATAGTTCTTTGCCTCAGGATTTACGTTTACCGTATTACCTTTTATTTTTACTATACTTGCCATACTACTGCTTGCATTCTGGATTTTTTTATCTATTTTATCATTACTTATGTATGCCTCAACCCTGTAATCAAATTCCTCCAATATATCTTCAACCTCAAGTACCATTTTAGCTCCATCCCGAATTAATTGATTGGTACCTCTGCTGTAAGCACAGTCGATATTTCCCGGAACAGCGAACACTTCGCGGCCCTGCTCAAGTGCAAAGCCGGCAGTAATGAGAGAGCCGCTTCTTTTTGCAGCTTCTACCACAAGAACACCTGAGGATATTCCGCTGATAATTCTGTTTCTCGCCGGGAAATTATATTGTAGAGGCGGAGTTCCGGGGGGATATTCAGACAGTATTAATCCGCCAGATTTCAAAATATTGTCATACAGGCCAACATTTTCTGGCGGATAGATGCATTCGGGTCCACAGCCCAAGACTGCTGCTGTTTTTCCGCCGGCGTCCAAACAGCCCTCATGGGCAATACTGTCTATTCCTCTGGCAAGGCCGCTAATAATTTGGACACCTCTCATTGCAAGCTCGTAGGATAGTTTTTTTGCCGAAAACGCACCGTAATTTGTTGTTCTTCTTGAGCCAACCACTGCTATGGAAAATTCGGAAAGTTTTAATTTCCCCCTATAGTACAGTGCAACTGGTGGATCATAAATCTCTCTAAGACCTTGAGGATAATCAGCGTCGGATATATCTATAACTTTTATATCATTTTTGAGCATTAAATCATTTATCTTAGTAATCCTCTCCCTATTTTCCATGGACAAAATTTCTTCTACATTTTTTTTAGTAAGCTGTCTGTTTGTTTTTAGTTCAGATTCGCTCAAATTAAAAATTATTTTGGGGTCCCCGTATGCTTCAAGAAGTGTTCGTGCCTTTACCGGACCTAAACCTGCCAGTGATGAAAACCATACCCAATAATCCATTTCTCTCATACATTTCTCCTTGTATTTTGTAATTAATATTTATGTCTGTCAAAACTTCTGTACTGAATTGCCTCAGCCACATGCTGGGATTTTATTACCTCACTGCTCTCCATATCTGCTATTGTCCTGGCAACCTTCAGTATTCTGTTATGGGCTCTGGCACTCAGACCCAGCTTTTCAAACGCGCGCAGTAATAAATTAGAAGTAACTCTGTCAAGTTCACAATATTTTTTAACCATTGAAGGTGTCAATTCAGAGTTTGAAAATATACCGAGTCCTTTGTATCTTTCAAGCTGTATATCTCTTGCTTTATTCACCCTTGCCCTGATAGCTGCCGAAGTCTCAACCTTGGTTGTATTTTGGAGATCTTGAAACTTAACCGGCTGAACCTCGGCGTGAATATCTATTCTGTCTAGAATAGGCTGACTCAGCTTTCCAAAATACTGTTTTATCATTTTGGGTGTACAGGTACATTTTTTTGTGCCATCCAATAAGAAGCCGCATTTGCACGGGTTTGCAGCACATATTAAAGTTGTTTTAGCTGGATAGGTGATGCTATTATTTGCTCGTGATATGCATATTTCACCATCCTCCAAAGGCTGCCGAAGGACTTCAATGGCTTCAGTGCTAAACTCCGGAAATTCATCCAGAAAGAGAACACCAAAATGTGCCAGACTAACCTCTCCGGGTTTTATGTGTTTGCCTCCTCCGATAAGAGAAATATCTGATATTGTATGGTGAGGATTTCTAAAGGGCCTGACAGTAATAAGTGAAGTTTTCTGAGGCAGTAGTCCGGCCACACTGTATATTTTGGTCAGCTCCAGAGCTTCCTCAAAGGTCATTTGTGGTAAGATAGTTGGAAGTCTCTTGGCAAGCATGGTTTTCCCGCTCCCGGGAGAACCCACCATCAGCAGGTTATGGGCTCCTGAAGCTGCTATCTCCATTGCCCGCTTAACGTTATCCTGACCTCTAACATCGCTGAAATCCATAGAATATGAAATATTCTGTACAAAAATGCTGTCAATATCTATTTTATATGCAGGTATAATCTCTCTGCCATTAAGGTGGTTGATTAGCTCAACTAAGCTTTTAACAGGTAAAATGTTTACATCTGCAAGGACAGCTGCTTCATCAGCATTTGCTTCAGGTACAAAAACATTGCCTATACCATGGGAGCGGGCACAGCAAGCCATGGACAGAATTCCTTTTACGGGCTTGATAGTACCATCCAGAGATAATTCTCCCAAAAACATATACTTCTCCAGTTCATTTGAAACTATAATACCCGAGGCTACTAATATACCAACTGCTATTGAAACATCATAGACAGAACCCCCTTTTCGTAAATTTGCCGGCGCAAGGTTTATGGTTATTCGCCTTATGGGAAATTCTATCTCGCTGTTCTTGATGGCTGCTCTTACTCTTTCCCTGGATTCTCTGACAGCAGTATCACCCAAACCTACTATATCGAAGCTCGGTATCCCGTTACTGATGTCAGTTTCAACTTCCACTATGCAGCCATCAATTCCCATGAGTGCACAACTGTTAATTTTTGAAACCATATTATCCTCCATCTACGCGCATAGCGCGTACAAAATAGAATGAAAAGACACGTAGAGGCTTTTCGCTGCGTGAAAAGCACTGGGACTTACAAAATACTTTTTTCACGCTATCCTCTTTTCTTTTATATTAGTGATAACTTTATGTTATAAGAAATACTACTTACATTAGGTATAGAATATTTTCTATAAAGTGACGTGGTTAAGAACGGAACTTTTCCACATAAGATATTGGGCTGGAACCTATTGAACTGATCAATTTTTACTGAATCTATGAGTTTTTTACATAGAGATAATTTAGAGATTATAGATTAAGCATAATACTTACAGGAATCGGTATATGAATTATTTACAAAAAGACAGTTTTATACTGATATGTTTGATTTTTAAACGATTTATATGGGGTTTATTTTGATTAATCTGAAAAGAAACAACTGGAAAATTACTAGAATTATTTAGAAAATTACATTTTTTACGCTATAAATATTATACTATAAAGAAAATAAAAAATCACCTATTTTTTACATATAATTATATTTATTACTATAAAGAAATCAAAAAGCTGAACAATAAATTACCATTGGGATATGTTCAGCCTTTTCTATTGTATTAGCTACATATGAAATTAGTTAATATCGCTATTTTTACTCAGTAAATTTTTCAGTTTTCCAAAGGATTCTCCTGCCTTTTTAACCAGATTAATTCCCGATTTAATGGTTGTGTAACTCTGGTCTATAGAATCTGCCGCTTTGTCGGTATCGTTTTGTATCTGATTTATGATGTTTGAAATATCTTTCGCTGCACTTGCAGATTTTTCTGCAAGCTTCCTAATTTCATCAGAAACTACTGCAAAGCCCTTACCATGTTCTCCGGCCCTTGCTGATTCTATGGCGGCATTAAGCGCAAGGAGGTTGGTTTGTTCTGTGATGTTTGTAATAATTTCTATAATCCTTCCGGTTTCTTTGGATCTTTCGCCTAAATTATTTATATGATCCTTGTTTTCAACAGTGGACATTTCAATTTTTTCCATGTTACTTATGGCATTGAAAATTATCTTTTCACTCTCTTCTGCTGCAACAGATGTATTAAGCGATATTTCAGATAACTTTTGAGATTGTTGTGAAATTGATTCAAGAGTACCTGATATATTTTCAACTGTGGTATTGGTACTTTCAATAATATATTCCGATGTAAGAGTAATGTAATGGTGAAATGGATTTTCAGAGTAGAGCGGGTTTGAATAAATCCGAAAATAATTAGTAATTATCAAATTTAGGATTTCTATAATTAGAGCTGTTAATGTAAGCCTTCTGTCAAAATAGAAGCAACTTATAGCAACAGGAAATAAAAACATCATATGGATATATCTGATAGTTTAAGTTAAGCATACCTATAACAATGCAGGCCATGATAACTGTATAATATTTTAGTATGGAATTTCTTACTCCGATTTTTTTTAGTACGAAAGGAGATAAAGTACCTAACATTCCAATGGCACTGTATACATAAAGTTTTGACATATTATAATCAAAAAAAATTAATCAGCCCAAGAAATCAACAAGGGGCTATGCGTTTGATGCCGACATGGCCCCGTAATTGTATTAATATTTATTAGTATTTTTAAGTTTTCGAAAGTTTTTGAGTTATTGAATATATTCTCAGATTATTTTTCATCTCTTAAGAGATTTTTAAGTTCGTCCATAAAAGTGTTAATATCTTTAAATTGGCGATAGACCGAAGCAAATCTTACATAAGCAACCTCATCCATGTTTTTTAGCTTGGCCATTACCATTTCACCAATATCTTCTGTAGTTACTTCTCTGATTAAAGAGTTGTGAAGCTGAGTTTCAATACTCTCAACCATTTTTTCAAGGTCGTTGATCGATATAGGTCTTTTTTCACACGCACGTAAAAGTCCATTCATTAGCTTTTCCCTGTCAAAGGGCTGTCTGGATTTATCCTTTTTAATCACCATCAAAGGCAGGCTCTCAACCTTTTCATAGGTAGTGAATCTTTTGGAACATTTAATGCACTCTCTTCTTCTTCTGATTGCAGAACCCTCGTCTGTAGGTCTGGAATCAATAACCTTATCTTCTATAAAGCCGCAAAATGGACATTTCATAATTTTATCCTCCGTAAAAAACAGATGCAAAAATAATTCAATATCCATTTTACCTTATTTAAAAAAATTTGTATACTATCAAATGTACTTCTTCATATGCATCAAAGCCGTCTTTTCAAGCCTTGACACCTGTGCCTGAGAGATACCTATCTCGTCGGCCACCTCCATTTGTGTACGGCCTTCAAAAAACCTTAAATTAAGGATTAGCTTTTCTCTATCGTTCAGTTTTCTCATAGCTTCTTTAAGTGTTATTGTCTCAAGCCAATTCTCATCAATATTTTTGTCATCACTGACCTGATCCATAACGAAAATGGCATCTCCACCATCGTGATATACCGATTCAAACAGCGATATCGGGTCCTGAATCGCATCAAGGGCAAATACAATATCTTCCTTTGGAAGTTGAAGCTCGGCCGCAAGTTCTGCAATGGTCGGTTCCTTGGAATTTTTTGTGGTTAACCGCTCTTTGGCCTGCAAAGCTTTATAAGCAATATCCCTTAGAGACCTGCTTACCCTTATGGAATTGTTGTCCCGTAAATACCTTCTAATTTCACCGATTATCATGGGTACAGCATATGTTGAAAACTTAACATTTTGTGAAACATCGAAATTATCAATAGCTTTGATTAAGCCAATACACCCAACCTGGAATAAATCGTCCACGTATTCGCCTCTGTTGTTGAATCGCTGAATTACACTTAATACCAGCCTGAGATTTCCCCTGATGAATTCCTCTCTTGCAGAATTGTCACCTTTATGCATTCTCTCAAACAGAGTTTTTTTCTGTTCATTTGTCAAAACAGGAAGTTTTGAAGTATTAACACCACAGATTTCAACTTTATTAATAAGCATATAAAAACCTCCCGAGCTATAATAACAAAATCAACTGAAATAGTTGACTTAGTCAATTACAATGATTGACTTTGTCAATATCATTATTGCCATGGAGGTACTTTTTATACTGTTTAGCAAACCAAAATATTTTCGTCAAAGGCCTTGACAAAGCCTGTTTTAAGGCTTTTACAGCTGTTTCAGGTCATACGGCTGATCTCCTTTTTTAATCTGCTGATTATCCGTTTTTCCAGACGCGAAATGTAAGATTGTGATATACCTAACATGTCGGCCACTTCCTTCTGGGTTTTTTCAACACCATTTGTAAGTCCGAATCTTAACTCCATAATCTTCTTCTCACGCATAGACAGTTTTTTCATAGCAGTATTAAGGAGTTCCTTATCAACCTCATCCTCTATACTTCTATGAATCATATCGTTTTCTGTGCCAAGTATATCTGATAAAAGCAGTTCGTTTCCATCCCAATCGATATTCAAGGGTTCATCAATTGAAATTTCAGCTTTTACTCTGTTATTTCTCCTCAGATACATTAGTATTTCATTTTCAATACACCTTGATGCATAAGTTGCCAGTTTGATATTTTTTGAGGGATTGAAGGTATTTATTGCTTTAATTAGACCAATTGTCCCGATAGATATGAGATCCTCAACTCCAACACCTGTATTTTCAAATTTTCTGGCTATATATACAACAAGTCTCAAATTTCTCTCAATCAGAATGCTTTTTACTCCATAATCACTTTCTTCGAGCTTGTGTAAGAGATAGTTTTCCTCATCAACAGTCAGCGGTGGCGGCAAGGCCTCACTTCCCCCTATATAATGAACCGGAAATACTCCTCCTAATTTAAACTTTCTTAGAAGTTTTTCATACTTAACAAGAAAGTACAGTTTCATTTTTGCAAAAAGTTTCATTTAGCTGTCCCCTTTCAAATCTGGATATATTGACAAATGTAGTTTTAATGTAGTAAAAATATTCTGTTTATTCTGTCAATATTTAAAGCTAGGCAACTAAGTCCGGTCCAAGTAAAGCCTTGTATTTGTCGTTTCTGGACAAGGATCTGTTGTATATTCCCACTATGACATTTTTTATGTCACGTTTCTCCTCTTCTTCTCCTATTTCAATGAAATCCGGCTTAAAGCCAATGAGCATACCATTTTCCTTTCCTAATGAACTAAAGGGTATAAGCCTGAATCTGGAAAACCACTTAGAGGTGGCAATAGTTGCTGTAACACAGTTGAGATCATCCTCTTTTGAGCTTTGGAAAATATTTCTGATTTCCGGTGGCAGGAGTTCTTCCAGAGCCTTAAACTCAACTACCATGACAGGTATGTTTGTGAGTGGGTCCTTCAATGAATTTCCGGTATCCACCAATGCCGGCAAATCAATTACCCTATTATCAAAAACAATCTTAACTGGTATAAGCAGCTTCTCCTTTGTAATTCTGCTTTGAATAACCTCCATGAATATTTTTACTACAATGCCGACGGTCACAATACCAAAGAACATTAAACTACCTTTGGATTGACCAAATACATAAATAATCCCGTTTCTAACAAAACCGCCCTGCTGGTTTATGTATAAAAATGCCAAAGCTGCGCCGGCAAAAATAAAGGTTGATATGTAAAAAATTACAAGGGTCTTTAGAAAAGGCAGTACTTTTCTGGGAGAGAATGTTATTGCTACAATAAAAAAAGACAGAAGTATTTTCGCAAGTGCCGTATAGTATACCTTTACTCCGGGTTGTACTATGATAAATACAACATATAGAGCCCCTACTATGGCTCCTGCAAACAACCTCAGTGTACTTACTCTTATACGGGAGAACTTTGCTGTTACATAAAGTATCAGAAAGTTTATAACAAGGTTTTCAAGTAACAGTATATCTAAATAGATTTCCACTTTGTATCCCCCACACAATAGTAAATTAGCGATTAAAGAACTATAAGTCTTTACTTTACTATTATTCAAGCCCCTTTGTTTTTATGCCAAGTCATCTTTTGTACATTCCTAATTATACATAGTTAATTTACAGAAGTTTGTCAAATTCAAATGTAGAAAAAGAAATATTGTATGACAAAAAAACCTGATACAAGCTGTAGAATATGAGCTTTCCAGGTTGACGGGAAGCATATCCTGCTTATTTCAGGTTTTCTTTGTATTATCCCAAATGTGTTCTGAGAGTGTTATTTAGGTATATTATCTAAGTATGTTATCTAAGTATGTTATCTATTTAGTTATTAACTCATCTGTTTAACAATGCTGTAATAAACCTTTGAAGTTAATATATAACTCAAACCATAAATTACTGCAAAGACACAGGATACTGCAATTCCAACGGTTATTATTAAAGTTTTATTAAACAGGAACAATGTTCCAAGAAGCTCGGTAATCATTCCAAAACCGGCCATTGTGTGAAATATTGCAAACACCAGTGGGAGTAAGAATACCAGTAATATCTGACGTTTAATGGTACCTTTGACTTCAACATCGCTCATCCCAACCTTCTGCATTATTTTGAAATTATCCCTATCGTCGTAGCCTTCGGTTATTTGCTTGTAATACATTATCAACAGCAGACACATTGCAAATATAATACCAAAGAATATTCCAATAAATAACAATCCACCATTCATAGAAACTGTCTCTACTCTATTGTATATGCCATTTTCAAAAGAAGAAATACCCTTTTGTTCATTAACCCAGCCACTGAAGCTGTTAGCAAATTCCTTCTTATTGTCTTCTTCTCCTTCCAGATTAATGCATACAGAATTGGTTGTAGTTTTTCCGGGAGCAACCTCATTAATAATACTTCTTACAGTGCTCTCATCTTTCACTATAAAGTAATAATTTGAGCCAAACCAGCTTGCAGAAGCCTTTCTATCAAACCCTGCATCATCCAGTTCTTTTTTAACAGAGTACTTTTTACTGCCCAAGATTATGCTTTCGGCATCTAAATCAGCTCCGGTACAATATACTATAACTTCATTGTCCAACAGTTCTTCACTATTCTTTTCCAATTTATTGTACTCCTTCAGGGTGATAAGCTTGACTGTTTCAACTCTGTTATATGGGTCAGTGTCGCTGCTCTTAGTAAATTTATTCTCGTCTTTTAAAACACTGGCAGCAATATATGAATACTCTATTTTATCCTTAATAGTAACATTGTTTTTTTCAGCAAGCTCCTCAAGTTTTGCAGCCACCAAGGAGCTGTCTACAGTTTCCTTATAGTTCAACTGTATGTCAAAAGGATATTGAAATTCGAGAATACTTGATGTCCCAAACCAAAGAGCAGCAGTACACAATAACGTAATTATGGTCATTGTACTAAATATACATATATTAGCCAGACTTGCTGCACTTTTCTTCATTCTGTAGAGCATGCCTGAAACTGTTGTGTAGTTTACTTTATTATAGTAGAAATTCTTATTGCTTTTTAATATTCTAAGTAAAGCCAATATTCCTGCTTTAAAGAAAAAATGTGTACCCATTACCACAAGAGCAACTGCAAATAGGAATTTTGAGAAAATATCTGAGGATATGTCGGCCCCAATGGCAATATAATACCCTGCAGCCAGGAGGGACACTCCCAGCAATGCTGAAATCCAAAGGCGCTTTGGTGCTTTCTCACCTGATTTTGAACCCTTCATCAAATCATTGGGATTAGCTTTGAATACCTGTACCAGGTTTACAATCAGATTAAGTAAAAATACACCAACAAAATAATAAAGGGTAGTACTAAATGCACTAATATTAAAGGTAAATTCAGTATCAACAGGCAACTTTGTAAGGTTTAGCAAAACAAGGAATAAAAGCTTTGAAAATACCATTCCAAGTATAATTCCGCCTGCCAATACAATAATAAAAACAAATATGGTTTCAAACAACATCATTATTGCCATATGTTTCTTCTCAAGGCCAAGTATGCTGTATAATCCCAACTCCAGTTTTCTTCTTTTTATCAGAAAGCTGTTTACATACAAAAGAAACGGTATCAATATCAGCCCCAGAAGAAACATACCAATTCCCATAAGAATTGACATGTAACCGCTATGTGGCAGCTTTAACATTAAATCATTATAAAAAATAGATGAAAACACGAAAAAAGTAAACACTGAAAACATACCGGCCAATAAATATGGAAAATATGTAATTCTATTTTTCTTTATTCCGACTAAAGCCAACTTTGGCAGAAGTATCAGCTTATTCATGTAAAGCGCCTCCTGTCTGCAAAACCGTCATTGTATCGGCTATTTTCTTATACATTTCTTCTTTAGTTGCATTTGCACGGTAAATCTGGTTGAAAACACAGCCGTCTTTTATGAACAATACTCTGCTGGCGTGGCTCGCCGCCTGTATACTGTGCGTTACCATCAGGATTGTCTGCCCTTCAGCATTTATATCCGAAAACAGATTGAGCAATCTGGCTGACGCCTTGGAGTCCAGTGCACCGGTAGGTTCATCTGCCAACACCAGCTTTGGATTTGTAATCAAGGCTCTTGCAGCGGCTGCTCGCTGTTTTTCTCCGCCCGACACCTCATAGGGATACTTCTGAAGAAGCTTGTCTATTCCCAGCTTTTTAGCCAAAGGCTTAAGACGTTTGTTCATTTCTTCATAGGCGTGTCCTGATAAAACCAGGGGTAGAAATATGTTATCCTGAAGTGAAAAGGTGTCTAATAAGTTAAAATCCTGAAAAACAAAACCCAGGTTGTCTCTGCGGAAAGCGGATAGCTCTCCCTGCTTTATCTTGGATAAATCCTTTCCATCCAGCAATACCTGTCCGCTTGTGGGTTTATCAATTGATGCCAGAATGTTAAGGAGTGTTGTTTTTCCTGAGCCTGATTCTCCCATTATAGCAACATATTCTCCTTTTTCCACCGAAAAGGTAACACTGTCCAACGCCTGAACCTTGTTGGCCCCTAAACGTGATGTGTATATTTTTTTTACATTATTGATTTCTAAAAGTGCCATATTAACCTCCTAAGCCACCGAAGGTGGCTTTGAGCCACCATTGTGGCCACAAAATATAATGAAATTTGTATTCAGCTTCGTCTTTTTACTGATCATGTTAATATTATGGAATATTTAGAAATGTTTTACCATAGACCTGTCTTACATTTCGGATACCAACCTTACACTTTTGTAAGATAGGAGATGATTGAAAAATAGTTGATGCCAAAGGGCAATTGATGACTAGAAAAGCTCCCTGACCGAAACATCAATACAGACCTTTGTACCTTTACCCAATTCAGAAAAAACTTCAATCTTATGAGACAGTTTGTCCAATATCTGCTTACATAGATATAGTCCAATACCCGTTGATTTTTTATCCAGTCTCCCATTGTACCCGGTGAAACCTTTTTCAAAAATTCTGGGCAGATCTTCACCCTTTATTCCGATTCCTGTATCTTCTATTATAAGCCAGTGTTTATTTCTACTGTATTCCAGACTTATAGTTATTGAACCTTTTGGGGTATATTTCAGTGCATTGGTAATAAGCTGTTCTATTACAAAAAGCAGCCATTTTTCATCAGTTATAACTATATGGGAAAAATCCTTTATATTTACCGAAAGCTTGCTGTTTATAAACATAACTGCATTACGTTTAACAGCCTGATTAACGATATCCCGAAGCTGATATTCCCTTAACAGCATATCGGAAGACATACTTTCCAGACGGAGATAATGCAGTACCATTTCAACATATTGTTCTATTTTATATAATTCTTCCTGTAAGGAATATATACCTGTATCTCTGTTTTCATTCTGGAGTATCAATCGCATTGCGGCCAGAGGAGTCTTAACCTGATGAGCCCACAGAGTGTAATAATCCTTCATTTCAGTTTCTTTTTGATTTGTTTTGAATAGAAGCTGCTGCATTTCGTCATGGATACATTTAATAATGTTCTGATACTGTTTCTCTATATCATCGGAAGTCTGTGGCATTAATTCCAGCACATTCTCAAGATTCATCAGAATCTCTTCATTTTTTCTTATTCTATCGGAGTACTTAACAAAATCCCAGATTCCATAACAAATACTTATAAAAACAGAAATATATACTCCGTAAAGTATTTTATCTAAATTCTTTAGTTGATTAAGGATAATTATTGTACAGAAAATAAGCTGATAAACTATAAACATAAATATAACTTTTCTTCTGTAAAAAATATAACGAAGCAGAAGTTTCATAAAGTGATCCTTTCCAAAAGCGAAGTTATCAAGCTAACCTCCCTGCATGCTGGAACAGCATGAGTAATTTTACAGAATATCAATTTATAGAATATCCCAAGCCCTTTTTGGTGTGTATAAAATTCACTATGGAAGCATCTTCTAATTTCTTACGCAATCTGGTCATATTAACTGTGAGTGTATTATCATCAACAAAGCAATCGTTATCCCATAACCGTTTCATTATTTGCTCCCTGCTTACGATCTTACCGATATTCTCATAAAGCAACTGAATAATTCTCTGTTCATTTTTAGTTAGTTCAATTTTCTGATCCTGATACACCAGCGAACCGTCCAAAGAATTAAATAAAACACCATTATGCTCCAGATACGCAGTCTGTTCGTTATAGGCATAAGTTCGCCTCAGAATAGCCTGTACCTTTACCGTCAGTACCTCAAAATCAAAAGGCTTTGGGATAAAATCATCCCCACCCATGTTAACAGCCATTATTATGTTCATATTGTCACTGACCGAGGAAATAAATATTACAGGGACTTTAGATAGTTTTCTGATCTCAGTACACCAGTAAAACCCGTTATAGAAGGGGAGGGATATATCCATAAGAATCAGTTGGGGCTCATACTTCAGGAATTCTCCCACCACATTGTTAAAATCCTCCACACAATGAACATCGTAGCCCCATTTTACTAAATGCTTTTTAATCTCAGAAGAAATGGCATTATCATCTTCCACAAGAAAAACTCTATACATAACTGACACCCTTTTACATTAAAAAGGAAGTGTACACTCTGCCTAGTCGGTAGTTTGCAACACTTCCTAATAAATTTTCCAAATATATTATCGTGATTATTTAAATCTATTCCTTCTCAGGAAGGTTGGTATATCGAGCTCGTTATCGGAAGAACCTGCATTGGAGCTGCTCTTCTCTGTAGTTGCTGCCGCATAGCTGCTACTGTCATGTGCAGGTACAGCTGTTGCAGGTTGATTTTTGGGTTTCTCTGCTGGTTTGTCAAATTTCTTTAAAACCGGACTGTTTTCAAAGCCTGTAGCTATAACAGTTATCATTAACTCATCCTTAAGATTGTCATCAATAACAGCTCCAAAAATAATATTTGCTTCAGGGTCAGCTGACTTTTGAACAAGCTCAGCGGCGGTATTTACTTCAAACAAACCTAAATCAGGACCACCTGTTATATTTACCAGTACTCTTCTTGCTCCCTCTATTGAGGTTTCCAGAAGTGGACTGTGAATAGCCTGTCTTGCGGCTTCTTCTGCTCTGCTTTCGCCGGAAGCTCTGCCTATACCCATATGAGCAAGACCGGAACTCAGCATGATTGTCTTAACATCTGCGAAGTCAAGATTTACAAGACCGGGAACAGCTATCAAGTCGGATATGCCCTGAACACCCTGACGAAGTATATCATCAGCCATTCTAAATGCTTCAACCATAGTAGTACGCTTTTCAACTACCTGAAGTAGTCTGTCATTTGGAATAGTAACAAGTGAATCAACAGAATTTTTCAGGTTTTCTATCCCTCTTTCAGCATGCTGCATACGGGTTCTGCTTTCGAACATAAAAGGTTTTGTAACAACTGCAACAGTTAATATACCCATCTCTCTTGCAAGCTGGGCTACAACTGGTGCTGCACCTGTACCGGTACCGCCACCCATACCTGCCGTAACAAATACCATATCTGCACCCTTTATTGCTTGAGCGATTTCATCTCTGCTTTCATTTGCCGCTTTCTCTCCGATATCAGGATTTGCCCCAGCACCAAGACCCTTTGTAAGCTTGTCACCAATTTGAATTTTTGTATTAGCCTTGGATAAAAACAAAGCCTGTTTGTCTGTATTTATAGCAATAAAATCTACACCTCTAAGTCCTGCATCAATCATTCGGTTAACAGCGTTGTTTCCTCCGCCACCACATCCGACTACTTTTATCTGGGCAAAATGATCCATATCAATTTCAAAATCTAGCAAAGTAAAATCCCCCTTTAGCATTGGTAAATTAGACTTGAATTGCATACTTGTGTATATTAATTAAATATGATAAAAATCAAAATAATTTAAAAAATACTCACTACTAATAATATATTATAAACGTAATTTAGGCAAGTTTTGTTTGTATTGCCTAATAAAAAAAATCTTTTAATGCTGCTATTGCTTTCTTTAAAAAGGTTCTTTCCTTAACCTTTTTATTTGTTTTGGGTATACTTTTTATACTAATGGTGCTGGCTTCCTTATCCTGCCTTGCAATATATTTCACTATTCCCGCTGCAGTACAGTAGTCAAGTGTCGGTATGTTTCTGATTTTTGATGCAGCAACCCTCACCGGAATGTCAAAAATTTCATATGCTATCTGCATGGCTCCATCCAGAGTAGCTATACCGTTTCCGGATAAAACTACACCTGCACCGTAATTACCGGGGCAGTTCTTATTCACCAAATCCTTACACAGGGAAAATATTTCATATACTCTGGCTTCTATAACTTCTATGGCGTCGGATACCTTGATATTTTTCTTAAAGCTCTCGCTCAGATCGCTAACTGAAATTTCCTGATCATTTTTAATTAATGTTGTTAAAGCCAGCTGGAATTGTCTCTTGATCTTTTCCGATTCGGAATAGGTCATCTTCAATGCGATGGATAAATCATTAGTAATATGATCCCCACCAACCGGGAGACATTTGTTCATAACAAGTTTTTCATCCTTGAAAACACTGATCTCTGTAGTTCCCCCACCTACGTCTATGAGTATTACCCCCATATCCTTTTCATCAGGTAAAAGAAGACACTCTCCGGCTGAAAACCCCTCTGCTATAAGTCCGTCCACTCTTATGCCGGCTTTTTCCATACTTCTTACGATATTCTGAACTGATATTATTTTTCCAACAACAACGTCAAAATCGCCTTCCAGCTTAGTTCCCTTCATTCCTACAGGATCATTTATCCCGTCATAGCCATCAACGATAAATTGCCTGGGAACCACATCTATTATTTCACTGTCGTCGGCTATTGTAATGGTTCCAGCCGAATAAAGAAGCTTTTCTACATCATGTCTGGAAATCTCCTTATTGTCATTAGCTATATTTGTATACGTTTTGTGATTAATTATCTCTACATGCAACCCTGAAATGTTAACATAGGCAGATACCACTTTCATCTCTGCCTGAGCTTCAGCTTTCCTTACAGAACTTTGTATTGAGTTGGAGGTAGCATCAATGTCAACAATAATTCCTTTTTTTATTCCTGCACAGGTTTCAATTCCTTTTCCAAGGATTTCAACTTCACCTGCATTGTTGGTTTTTCCAATCACAGTACTAACTTTTGTAGTACCTATATCAACTCCTACAATAACGTCAGACACAAAAACTGCCCCCCTAAATTATGTATCAAGAATCCCTTCAAATGTGCTTAGAAATCCTCTTTTACTATATTATCTTTTTTGAGAAATTTATTCAATAGATATCTTCTAATTAAAGCAAAGTTTAAGAACAGTCTGTTTCCGAATGCAAATATAGCCGCAAGATAAATCTGAATTCCCAGTTTATCACCTATATATGCCAGCCCTGCTGCCAGTAATGCGTTTCCAAAGAAACCCGATAAAAAAATTCTCATTTCAAACTTCTTGTTTATTGTTGCAACTATTCCCCCGAATACTGAATCCAGTGCTGCCAGAATGGCAACAGCTACATATGTAAAGTATTCAGATGGTATGGTAATTGGAATAAACAGACCTATAAGTATTCCTAAAATCAAGCCAAGTATCGGTATCATATTAATAACTTTCCTTTCCCTTCTGTTTATATAAATAGTAAATTATTTTTCAGGTACAAAATATGGATTGCTGCCTTTAGTAAAATCCAGTATCCCCTTTTGTTTGGCATTAATATTATTGACAAATAAATGCCTGAAAACACTTAATTCATAGTCTGCTTTCTCCAAATCACTGAATTTCACCTTAATCCTATTATCAAACTGAACAGACAAATATGGAAAATCCGATAAATCTATAGTAGTTATTTTTTCATATAACTTTAACTTTTCTTTTTTATCATTCTTAATTACTATATCACAAAAGCTGCTCAAATCCATTAAAGATAATTCATCTTTAAATTTTACTGCTTGTCCCAAATTAAAGCTATCCACCGATGTACCTATTATTTTGAAATAATTCTTCGGTAGAGGAGATTTGCTGTCAAGAACCTCTAGAACATAGCCTTCCCTGTCCACAAGAAGATTTTTGCTGTTTACCTCAAGAACTGCGAAGGGAGTTCTTTCCTGTACTTTTATTTTTATTGTTGCTGGTAAGGCCGGCCTTATGCTTACAGATTTGATATATGGCATAGAATTTAATACTTTCTGTTCCAAGTCATTAAAGCTGAAATTTAACAGATTCTTTGGTTTCTCTCCCAACATCATAAAAACATTTTTTCCTGGAACAAGACCTGTATTTACAACTAATTCTTTTTCTGAATATTTATTATTACCGGTGACATCTATTTTTTCAACGGTAAAAAAAGAGGATCTGGCAAATACAATTATACCTGTAACAAACAACAGAAAAACGAGAAGTCTTCGAATCCTTCTCAATCTTCTGCGTCTCTTCTTACTAGCTTTTTTCTTTTTTTCATTTGAAGATACCGGTGATTTTTTCATTTGTTACTTCCTTACTATATCAGCTCCTAATGAAGCTAGTTTATCTTCCACCTTATAATAACCCCGGTCTATGTGTTCAAGACCTGTCACTACTGTTTCTCCGCTTGCAGCCAGACCTGCCAGAATCAGAGCTGCTCCGCCACGCAAATCGCGAGCAGTAACCTGAGCCCCGTTGAGTCTGCCTACTCCCTTTATTACAGCCATTCGGCCATCTATTCTTATATTTGCTCCCATTTTTAAAAGCTCGTCAACATGCTTATATCTACTTTCAAAAATTGTTTCAATAATAATGCTGGTGCCTTTACACAAGGTCAATAATGCCATAATCTGAGCCTGCATGTCTGTAGGAAATCCCGGATATGGCAAGGTTCTAATAACCTCAACAGCTTCAAGCTTTGATCCTGATATAACCTGAATATCATTTCTCTTAATATTGATCTGACAGCCAATATCTCTTAAAATCGATGCTATTGAAATAATATGCTCGGGTATTATGTCCTTTATGACCACATTTCCACCAGTTATAGCAGAAGCAACCATATATGTACCAGTAATTATTCTATCAGGGATAACATTATATTCCACACTATTTAATTTCTTTTCATAACCCCTGATTCTTATAACACTTGAGCCTGCTCCGGTAACTCTGGCACCGATCTTTTGAAGAAAATTCTGTAAGTCTACTATTTCAGGCTCTTTAGCAGCATTTCTTATAATGGTATCACCCTGTGCATAAACGGCTGCTATCATAGCGTTTTCTGTTGCGCCTACACTGGGATAATCCAGATAAATATCGGAGCCCTTGAGACCATCAGTCTCACAGGTTATGTACCCACCGTTGGTATCGTTAATTGTAGCACCCAAACTTCTTAATGCTTTCAAGTGAAGGTCTATGGGTCTAGGACCTATCTCACAGCCACCCGGATGTGTTGGTTTGTTGGCTTTAACAGGGTAATTATATCATAAAAATGTATTGCCCATCAAATAGGATATTAATAAATATGTCAATACTTCTTATATGTCCACTAAAATGTTATAATGTTTTTTATTAGGTTAATATAGCTTATAATATAACTTTTATTAATGTAAAAAATTATTAAATATCAGTAATAATCCAGGAGCATTTATGAATTTGAAACAATTAATTTCCATTTTTATATCGAAACTAACAATTAAAGTTCTCCGCCTTCTGAGAAGGGGCGGAACTACTCTTCCGGGAAAACTAGCCTTCAAGATATACCCCGGCATTCTCAGGTCAATTGCCAGTAATTTTGAAGTTATAATGGTAACCGGTACAAATGGTAAGACTACAACTACCAGAATTATTGAAGAAATTTTGAAAAACAACAATGTGGATTACATAACTAACAAATCCGGTGCCAACCTTTTAAGCGGGATAACTACCATATTTATTCAGGCAGTAACCCTTACAGGTAAGCCAAAACACCGGGTGGCACTTATTGAAAGTGATGAGGCCGCCTTTAATCAGGTAACCAAGCATCTTCAGCCAAAGGCCGTTGTTGTCACAAATTTCTTCAGAGATCAGCTGGACAGATACGGAGAACTGTACTCAACGTTGAACGCAGTCAAATCCGGGCTTGAAAGAATTGATGACAGCACAACACTTATTCTCAATGCTGATGATTCCATGTGTGCTTCCTTAGGCAGAGATACTCAGAAGCAGGTATTATATTATGGCGTATCTCCAGAGACCGATACCGGCAACGACTCCGGTAACAGTTCCGGTGGTGGCGATATTAATACTGATGCCATGTTTTGCATTAACTGCAAAAGCAAATATGAATATACAAACCACATTTACGGTCATCTGGGCGGATTTTACTGCACAAACTGTGGCTACAAAAGGCCTGCTGCCCATCTGGAATGTACCGGTATACAAGAGGCCGGGAGCAGCTATACCACCATCAGCTGGAGGTCAGTTCCACCACTCTCCCGCCAGGAGCAGCAGTACACAACACGTATTAATCTCCCCGGCTTGTATAACGTCTATAATGCAATGGCAGCGGCAGCTTGCGGTCTCGCTTTAAACTACAGCACCGAAACCGTAATAAGTGCCATGCAATCCTTTGAATGCGGCTTTGGAAGAATGGAGTCAATTTCTGTTGGTGATAAAACCATAAAACTGATTTTGGTGAAAAATCCCACCGGATTTAATCAGGTATTGAACTTTCTGACCCTCGACGATAAGCAGCTTAATGCTGCATTTCTGATAAATGACAATCTGGCTGACGGTACTGATATATCCTGGCTTTGGGATGTAGATTTCGAGCAGCTTAATAAAGTGTCTGACAGGATAGGTAATTTATTCACCTCCGGTGTCAGAGGCGAGGATATGGCAGTTCGATTGAAGTACAGCGGACTGGATATCAGGAAGATAAGAATAATCAAGGACTACCAGTTGCTGCTGGAACGTGGGCTGGAACAAACGCCAGCAGGCGGAGTATTCCACATACTGCCCACTTATACTGCCATGCTGGATATCCGTGGTATCTTAACGAAAAAGTACAATTTGAAGGAGTTCTGGAAATAATGGATACTAACATTTACAATCTGAATATATGTCATTTATACCCCGATCTGCTCAATACTTATGGAGACAGAGGCAACATACTTGCTCTTCAAAGAAGAGCAGAATGGCATGGAATTAATGTTGAAATAAAAAATGTAACAATTGGTGATTCTTTTGATTCCTCTGAGTATGATATTTTCTTCCTTGGAGGTGGACAAGACTATGAGCAGGAGATAATTCAGTCTGATGTTTTGAATCAAAAGGGAAATGAAATTAAAGCGGCAATTGACGGGATGAAAGTATTTCTATGTATATGCGGAGGATATCAGCTCATGGGAAAGTACTATAAGACCTGGGATGGAAAAGAAATTGAGTTTCTGGGAGCCCTTGACTTATGGACTGTTGGCGGAAAAGAACGAATGATAGGCAATATAGTTTTTGAAAGTGACATAATAAAAGATAATGGTAGTCCTTTAAAGATTGTGGGTTTTGAAAACCATTCGGGCAGAACCTTTCTTGGAGAAGGTATCAAGCCGCTAGGAAAAGTTCTCTCGGGTAATGGAAATAATGGTACCGACGGTTATGAAGGTGCAGTGTACAATAATGTTTACTGTTCCTATTCCCACGGCAGTCTGCTTCCAAAAAATCCTCACCTGACCGATCATTTGCTCTCCCTGGCATTAAAACAAAAGTATTCCGATTTTCAGGGCCTTGGAGTTTTGGATGATACCTTTGAGGCTGCTGCAAGAAGTACGGTTATAGAGAGAATATTAAGGAATTCCTAGACTTGTTAAGTTTTATTTTCGAAATATGTTAAAGTTGGTTAAGAAATAATTGTTGACAATGTAAAAAGTAGCATGTTAGTATATTTATTAATATAATATTGTAAGGAAATGTGATGAATGGGAAAACTGCTTCATTTACAATGATGAACCAGTTGGCAAATTTCATGATTCTTCAAAGCGAGCAGTAGGCGGTGAAAGTACTGCAGGATAGTGTATTTGTGAGTTCTCCCATGAACAGTATGATTGAACCTTAAACGTAGGTCATACCGGGACTTCCCGTTAAAGAAGGCGTGTATCGGATTATTTTTTGTCCCGTACATATATGAGATGGGTTTTTACCAATTTGGGTGGTACCGCGTAGATTATAAGTCTTCGTCCCTTGTTACAGGGATGAAGGCTTTTTTATATTTTTATACAGTTGTATTATTACACAAATTTAATTAACAATAACAATATGATTTTCAGGAGGTATTTTATGATTATTGTAATGAAGCAAAATGCTACAAAACGGGATATTGAAAACGTTGAAAACAAACTTATAGAACTGGGCTTCAAAACACATCCTATTTACGGTGATTGTAAAACAGTTATTGGTGCAATAGGTGATAAGCGATTACTTAATATTCACGCTGTTTCACAAATGGATGGAGTTGAGACTCTGGTCCCTATTATGAAGCCTTACAAACTGGCCAGTAATGAGCTTCAGCAGACTCCGACCATTATTGAAGTGGGAGATGTAAAAATCGGTGGTGATGAAATAGTTGTCATGGCAGGTCCCTGTGCCATTGAAAACGAGAAGGATTTCGTACAAACTGCAATAAGTGTAAAGAATGCTGGTGCTAAAATACTTCGCGGCGGCGCTTTCAAACCTCGTAGTTCTCCATATGCCTTCCAGGGACTTGAGGAAGACGGACTTAAAATAATGGTTGCAGGTCGTGAAGCTACCGGGCTGAAGCTGGTTACCGAGGTTGTTGATACAAGAGATGTTGATCTTGTTAATAAATATACCGATATATTTCAGATTGGCGCAAGAAATATGCAAAACTTCAGGCTGCTGAGCGAGGTTGGTATGACTAACAAACCGGTACTATTAAAGCGTGGTTTGTCTGCCACTATTGAAGAATGGCTCATGGCCGCAGAATACATTATTGCAGAGGGCAATCATAACGTCATCCTATGCGAAAGAGGAATCCGTACCTTTGAAACGGTGACAAGGAATACACTTGACCTGAGTGCAATTCCTGCAATCAAAGAGGTTTCACATCTTCCTATTGTTGTAGACCCGAGCCATGCGACCGGAAACTGGAAATTTGTACCTGCCCTTGCAAAGGGAGCTATTGCCACAGGAGCCGACGGTTTGATTATTGAAGTTCATCCCAACCCCCCTTGTGCTCTTTGCGATGGTCCTCAATCACTTAGACCTGAAAAGTTTGAAACCTTAATGGGAGAATTACGATTGGTTGCTCAATCTGTTCAAAGATCAATATAACTAGTAATTCGCATCCCCTGACCTGACGTTACAAACGTGTAGCGAAAACCCCCGGAGTGTCCCATAAAAACACTCCGAGGGTTTTCGTAATAAATACCGAAAAAATTTTATAGTAAACTTTCGTACTCTTCTCCGACCACGGCCTCTAGAGAAAACTCATGAACTCCTTTATATACAACCTTTACGCACTTGGTGCTGCCATATTCTTCTTTATCCAATTCATTTAACATTACATATACCAGCGTGCTATCATAAACCCTGATGTTTATTCTGTCAAAGATATCCTTCTGTAAAAGGTCCAATACAGAGTTTATATTTTTAACTGCCGAATGATTTGATTTCGGTTCAACAACCACCGGCATTTTTGAATTGTTAGGATTCAGAATTTTAACGTGTAATATACCAGGATCAAGAATATTGTCTGTCGGATACAACAAGTCTCTTTCAAAAAGGAATGAACTCATTTTTATCTCCTTTTCCGGCGTATATAAACTAACCTTTAGAGTTATTAACGGTTTACAACGCTCAATTTAATTGAAAAAAATATAATTTCTTATATAAAAATATCATTATTTGCGATTATCGTAAAGCTTTTTATACATACTTATATATTTATTTATTTTATTTACATAATTTCTGGTTTCCTCAAAGGGTATTCTGTCCAGAGTTGTACCGTCTTTACTTATACTTTCATCCTTAAGCCACTTGGAAACATTCCCGCTACCCGCATTATATGCTGCCAAAGCAAGTTCTGTATCCTGATTATATTGTTTTAAAAGTCGGGCTATGTACCAGCAGCCAATATGGATATTAGTTTCAGGCTCCATCAGCTGAGCTGTCTTAAAATCCTCGATATCCATTTTTTCGGCAGCCCATTCACCTGTACTGTCAATTATCTGCATAAGACCTTTTGCGTTCCTGGGAGACACGGCATTAGGGTTAAAACCGCTCTCAGCCTTAATCATCGAAAACACAAGATGCTCATCCAGATTGTACTGTTCAGAGTATTTTTGTACATATTCGGAATAAGTTAACGGGTACATTCTATATAGAGTGTACTTCACAATCCTTACAGAAAACACAACTAAAAGTATCAGTAATAAAAATGTAAAGAATATTTTAAATTTACCTGAAAATTTCCTTCTTTTCAAAAAATCACCCTAACAGCCTGTTCAGTTCACATATCACCTGTTCCTTCAGGTGTGAATAATCCCGATTGTTATCTATTACAATATCTGCGACTCTTAAATACTCCTGCTCACTGAGCTGGGAATTGATTCTTGAAACAGCCTCTTCATAGGTCATTTCACTTCTTTGCATTATTCGCCTGATACGTAATTCCTTATCTGCCGAAACTGTCCATACCTGATGGCATAAATCAAGAAAACCTTCTTTTATGGGTATCGGAGCATCAATTACAATAATATTCGTATTATTAATCAGCTGTTCTTTCACATTATCTTTTATTCTTTTAGCAACATACTTATGCAAAATGCCATTTAATTTTTCGAGCTTTTCTCTGTTGTTAAAAACTATTTCGGCCAGCTTTTTTCGCTGTAGCTGTCCCCAATCATCAAGTATATCGTTACCAAAAACCTCTGTCAACTCCTCAAGAGCCTTTTCACCAGGCATAACGACCTGACGGCTTATTAAATCCGCATCGATAACTGCCGCACCAATTTCCTTTAAGAAACTGCTTACAGTACTCTTTCCACTGCCAATTCCCCCTGTTATGCCAAGGATAATAGAGCCATTACTTTGTTTCATACCAGCTTTCACCACTCTTCACGTCAACTGTCATTGGCACCTTGAGCTTTACGGCGTTCTCCATACAATTCTTAAGCAGCGCGGTGACCTCTTCAAGCTCGGATTTTTCAGTTTCAACTATTAGTTCATCATGTACCTGAAGAATTAACCTGGATTTGAGCTTTCTTTTCTTAAGCTCACTATATACCTTGACCATTGAAATTTTTATTATATCGGCCGCACTTCCCTGAATTGGAGTATTCATAGCTACCCTTTCACCAAAGGATCTTACATTGAAGTTACTGGATTTCAGTTCGGGAAGATATCTTCTTCTATTAAAGAGTGTGGTTACAAAACCAAATTCCTTCCCCCTGGAAACTGTATCGCTCATATACTCCTTGACCTTTGAGTATTTAGCCAAATAATCATCAATATATTTCTTTGCTTCCTTTCGTGTAACTCCAATATCCTTTGAAAGGCTGAAATCACCAATTCCGTATACTATTCCAAAGTTTACAGCCTTGGCTCTTGATCTCATCAGTGAGGTTACATCCTCAGGCTCTATACCGAACACCTTGGATGCCGTTGTTGTATGAATGTCCTCGTTATTGTTAAAGGCCGAAATCATATTGCCATCACCGGTTATATGGGCCAAAACCCTCAGCTCTATCTGTGAATAGTCAGCATCAAGCAATACAAAGTTTTCATCGGTAGGAATGAATACTTTTCTTATTTTTCTTCCCATCTCAAGCTTAATAGGGATATTCTGCAGATTAGGCTCGGTACTGCTTATTCTTCCCGTAGCCGTTACCGTCTGATTAAAGCTGGAATGAATTTTACAGGTCTCAGGATCAAGTATTCCCAGTAACCCATCGGCATATGTCGACTTAAGCTTTGTCAGCGATCTGTATTCCAGTATTCTCTCAACTATCTCGTGTTTTTGTGATAACTGCTCCAGCACCTCTGCGTCGGTGGAATAACCGGTTTTTGTTTTCTTTATTGCGGGAAGGTTAAGCTTTTCAAATAAAATTACTCCAAGCTGTTTAGGAGAATTTATATTAAAGTTCTCGCCTGCCAGCATATAAATTTCGTTTTCAAGTATAACTATTCTGGAATCCAACTCCCTGGAATATGCCTTCAAGCCTTCAATATCCACTTTAAAACCCCATAATTCCATATCGGCCAGTACTTCAACCAACGGGAGTTCAATATCATAATATAACTCATGCTGCCCATTTCCTTCAATGATAGGAGCATATTTTTCAACCAGTTCATAAATAGCTGAAACGCAAGCAGCGCAGACTGTTGATGGGTTTACATCCAAATCCTTCTGAAGCTTTCTGCCATGCTTGTCATAAAGTATTTCTGCAGGCAAAATACTCTTTTTCAGACTGTCCTCTGCCAATTCGGAGATTGTGTAGCTGTTCCTTGTAGGCTCAAGAATATACGCAGCAATCATGGTATCAAATTCTATTCCCTTGATATCTATCCCCTGCGCCTTGCAATACTTAATAAATTTCTTTAAATCATGCCCGTACTTCTTTATGTCAGCAGATTCAAGTATCTCTCGAAGAACATTTATAGCTGTGTTTTCGGTGAAGTCGTCTGTAAATACTATAACAGCAGGAGCATACTCTTCCTCACAGGCATAGATACACAGATCATCCAATTTGTTGCTTGCAGGATCCATATGATAGTAAACAGCCATCTTCTTACTTGCAGCTATGGCTTTCAGGCAGGATTCCAGTTCCCCGACGGTATCAACATTTACATGTTCTATATTAAGGGCTTCGGAAGCCTCAACCATAGGAGTATCACTAAGTCCGAATCTTTCAATAAAAGTTTTAAACTCAAGCTTTTTAAATATGCTATAAAGCTTCTCTTTGTCGAAATCAGTTCTGACATATTCCTGAATATCTGATATGCAAGGCATCTGTCTAACAATAGTCGCCAGTTTTTTGCTGAGGAAAGCAAGGTCTCTGTTTGCTTCCAGCTTTTCTCGGACACCTTTTTTCTCCACCTTGTCAATATTTTCGTATAACTCTTCAATGCTATGGAACTTTTTGATAAGATCAAGTGCTGTTTTTTCACCAACCCCGGGAACGCCCGGTATGTTATCAGAAGTATCTCCCATCAGGCCCTTTACATCAATAAGCATTTGAGGGGTAACACCGTACTTTTCAACAACCTTTTGATAATCATATTCGTCAGTTTCGGTCTTATTGCCTCTTGTTACCGGCAGCTTTATTCTTGTAGTTTCTGAAGCCAATTGAAGTGAATCCCTGTCACCTGTCAGCAGAATTACCTCAATGCCTTTTTGTTCGGCACAAAGTGAAATAGACCCAAGGATATCATCAGCCTCAAAGCCCGGAGTTTCAACTCTTTTTATATTCATAGCGTCCAGTACCTGTTTGATAATTGGTACCTGGACTGCCAATTCCTCCGGCATACCTTTTCTCTGAGCTTTATATTTATCATATTCAAGGTGTCTGAAGGTTGGCTGCTTCATATCGAATGCAACACATAAATACTTAGGATTTTCTTCAGCCAGGAATTTCGTGAGAATACTAATAAAGCCAAATACTGCATTTGTCTGAATGCCTTCTGAGGTAGAAAGCATGGTACTTTTACTTAATCCATAAAACGCTCTGTTTAAAATACTGTTGCCATCAACAACCATTATCTTTTCCGAGTTCATTAATGCCCTCCAGCCTTACTTTTTCACGAAAAAAATCCTGATTGTAATCATTTCCTGTCTGGCAATGAGTGAATTGATCTGCTCTATCAAGCTTGATTTTTCCGTTTCAAGGGCGGTTATATCTTCCCCTTTATCTAAGGCCTCATTTATTTTATTTTCTAGTTCATTTTTTTTGTTTTCTAAACTATTATATTCTTCTGTTATGTCTTTTTTTATTATATCAGTTTTTGCTTTTAATTCCAGCTTATATTTTAGTTGGGCCTGATTTTGCAAAGTAGCGTAGTCACTCAAGGAAATACTGTATTCGACATAGGCAGCACTATCCTTCAAGTTTGCTAAAAAACCCTGCACCATGCCTGAAGATTGTTCGGAGGCTCCATACTCAGTCATTAGCTTGTTCAAGCTTTCCATCTCAGCATCACCAGATTCTATAGCTAATGTCATCTCAATATAATTTGTGAAATATTGTAAATCACTTGTATTTTCCACCGGCATTGCAAAACCTAATATTCTCTGCTCATCAGCCATAGCATTTGCATTTTCTGAACCATTGGATGCGTCATCCGAATTAGTTGCTGCCCCATATTTGATGGAGTCCTCAGCTGGCTGCTCCAAAGAAGCTTTTACTTTAAATTTTCTACTACCAGCAGCCTGCTCACTACCTTTTTCAACTTTAAACTCAGTTATGCCGGCAATACTATTTTTCTTTGAATCGGCTGTCTTTTGACCGCCGCCGTCAGAAACTCCCGCAGTAATATCTGCTGTATTATCTGCTGTGTTTTCCTCACTGCTGTCAGAAAACGTACTGTTTACATTCTCATCGCTATAGTTGTCGGCGGCAGCACTCTTACTGCTACCGGTTCCGGCGCCTGCATTTTCAGGTACAGCTGCCTGCATGGAAGCACTTTCATTTAGTGAGGAGGCCTTTTTCATACCGGAACCCAATTCGGGTATTAAGCCATAAGCTAAAAGAGACAATACAATAACCGCAGCCGTTGATATGAAGGCCATGAGTTTCCTATTCATGAAAAATAACTTCTTTTTATTAGTTGTTTCATTAGTTTTATTATTCTCTTCCCGGCTGATTTCCATAAGCCTGGAATGGAGAGATGCAGAAAAGTCTTTGGGGAGAATAATTTCCTCATCCTCTTTGCACAATTGTACAAAATAAGACTCCTCTTTGAGTTTCTGAGCGCAATGAGTACATTTTTCCAGATGCTTTTCAAATTCTTCTTTTTCTTTAAGTTCCAACTGCTCATCAATATACAACGATATATATAAATCACTCTTATCACAGAAATTCAATGTAATCCCTCCTTTCAAAATTATTTGACGTAATCGGTAAACAAATGTTCCTTATTATTGCACAACAGTTCCTTAAGTTCAGTCCTTGCTCTGCTTATCCGCGATTTTACAGTACCGATTGGAAGCTCAAGAGACTCTGAGATTTCTTCATAACTCTGTCCCATAAAATCTCGCAATACAACAATTATTCTGTTTTTTTCATTCATTTTTGACAAAGCTTCTTTCAACGCTGCTTTTTGAGCATTTTGTTCGGCTATTTTTTCAGGACCTGGAGAACTGGAAACAAGGCGGTCTTTCAATGCTATATCTTCATAGGTTTCTGTCTCAATTGAAATAGTATTCTTGTTTTTGTTTTTTCTGATATGATCCAGACATGTATTTGTTGCAATACGATATATCCAGGTTGAAAATGTACAATTACCCTTAAAGTCCTTTATGTATTTGAATGCTTTAATAAATGTCTCCTGTGCCTGCTCCCATGCGTCATCAGTATTACCAAGCATCCTGTAACAGATGTTGTAAACTTTTGTATAGCATGTGCCGGATAGCTCCTCAAATGCCTGAACATCGCCTTGCCGCGCTTTACTCAGCAATCTATTTTCGATATCAAATCCCATTTTGATCCTACTTTCTTTCATAATAGGCCAAATATTTTAGCTTTTGTTATAACACATTCCTACAGATTTCCATGTGCGTTATGGCTTTCATTA
This sequence comes from Bacillota bacterium, assembly GCA_023393115.1. Taxonomy (GTDB): domain Bacteria; phylum Bacillota; class Clostridia; order Acetivibrionales; family DSM-1351; genus Ruminiclostridium. The sequence goes on from JAEWMS010000033.1 coordinate 145,479, forward strand.
TATCATAGCCCTGACATGAGCCGCAAACTTATAACCTGATATATGTTTGTAAAAATGCATACCCTTTGTGAAGTATTAACATTTTTTTCAACAATTTTTGATCTTTTTTTTAAAGATTTAATGAAGGTGAAATAATAAATATATAGAATTAATATTATAAGAATCTATATTTGGTTCTGAATTTTTTTGTAACCATCTAATATTAAAAGGAGTTATTATGATTAGTACTATTCTTGTAACTGACGATAATGTACTAGATAACGCAATTCTCAGAAATTACCTCTATAAAGAACGTGTAAACATTGTATCGGCCTTAAACGGAAGAGAAGCTTTGGATATGGTGGAAAGTCGGAATGTAGATATTATTATACTGGATTTAGTAATGCCTGTTATGGATGGCTATCGGTTTCTTGAGGAATTTTCAAAAACTCCTTTCTATAAAGAGATACCAATTATTGTTGCCTCCGGAATAGAAAATGATGAGTTTGAAAAAATATTTCAGTATGATATCTATGATTTTGTTTTAAAGCCCCTTAATCAGATGAATAAGTATGTTTTATTAAACAAGGTACGAAAAGCCCTGTTATTCAGGAAAATGCTTGTTGAACTAAAAAAGAAAAACGTAGATTTAGATACCATATTGTAACACTATCACCCGGATAGCTTATAGTAACTTTGCCTTCTCTTGCTAAAAGAGGACCCATTAATATTATTGATGATCTCATTTCTGAGGCCAGACTTTCGGGCACAGATGTAGAAGATATTGTTGAGGAATCGATTATTGCGACATTATCTTCTACTTTTACTTTACAGCCTATATTCCTTAATATATCCAGAATTACTTCCACATCACTGAACATGGGGCAATTTTTTATTATATTTTCCCCGCCGTTAAGTATTGTTGCCGCAAGTATCGGTAATACGGAGTTTTTTGCCCCCTCAATGCCTATTTCACCCTTAAGTTTTTTACCTCCCTTTACAATTAATCTGCTCATAATCAAACACACCTCCGTCACGCTGGGACATTTTTGATGAATTAAACTGCACGATATTCCCTCCTCGATATAAAAATAAATAAAGTATAATAAACAGCTAATTAAATTTATCGGTAACAAAGGTGGCAAACCCACATTTATTATTGAGCACGGCACGGGTACATTTAATTACTAAAGGGTATGTATTTCCTATGCCCCTGCACTATTATTTTATGTTTTATATAATAAATTGTTACTATATATTAAAGCTGTTTAGAGACCGAAGATGTTCATAAGAAATCACTAACTAGATATAATTAAAACAGGACAGTTTTGGTAAGCTGCCCTGTTAAACTGATTTAACTTGGTTCAAGACATTTGCATTTGTGACTCGATATTTTTTACCTTTTGCTGGGCCGAAGAAATTTCCTGTTGGTTGGCATTTTGAACAGAGTACCAGCCTTTTTGTGTCATAATGTCAAAAACCTGCTTTTGTGCATCAAAAGTCTTTGTTAAAATGCTTTTAGCATCATTTCTCAACATGGGATTTACGCTTTCCAGGATAAGGTTTGTTAAAGATGATGCTGCCAATTTGTGTTCTCCTAATACTGAATCCATTATTTCCTTATCGGTTAAGTTTGCCATAATCTCCTCCTCTTTATTGTGCAGCAGTGTTAATATGCTTTATAAGCAACTGTAAATTGCTCTTCTCATCATTTGCCAGCTTATTACACAGATTCTTTACCTGACCGTCCTGAGCAAGCTGTGCACAGCCCTGCAAGTATTTTATACTATTTTCACACATACTGATGTTATCCTCTATCAGCATTATTTCTTTACTTGTAAGTGGCATATAAATCCTCCTTATAGAATATTTATCTTCAAATATTATTTGAAACATTATTTGAATTATATTTATTTTCCTCAATTTCTATTTTCATATTCCTAAAAAATAATGTAATTACGTGAAATTCGCTTCTTTTGGTTCAATAGTGAAAAAGACACCCCAAACCATGAATAATGTACCGACCTTCAATCGTTAGATTTTTGGGTCTAACTTTTGGGGTCGGTACATTTTCAACTATTGGGATGTCTTGTAATTGTAAACTGCTTGTAGATATAATGATGCCTTTGTTTACAGTGTTATAAGAACCATTTTATACAACCTTGATTTTGACGAAGCTCTTTTTACCTTTTTGGAGCATCATCTCACCATTTACAAGATCATTGCTGCTTACTGAGTAGTCAAAGGAGGTAATTTTATTTTCATTAAGCGCAACTCCACCCTGCTGTACTGCTCTTCTGGCTTCGCTTTTTGAGGGGGTAAGCTCAGCAAGCATTAATAAATCGGTAATCTTAATACCTGTTTCAAGCTCGGCAGCCTTTACTTCTATGAAAGGTATGTTTTCAGAATTACCCTTTCCCCCGAAGATGGCTTCCGCCGCGTCTTTGGCTTTATGAGCCTCTTCCTCTCCGTGAACTATTTTTGTCACTTCATATGCCAGTATGGCTTTTGCCTGATTAATCCCTGCATCCTTCAGTGCTCCAAGTCTTCTTACTTCATCCATAGGCAGGAAGGTAAGCAGTGCAAGGCACTTTTCAACATCATTGTCGCCAATATTTCTCCAATACTGATAAAACTCATAGGGTGTAGTCTTTTCAGGGTCAAGCCATACAGCACCACTTTCAGTTTTGCCCATTTTTTTGCCTTCACTGGTGGTCAATAATGTAAATGTCATTCCGTAAACACTCTTTCCGTCGGACTTTCTAACCAATTCCAACCCACCGAGAATGTTTGACCACTGATCATCTCCTCCGAGTTCCATCTGGCAATCATATTTTCTGTTAAGTACCAGAAAATCATAGCTTTGCATGAGCATATAATTAAACTCCAGGAAGGTCAGACCCTTTTCCATCCTGCTCTTAAAGCATTCTGCCGTTAACATTCTGTTAACTGAAAAATGAACTCCTACGTTTCTCAGAAACTCTACATAGTTCAAATCCAGGAGCCAATCTCCATTGTCAACCATTATAGCCCTATCATCTGAAAAATCTATAAACTTTGATATCTGGGTTTTAAAACGTTCAACATTATGCTGTACAATCTCTCGTGTCATCATTTTTCTCATATCATTTTTACCGCTAGGGTCTCCCACCATGGCAGTACCTCCGCCAATCAAAACAATTGGTCTGTGCCCGGCCTGCTGCATATGAGCCATTACCATCAGCTGAAGAAAATGTCCTACATGCAGACTGTCTGCGGTAGGATCAAAGCCTATATAAAAGGTTACACTCTTTTCGGCTAAAAGCTTTTTAACTTCTTCCTCATGAGTTATCTGGGCTATAAAACCTCTTTCTTGTAATAAATCAAAAACGTTACTCATTTGATTCTCTCCTTGTACTTAATTATTTACTGGACTAAAAAAAACTGACAAAAAATTAAAGCCCTCATCCCGATAAGGACGAAGAGCTCGTGGTACCACCTTAATTTACAGCCTACAACTATAAATAATACTTTATTACTTTAGTCATATAACCGCCTTAACGCTGTAACGGGCTTTCCCGGCATAAGCAGCTCATAATCCGTAATTCACTATTCGATGCAGCTCAATCTTCACACCAACCAGATTGCTCTCTGAACCTGCATAGGCAGCTACTTGGAACCATTAGAGGTTCCGTAATTAATCTCAGCCTTTATTAATAAAATAATTTTCTTAATAATTTTAACACACCAGTTAAAATGTATGCAATACAATAATCAGTAATTGTACATCTATGACAACTAGACATTTCCATATTGTACACTAAAAAGAGTAAAAATAATGAGCATTATAATAAGCAGAAAGCTAATACAATGCCCCATAGTAAAGAATACATTTCAATTATACCACTTATATGCCAGGTAAATGAAACCCTAAATTACAAGTATTATTTATGATTTTTATAGTTTGAGTTTAAATTTGCATGAGAATTTATCAATATCTTTAATTTTCTTCAAATAGCTGTGTTTTGTATAGTTATATCAAGACTAACAACTAACTGTTTAACTTTATTCGAGTATTTTTTTTTATTAATATAAAATAATATATTTATCACTAAAATGAAAGAGGTAAATTAATTTGCTGGTCGTATTTTTAAGAACTTTAATCTTATATATAGTTGTAATAATTGCTATGAGAATTATGGGAAAAAGACAAATCGGTCAGTTGCAGCCCTTTGAACTTGCCGTTGCAATTATGATTTCAGAACTTGCCTCGGTACCAATGCAAAACACCGGGATACCACTGGTGAACGGTATAATTCCAATCTTAACAATGCTGGCAGCCCAAATACTGATTTCTTTTATTTCTCTGAAAAGTTCAAAAGCAAGAGACATCATCTGCGGCAGACCAAGTATATTGATTTCAGCCGGAAAAATCAATGAAGAGGTTTTCAGAAATGAACTTTATACACTGACTGATTTACTTGAGCAATTAAGAAGTAAAGACATTTATGATATATCAGATGTGGAATATGCCATTCTGGAAACCAATGGACAGTTAAGCGTAGTACCGAAGGCTGCCAAGAGAAACGTGACTCCCGAGGACTTGAATATAGTAGTAAAAGATGAAGCTCCGGCAATAGATTTAATAATAGACGGTGACCTTGTGTACAAAAATCTGGGAAGAGTAAACATGGATAAAGTGACTCTTGAGATAGAACTGAACAAAATAGGTATTAAAAGGATTGAGGATGTATTCTTTGCAAGCGTTAACTCAGATGGAAAACTGTTTTGTCAGGCTAAGGAAAAAAAATGATCTTTCAGGAGGGAACTGTACTTTATGAACAGCAATACAAGAACAATTATTATCGTAGCCATATTATTGATAGTCATAATTCTCTCAGGTACATTAACCCTGTATTATCTCGGCAGATCAGCAGGAACACTGGAACTTTCAGTTGATTCGGCAATTCAATCAGTTACGGACAAACAATGGACCTCCGCCGAAAAGCAGCTTGAGGAATTCAATAAAAATTGGGACAAAACAAAGTATTACTGGGCTATGCTTGTTGATCACTTTGAAATCGATAATATCGATGATTCCTTTACAAAAACCCAAAAGTATGTAGAGAGCAAGGATTACTCCTCTTCATTGGCTGAATTAGAGGCATTAAAATACTATATAATGCACATACCCGAAAAAGAGGGCTTCACTCTTGAAAACATTTTTTAGCTGTTCTTTCTCTATCACTTAAAGCCTCTCTCTATAAGAAAAATAATAAAAATCAGGTAAAACACTCCTCCAAATAATAGAGGCAATGGGTTCAGGCTCTTTTTAAGCTTTAACCAAAGGAAGGTGACCAATGCTGAACCTAATGCAAGTAATGCACTTAAAAGAGTAATTGAATCCAGTCTCCAATCTGTTGCAAGAATGCCTATGGAAACAGGTATACAGCTTTGAAATACCATTGCACCTGTGATATTTCCAAGAGACAGGGTATCCTTGTTCTTACTTATCCAAATAACGCTGTTAAATTTCTCGGGCAGTTCTGTTGCTACCGGTGTAATTATTATGGATAAAGCCAGCGTCGATATTTCAAACCCCTTTGCCACCACCTCTATATTGCTTACAAACAGTTCGGCCCCGGCGATTATGGCAGTCAGTGCTAACACTACCTGAACTACTATAATCAAGATACCGGTCTTTACGTTAAATACCTTCGCAAAAGTAAGTTCGTCGATATCAGTATTATTTGAATGATCACTGCTCACGGTTTTAAATATATAAAGTATATAACAGCCTATCAAAATAATAGCCAATAGCTGCTTAATAATTCCTGTGGTAATTATTGAGACTATTATCATACTGGTATAAACCACCACAAAAAAAGATATATCCCTGCTTAAAATTTGATGATTTATATTTAGTCTGTATCCGGTTCTTCGTTTTTTAGCAAAAATTACAACACTTAGCCCTGTAATGAAAAAGGCCAGTGTTGAAAGCATAAACGGTGCCCCAACAATTGCTCCTATTCCTATGTCAATTGATTCGGCGCGCCCCTTTGAGAAAAGGAGAGCTATTATCGGTATCAGAGTCTCAGGCAAGCAGGTTCCCACAGCAGAAAAAATGCTGCCCACTACACCTTCTCCAAGATTAAGCTTTTTGCCTAACCATTCTATACCATTTGTAAACAATTCACACCCTGTAAGTATTATTCCAAGGCTTAATACAAGTATTATTATGTTCTGCAGCATTTTTCATCCCTTTTCTTTACAGGTTCCACCTGTGGTTTTACCGTTTGTTGGCTATGGTATACCCCTTAATGAATCTCGTTTATAAGACAACTTATGTGCTTCTATAATAATATGAGGGATGAAGCTGAAATGATTACAAAAAAATGAAAACTGCGTATACGCAGTTTTCATTTTTTTGGTGGGCAATACAGGACTCGAACCTGTGACTTTCACCACGTCAAGATGACACTCTACCAGCTGAGTTAATTGCCCGGTACTCTTTAGTTACATGAAATATAATATACGCTGTTCATGGCTTTGTCAAGACATGATTGGGTGATTACTGAAAGTAAAAACTTAAGTTTCTGTTTCTCTTGTTATATCTTTGAACCACCATGAGAAAAAAGCTGAACAACACAGAATCATTAAACCCGATATACCAAATATTATTAACATATTATCTAAAACTGTAACCTTAATGTCCAATTTGACCTTGGATAAAACGCCAACTAAAACAGAACCCATTAATGCGCTGAAAAATCCGGCAGCACCGGCCAAAGCAGCATTAAATCCCACAAATATCGTCCTTCCCTCCTGAGGTGCATACTTGAACTGTATATTAAATAGAGATAAATTAACACCAGCCCAGCCTATTCCTGACAGTACTTGAACAAAGGGGATTATGAAAAAATACGTATTTTGATTGATAAAAATCCAGGAAAAATGAACTAGACCCATTACCGCCATTGAAACAACAGTAGTAAACTCCCAGCTCTTCCTCTCAGATATTTTTCCCCATATTCTGGCTGAATAAGACTGCACACTGGATAGTATAATACCAACTATCATAATGTATGTGTAGGACAGTTTTAAACCGTTAACCATATAAACAGAGAAAAAGGGAAGCGAAAACTGGACACTTAAATTCCATACTATATTCAAAATTACAACCTTACGAAACTGCTTGTCCTTTACTGGAATGGAAATAAGCTTTTTTATGTTCAAGTCCTTGTTAAGGGCAGTTACTTCAGGCTCTTTAATACTTTTTAAGGTTATAAAGTTAAATATAGTAATCACCAATGCCACAGAAAACACAACTACAAAGCCTATATAGTCCTGTTGGTTGGACTTGAACCAGTCCAAAATTCTTCCCATTATCAAGGACAATACTGCTGCTGACGCAAGAATGCACATATCTCTTATTCCAAAATACCTGCCCCGTTGCCTTTCAGGGACAAGGCTGATTATCCAGCTTCCTGCTGCCGGGGATAGGAAACCACCGGCACAATAGGCTACAAAATACATAGCACCTAAAATCATTAACCTTAGAGGTTTACTGTCGGTTATTAATGGAATAAACATCATTAAGCTCAGAAGTGTTCTGTAAAACAGGGACAGCGCAACAACAAGGCCTTTTCTTCTTGAAAGCTTCTCAAGAAGAAGGGGACTGAACATCTGAATTATATTAGCTAATAAGGGCAGCGCCACTAATATACCGTTAAATTGGTCACTGGCACCAAGATAACTGGCATAGCCTACAAGAAAAGCACCACTTGTTAATGTATATATCCCATTTGCAAGGCAACCTTCTATTACAAAACGGCGCCTGCTTAACTCCATGTTTTCATCAGTAATAGCTCCACCGGGAAACCCGAGCTTATTTAGAAAATACCTTACACCCATTATTCCTCACCTGTATAATATACTGTAAATAAAAGTTCTTTGTTTTCTGAATTGTGCGAATAATACAAAAAGGGTAAAAGCAACAATGATTTACTTGGCCGTTCGTTCCTTCCGATATTCCAAATCCATATATAACTGTGTTATAAGCCTTTGTAAAACAAGGCTCGCAAAAGTACTGAAAAAGGCTGCAAGATATGCAGAACCAAGAGAACTACCTGATATTAATAATGCGATAGGCAGTTCAAACATCAGGTAAAAACCAATAAAAACGCTTGCAATCTGTACTTTGTGTTTTCTGGTAATGTCACTGCTTGCGGTAAATGCATCTGCTACATTTAACTTTAAATCAAGAATATAACAGTAACCGAAAATAAAAATAATATATGCTATTATGCCGGGGATAATAAAGAAGATTAATCCCATTGCCACCAATAATCCAAACAGAATATTGTAAGCTATCAGCCTTCCGAGATGTTTAAAGGCACCTTTAAAGCTTGCTGCTATACCAGAGACCTTTCCCTTCAACTCGGTTATATATGAATACATATAAACAGATAAAAAGAGGCTCGTAACAAGTTTAACAGCTAGGGTTACAGCTAGAACCAACAGCATGGGGTATATCAATTTCTCCGCAACATTGGCCTCTTCCGGCGTTACAGATATTGTCAGCGCAGATAGCAGCAAACTCAGATCCTCGGAAGATACCTGGTTCAAAATCCTGTATTGAATATAGCTTCCTGCCATCTGACACAAAAGAACAAGGACAAAAATCAAACGGGCCAGTCCCTCATTTTTTAGTTTATGAAACTTGATAATGGCCGGAAGATATTCAAAAAAACGTTTAACAGCTGAAGTATTATCATCCATAATGCCCATCCTCCCGGATTATGTAAATATAGCCTTAATCAATAATTTTAGGCCATACTTATAACTCAATAATAAATATACAAAAAATTATTTGTCTAACAAAATAAACATACTGCTAAGTATACCTAATCTTATCAAAAATACAAGCTGATTTATGCTATAGACTACTTGATGAAATTTAGTAAATTTATATAAGAAAACCTCCGTTAGGGCTTATTACCTGACCGGTTATGAAATCTGCTTTACCTGCTGAAAGGAAAAAAACTGTTTCCGCTATATCAGTTCCCTTACCTATTACTCCAAGGGGTGTCTGATCCTTCAGTTCCTGTAAATCCGCCTCATCAAGCTGTGAATTCATATCTGTAGCAATAACACCCGGAGCGACACAGTTTACCTGTATGTTTGAGGGGCCTAATTCCTTGGCAAGGGCTTTTGTCATTCCAATCACAGCTGCCTTTGTAGCTGAGTATAGTACCTCACAGGATGCACCGGTTAACCCCCATATGGAAGATATATTTATTATTTTACCGCATTGCTTTCGTATCATGGAAGGTAATACCGCTTTAGTACACAGATACATACCTTTCACATTAACCTCGAACATCCTGTCCCATTCCTCAGGAGATATATCGGTGAAAAGCTGCTGTTTTGCTACACCTGCATTGTTAATAAGTATATCAATGTCCCCAAAGCTTTTACTAATAATATGAAGCATGTTATCAACCTGATCCTTCTGTGAAACATCAGCTTGAACTATCATTGCTTTACAATCGGCATTTATCAGTTCCTTCAGGAGACTTTCAGCTGCTTCCTGGTTCTCATTGTAATTTATTGCAACACTAAAGCCCCTTTCGGCAAAAAGTCGGGCAATGTCGCGCCCGATCCCTCTGGATGCCCCTGTTACCAAAACGGTTTGCCCCATTATTTTCTCCTATTCTTGCCGTTTACTATAGTTAGATTTATTAATCAATAATAAATAATATCTTTTACTCATGTCCGGTTATTGTATTAGAGAAAGTCTGCTTATCTGCATTATCCTTAAACTGACCGAAATAATCAGCAATTTCAATAGCAAAATCTACAAAGGATATGCCTTTTGAGGTTATTACATTACCATCCCTGACAACCCTTGTATCGATAAAGTTTTCTCTTGGGAAAGGATCTTCCTCCTTGAATTGCTCCCTTCGCATTTGATTCCACTCAACTATTGAAGTTGTGTATTTTACTTTACTGAGAATATCTGCTTTCGCAAAGTAACGAGGGCCTGCGCAAATGGCAGCCAGAAGCTTGTCGCTGTTATAAAAGCTGTTTATCAGTTCTAGCATTTCCTCCTTTACTACAGGGTTCCAGCCACCTGGGATTATAAAGCCTTCATAATCCTCAATCTTCGCCTCAGCAACAGTTATTACTGGTAAATATAGCAAACCGCCCTTACTCTTTACAGGTTTCATATCATAAGCACATGGAACTATTTCCTTTGAAAGCTCATGCCCTAACAGGTGCGTGGCATAAGTAATCTCAAAATCAGCCATGTCATTATACATAAATACTAAAATCTTACCCATTATTTTCTTCCTTCCCTTCCAATGTAATAATCCCAAATAATCCATCTTGCATATTGACTACCAGGATTTTTGATTTATGATCAAATATCATACTACTTTGTCAGTCTTTCTAAAATATCCAAGTATTGTATGGCCTCCAACCTTCCAGCACCGCACATCTCAGATGATGGTCTCAGACTTTTACAAACAGCAGGTCTTTCAGGTTTACCAAAAATCTTGCATCTATAATTGTCGTCAAGCTGTATGCATTTTACACCGGCCGGTTTTCCCTGAGGCATACCCGGAATGGGCGAAGATATTGAAGGTGAGATACAGCAGGCTCCACAGCCTTCTCTACAGTCCATATTATGCCTCCTTCTTCTTTAACTGATTAATACAAACATTCATCAAACAATCAACATCAACAGCCTTGTATCCGGTCAAGGAAAATTACCACTGGCTATAAGGCTTTGTGACAAGATGGGAGTTACCGTACCTTCTATCGAAGGTTACCTCTTCCCCCAGCCACTCAGGCTTGTCAAACAACTGTTCCTCGCTTTTCAACTCTATCTCGGCAACAACAAGACCACTATTAACACCAAGGAACTCATCAATTACCCATTCATTTCCCTTATATATAACAAAATGCCGTACTTTCTCTATCAAAGGCTTGATACATAGGTTCTCAAGCATCATATCTGCTTCATTTGCCGGTATTTCATATTCAAATTCATCCCTCGTAAAGGACCGTGCCTTCCCCTTGATAGTAATAAAACCTTTGTTGTCGTAAGTTCTTACCCTTACCGTTCTACCGCTGTCTACCGACAAATAACCCTGCTTAAACAAGAAGGAACTTGACGCTGCTTTGTAATCGTCATTCTTTACAAGAAACTTTCTCTCTATTTCTTTTGACATTTACCGTTCTCCTCAAGAAAATTCGCTACAAATATAATTATATCTTAGTGTATAGGGTTTTTCCAATAAAAATTCTTTTAGCCCTGTTTCAAAACATATACATTCCTATATTCTAAAAAGAAAAGCCCGGTATACACCGGGCTTTTCTTATCCTAATAATTTTTTTACAATCTGGTTAACCAATTTACCGTCGGCTTTGCCTCTGGTTTCAGGCATAACAGCCTGCATTACCTTTCCGATATCCTTAGCAGATACAGCTCCTGTTGAAGATATTGCATTTTTTACAATATTCTCAATTTCAGCTTCACTCAACTGCTCTGGTAAATATTTTTTCAAAACTTCAATTTCAGCCTTTAGATTATCTATAAGATCGTCCCTACCGCTTTTTTCAAAGTCGGGCAAGGTATCCATTCTTTTTTTAACTTCCTTAGCAATAATCTCAACTATACCATCATCGTCAAGGGTGACCTTTGTATCCTTCTCAACCTGAAGCACTGCCGACCTTGCCATTTGAACAGCTGACTTTTTAACATTATCGCCATCCTTCATGGCAGTTTTTAAATCTTGTAGAAGCAAATCTCTTAGTGACATAATAAATATCTCCTATTAGCTTTAAGCTACTACTGTCACAATATTATTTGAATTTTCTTTTTCTTGCAGCTTCAGATTTCTTTTTTCTCTTAACACTGGGCTTCTCGTAATGCTCTCTCTTTCTTACCTCAGCTAAAACACCTGATTTAGCACAAGATCTCTTAAACCTTTTGAGAGCACTATCCAAAGACTCATTCTCTTTAACTCTTACTTCAGACACACAACTTCCCTCCCTCCGATGGTAACAATTGT
>JAEWMS010000047.1 GCA_023393115.1 Bacillota bacterium
TTAATATCTTTATTGGAACAGTACATGAAAGTAAGTTAATTCTATTGAACCGCCGTATACCGAACGGTACGTACGGTGGTGTGAAAGGTCGGTAGCTGAAATAATCAGCTACCTCCTATTCGATAGATATTATAGCTCAATCACCTTGGTAGCGATATTTCTACAGAATTCTATATCATGCTCCACAAAAAGGATGGTTGGTGCGTACTCCAGTAGGAGTTCCTCAATCTGCATACGAGAGATTACATCGATGAAATTAAGAGGTTCATCCCAAATATGGAGGTGCGCTTTTTCGCAAAGGCTTTTGGCTATAAGCACCTTTTTCCTTTGTCCGCCGCTGAAATCAGAGATATCCTTTTCAAACTGAATCCTGGAAAAGTCGAGTTTCCTTAGAATAGCCTTGAAGAGACTTTCATCAATTTCGTTTTCTCTTGCGTAGTTCGTTAAAGAACCGCTAAGGCGGGAGGTGTCCTGAGAAACATAGGATATTTTAAGCTGACTTGCCCTTCTGAAGGTACCTGTGTAATTTAAGTCTTCACCGCAGATTAGTTTTATCAGACTTGACTTTCCCGAACCATTTTTACCGCTTAAAGCAATTCTGTCACCCTTCCCGACTTCAAAGCTTACATGACTGCAAGCTGACTTATCCCCATAGAATATTGACACCTCATCCAGTTCTACAAGGCGGTCGGAGTAGAATTCCAACTGTGAAATCTTTAGCTTTTCAGAGCTTTCAATATTTTTCAGAAGCTTGGACTTTTCTTCAATTGCCGCTTGCTGCCGCTCCAATATTGCCTTTGAGCGACTCATCATTTTTTTTGCTTTTGCAGCTTCAAAGGGTCTACGACCTATACTTTTTTCTGTAATTTTAGGATTAAAGCCGATTTTTCTGGCTTCAGCCCTATCAGACCAGTCAGATGTTCGTTTAGCTGCATTAGTCAATCGGGTTATATCCTTTTTCAGCTTCTCGTTTTCTGCAAGCTCAAAGTTATCCTGCATTTCTTTGTTTGCCCACCATGAGGAAAAATCACCTTTTTGTATTTCAATGTTTGATTTATTTATTGAGAGAACATGGTCGACACAGTTGTCAAGAAAGGCTCTGTCATGGGATACCAAAATGAAACCTCTCTTCGCTCTGAGGTAATCGCTGACTATTTGTCTTGCATTCATATCCAGATGGTTTGTTGGCTCGTCAATTAGCAGAAAGCTGTTTTCTTTCGAAAACAGGGCTGCCAGCAGCACCTTTGTCTGCTCTCCGTTTGAAAGAGTGTTAAACGGACGATATAGTACATCCTCTGACACCTCAAGCAGGGAAAGCTCACGCATTACCTCCCAATGTACATAATCGGGGCATATCTCCTCAATAACATCAATGGTATTGTTCTCAGTGTTTTTTACTTCAAAAGGGAAATATTCAAAGTTGACTTTTGCAGAAATCTTACCACTATACTCGTATTTTCCCAGCAAAAGGTTGAGAAACGTAGTTTTTCCGCGGCCGTTTCTCCCGGTAAAACCGAGTTTCCAATCTGTATCTATTTGAAAGCTAACATTTTCAAATATGTTGTCATAACTGCCGTCATAAGCAAAAGTCAGGTTTGTCACATTTATTAAAGACATGAAATCCTCCTCCTGTCCTGTAATTACTTGTTTCTTCTCTGTACTATTAAATTAATTATCAAGGGAAATCTAGTATCTATACAAAAATCCTCGACAACTAAATAAGCTGCAAGAAAGTCTATTCTTGCAGCTCAAAATACAGTAAAAGCCAGCCGGTACCGGCAGGATAAGGATTTACTATTACCTGTTGAGTGATAAGAATGAGTTAACTTTCTTGCAAATAAACACAACAAAACAAGTGGCTGTAAGCACACTGATATTTGTCAGATTTAATATAAGCAAGAAAAATTACTTCATCTTTTCAACTCCAATCATTTGTTTGTAACACCGCTGATGTAAGGAATTTTTCCATATCCGAAAAAATATCCTTTAAATTGTGGCACTATAAAGACAATATAACATACTGTTTATTAAAATACAATAACCTGCTTTATTGTTTATGATACGATTAATATTGGTATGATAATACTATATGTGAAACTACTTTAATAGCGCTTGAAAAATAATGTTATTAGTTCTAGTTACTTATTTTACATGGGAAAATTAGGCTAAAAGCATTATTTTTTTACATAAAAATGACGACAGATTAAATATGATTATTATGAACATAATGATTAATTATCATGACTAAAATGGAGGGAAGAAAATGTTAAGCCAGGATACAATAAATGATTTAAACGAGGTAATAAACAATATCGACGATAGAATCAATAGATTTATGGGACAAATTGCCCCAAAAGAATTGGAGTATTTGGCATACCAGAAAATAAAAATCCAGCAATTAATTGATGACATACATCGTAATGAAAGCTATTTTACTGGTAAAAATGTTTAATTCTTTATCAGAAGCAAAAAATACAAGAAGATTGGTTTAATCTATGGATGCTAGATATGTTAATCTGTTTTTAGAGGCTTTAGGCAAGACACTTGAACAGTTTGGTGTCGGTGGTGTTAAGAGGACCAACATAAAGAAGAAAGCTAATCTTTATGTGGATTCAGAGGTGTCTTCTCTTATACAGCTGGATGGTGGAATACAAGGCAATATTGTATTGTCCATGTCCCAGGATACAGCAAAAAGTTTGGCCTCAGCCATGATGATGGGTATGAATGTTACAGTTATTGATGAAGTAGCCAAAAGTGCTATAGGAGAATTGTCAGGCATTATTGCCGGGACTTCGTCTACAATGCTAATTTCACTTGGCGTAGCGTTAAAGATAAGTCCGCCAATGGTTATATTTGAAGCCTGTAGCATCAATGCCTATGAAACATTAGCTGTTGATTTTGAAACACAACTTGGAAAAGTTGAGTTCAATATAGGATTTGTTTAGTAAATGTCAGCCTTTTTATTAATTCGTCTCAAATAGCTCTGCCAAGAAGCTCTGCTTCCTTGAGCTGGGGATTGTTTGCAATATCACCTTTATTGAACACTCCCGGGACGATAACCACTCCTCTATCCTCCAATTTCAAAAACTTGATAATATTTTTATAAGTTTCAACAGCTCCGTTGAAAGCTGTAATGTCGTCCCCGCCGCACATTAATAATGCACTTTCACGGATTTTCAAAGAACGTTTACAGGCTGCAGAGCAATAGCTATACAATTTGTCTATGGAGGACTTCAATTGTGCAGAAAACCCATACCAGTATAGGGGTGATACAAATACTAACATATCTGCACTTTCCAGTAACGGTTCAAGTTCTGCAAAATCATCCTTGTAATTACATGCTCTTTCACTGCTCCAGCATTTATCACAGGCCAAACAGCCGTTTATTTTTTTATGGGCAGTTGCAAACCTTGTTACATTATGTCCATGAGAAACAGCTTCTTTAATAAACATGTCTGCGAGAACATCGGTGTTGCCGCCCTTTCTTGGACTACCTGTTAATACTAAAATATTCTTTTGCATAACGAACTCCTTGTAAACTTTGGTAATATTTACATTATTCAAGGATAATTATATAGTTCAATTGGCTCAATGAGAAGTACGCACATTTATTTCAGTTACTTACCAAAAGGATACCGGGTTTTCATCAATGACGATACTGGTTATGATGTGTTTTCAGACAAATTTACCCATTCAACGTAATAACTTGTGAATACAATGATTTAAGGTTGAGACCTCATAATTCGAAACTTAGAAAAGTTGAAAGGGTTAAGATATGTTATCTGTTACGAAACAAAAACAAAATAGTAAAGGTAAGGCAGGCAGGATTATACTTCTGTTATTATTGGCAGTTGCTGTTGCAGCAGTATACATTGGTTTGGTACGTCCACAGCTGATAAAATACACATATGTTGCAACTGCTGAATTAATTGCCTCTGGAATAGTGTTAGCTGCAGCTGTTATAACGCTGTTGATATTAACTATTACTATTGTAATTACACTCATAATCATGATATTTACTAACGCCAGTATGAGGCCGTGGTTGTCCAGAATAGGTAAGCAGTCAGTGGTTGGGCTTCTGCTGACAGTAGTTTTAGCTGCCTCTGTTGTCATTTCTCAATTTTTGGCGTATACTCCACCCATTTTGAATGAGGATGGTACATCAAGTCCCGACAGTATAGCTTCACTTGAAAAAGTTGAACTAAATGGAAGCAAACAGTGGATATCCATAAGGGGAAAAAATAAAAACAAACCTGTTCTTCTGTTTCTTGCCGGTGGTCCCGGCGGAAGTCAGTTAGCAGCAGCAAGGACCCAGTTAAAGGAGCTTGAAGAACATTTCGTTGTTGTGGGCTGGGATCAGCCAGGGTCTGCTAAATCCTTTGATTCAGTGCCTTCAAAGGACCTGACGCCCGACAGATATATATCTGATGGCTGCCAGTTAGCCTCGTATCTAAGCAAGAGGTTTAATCAGGAAAAAATATATTTGGTGGGAGAATCCTGGGGAAGTGCCCTGGGGATCTGGATGGTTCAGAAGCAGCCTGAATTATTTCACTCCTTTGTAGGGACGGGACAAATGGTATCTTTCCTTGACACTGAAAAATATTGCTATGACTTGGCCTTGAAGACTGCCAGAGAAAAAGATGACTCTGGTACTGTAAGAAAGCTGGAAAAGCAGGGGCCGCCGCCCTATTACGGAAAAGGTGTCGCAATGAAAATGGCTAATTATCTGATGTATCTGTTTAAGGTAATGAACGCAAATCCCGTAATTACAGATTCAAGTCATAACACGTTTCAGGATATGGCAGGAACCGAGTATGGTATATACGACAAGGTTAATTATATACGAGGCCTGACAAGTACACTAAACACTGTATATCAACAGCTATACGAACTTGACTTAAGAAAGCAGGCCACTGAATTGGAGGTGCCCGTCTACTTCTTTGAAGGAAGGCATGATATCAATGCACCCACGGTACTAGCCGAAGAATACTATAACCTGTTAAAGGCACCTGCAAAGAAACTAATATGGTTTGAACATTCGGGACATTCGCCATGGATAACTGAAAATGAGCTGTTTGTAGATATGATGGTAAATGAGGTTTTAAATAAATAGAGAAATAATAGAGCGATTGGTCCCCCTGACAAGAAGGCGGGGAACCAATCGCTTAATTATTTTGACATACATTTTTGCTTAATGCTCTTGTTAAGATAATTGTCACCCCAGCTGCACATGGAATCTAAAACAGGTTTTAGAGATTCTCCCATATGGGTAAGGGAGTATTCAACCTTTGGGGGGATTTGCTGATATATTTTTCTGTTAATAAGGCCAGCGTTTTCCATATCTCTCAGCTGCTGAGTAAGCATTTTCTGAGTTGCCTTCGGGACTAACCTGTGAATTTCACTGAAACGCAATGTCCTCCCAAATAAATGAAATAATATTAACGCTTTCCACTTACCCCCAATAAGGTCAATAGTAGCTTCAACTGGGCAGTCATATAATTCTCTGTTACTGGTGCTCATAAACGTACTCCTTAACTTAGTATCTTTTTTGGTACTATAGCACTTTTTTGTACGTACTTGATAAATAGATATTGATTAATTAAAATTATATCAAAGAAATTTATATCATAAAAGTAAAATTTATCAAGTAACATTATTTTTCTAAAAGAAAGGATGTTTGAAATGGAGTTTTTGGAAATTGCCAGGAAGAGATACTCTGTAAGGAAGTATCAACAGAAAGAAGTTGAAAAGGAAAAGCTTGATAGGATATTGGAAGCAGCAAGGGTTGCTCCCACAGGTGCAAATTTTCAGCCTTATAGGTTAATAGTAGCTCAACAGGAGGAAAGCCTTAATAAAATTAAAAAGGCAGCAAACACTTTTGGAGCCCCTTTAGTTATCATTGTTTGCGGAGATCATGATAAAGCTTGGAAAAGGCCCTTTGACGGGAAAAAACTTGTGGATATAGATGCCAGTATAGTTACCGACCATATGATGCTGCAGGCTACTGAACTTGGACTTGGCAGTGTATGGATATGCTACTTTAAGCCCGATGTCATAAAAGAAGAATTTAATCTTCCAGATAACCTGGAGCCGGTTAATATACTGGCAATTGGTTACGCAGACTGTGCTCCTGCATCACCGGATAGACACAGCAGTCAGAGAAGGCCCCTTGAGGAGTTTGTGACCTATAAATAAGCTTATATGTTGTCTTTTTTGAATGAGCATCCATCCGGTATAAATCTGTAAATAATGAAACTAACAAGCAGAGCAGCGCCACATAGGTTGAATATTGTTTTTACAGTGACAAAGCTTGAGGCGAAGGCCAATATACCTGCCATCAAAGGTATGGGAACTGTATTAACAGCATCAAATATAGCAGTGGTTCTTGCTAAATAACTTTCTTCTACTGATTTAACGGCCATTACCTGAATCTGCATTATTAGAACAAGTATGAAGAAGCCGAATAGAAATGAGAACAGGCCTACAATTACTGCCTGCAATAAAGGAAGATTATTAAAACGCTGTGCCGCCACCAAAGTAAAATTGTAAGCTGCAGCCGAAAGTCCTCCATACAAAAATATCGAGTTTGGTGACAATTTCTGCGCCAGGGAGGGATAACCGAAGGTACCAAGTATCATACCTATGGAATAACTGCAGGAGATAACAGACATCAGGTATACTCTGTTCATCAGAAAATCCTGTACATAGGGTGCATTTAATGAATTTGCAGGTATCAGGAAGGTGTTCAGTATAAGACCCATAATGCACAGCCGAACAAGCAGGGGCATACGGAACATATACGAAAGACCTTCCTTGAATGTGTTTATGTAACTTTTGTAATTCAAGCTAGCCTTAATTCTGTCAGATTCATTATACCTGATAAGGGATATTATGAAAGCTGAAAGAAAGAAAGTGATACCGTCAATAATTATTGCGTGAATGTTACCGAATAAGGCTACAATGGTACCTCCCGCTGCAAAGCCCAAAAGTTCTGATATGCTTGATAGTCCCTTGTTCATAGAGAGTCCATAAGAAAAATACTCTCTTTTAAGGAGCTTTGGAGTAATTGCGATTCCGGACGGAAGTCTCAGAGTTTCAATGGTTGAATTGATAAAGGTAACAGATACCAGTATCCAGGCATTTAATGCATCAAATAACATAAAAACAACAATTAAAATAATTGTAAAGCCTCTCGCTAAATCTGTAATAATCATTAAAAGCTTCTTGTTGCGTGTTTCAACCAGTGCTCCCGCAAATGGCTGAAGAAATATGCCGGGTAATTTATTTATGCCGTATATTACTGCAGACCAGGCGGCATTTCCCGTCACAGAATAAACAAGCCAGCTGAAGGCGATTAGGTCCACCGAATCACCGAAACGGTTAATAAGATTTGCTATAATCAACTTCAGATATTGTTTTTGTTCAATAATGTTTCGATAACCTATCTTGGCTGTTTGAGCTTCATTTGTCATTTAAGTCATTCCTCTCTACAAAGATTTCCTCTTTATTGGATTCAATTTTTTGCTGCCCGGGATTATAATAAAAAACGCTATAGCTTATCTTCTTTGAGCAGAAGTATAAACTATAACGCATGTGTAGAGTCAATACATTAAATAGCTAAAGCCATAAAATTTGTGAAAACTCCTCCTCGAGTTTGTCATTTTCGAGGCATAGCAAACGAGAAAGTCTCACCGCATCCTGTTGATTATCAACGTTTTCAGGCTTATTTCCCAAGCCGTCTAACATCTGCCGGAGGTTTTCTATGTTATAGGTGGCAATTTCCATTTGCCTTCGATTCTCAAGGATTTTATTTTCAAGACTTTCTACTATATCCTGTCTGGAAAATCCATGTTTTTTCAAATTCTTAATTTCGCTTAAAGTAAAACCTACTTTTTTCAGACTGATAATAGTATTAAGCTCTAATAGCTGACTTACATCATAATACCTGTAGCCATTTGTCTCATCTATAATGCAGGGGTGGAAAAGGTCAATTTTATCATATAGATGCAGAGCTCTGACCGATATATTACAAAAATCTGAAAACTCTTTTACGCGAAGTTTCATTTATATTTCTTGTATAATGAACACCTAAGGAAATTCATTATACTTTTCCTTTCTTTTTCTATTTTTATATAATCAGTATAGTATTAATGTTGCCAAATCCAAACATGATTGCTGTATTATTGATTCTGATGGAGTTATTATTTCCGACTCTCTTCGTATTCCTAATTCTAAAGAAGGTTTCGAAACTCTATATTTTACCATTGTTAATGCTTTAATTTTAATAATTTTAACAATGTAAAAATAGGACTTGAATCAACTTGACTTCATATAGTTATTCTCCTTAAAATGAACTTTTTCAATTACATCATAAAACAATAATACATAAATTTCCATACTAAAAAGTGTATAAAAAAGTAGCTGATTTTTTTCTTTTTGAATTTATCTGTTATAATGCACCGAATAACGGGTTAAATTATAGTTGATACTAAAAATAAGGAGTGAATAATATGAGTATTTATGATTTTAAGGCTAAAACAATAGACGGTAAGGAAATTTCTCTCGATAAGTATAAAGGAAAGGTTTTGATTATCACAAATACAGCAAGCAAGTGTGGTTTTACACCTCAGTATGAAGATTTGCAAAGAGTATATGCGAAGTACAAGGATAAGGGCTTTGAGATATTAGGGTTTCCATCTAATCAGTTTGCCGAACAGGAACCCGGAAGCGATGAAGAGATTCAGAACTTCTGTACTATGAACTATGGAGTAGGCTTTCAAATGTTTTCAAAAATAGAGGTAAGAGGTGAAAATGCGCATCCCTTATTCAATTACTTGACAGAACAGGCTTCCTTCAAGGGTTTTGACTTGAACCACTCCTTGGGAAAAATACTAAAAGGGCTTTTGGAGGAGAAGTACCCGGAGACTCTGCACGGCGACTCTATAAAGTGGAATTTTACAAAGTTCCTTATTGACAGGGACGGTAATGTTGCTGGCAGATTTGAACCCACTACTTCGCCATTAGATATGGAGAAAGATATAGAAAAACTTTTGTAATAAGAAGTATTTTGGTACAATATATATATTGAATATCCTGCAAGGGATGTTATGTATTTTGTTATACTATATAATTCCTTTTTATATAATTCGTTTTTTAGTAGTTCATTTTTAAGGGGGAAGTTATGATATTTTACTTTTCCGGTACGGGTAATTCCCTGCAGACTGCAAGAAATATTGCAGACTACAGCGGGGAGGCTTTAATTTCTGTTGCTGAGAGAATTAGCAGTGGAGAAAGGCTATTTGAGCATAGTCTGAAGGGAAATGAGACCATCGGGTTTATCTTTCCCGTTTATGCATGGGGGCCTCCCGGGATGGTGCTTGAATTCATAGACAGGCTGAAACTCAAAAATTATAGTAATAATTATGTATTTTCTGTGGCAACCTGCGGCGCAAATATTGGCAATACCATGAAACTTCTGGATAAAAGGCTTTCAGCCAAAGGGCTAAAGCTTTGCAGTGCATTTTCTATTGTAATGCCGAGTAATTACATCATTATGGGAGATGTGGATACAAAGGAAGTTGAAAAAGAAAAGCTGGAAACGGCTGAAAAAGCTATGCTGGAAGTTAACCAGGTAATTCAGAGGAGAGAGGTAGGCGTTTTCAAGCTTGCTAAAGGAACTCTCCCCATACTTACTACAGGAGTTATTAATCCTCTGTTCAATAAAGGGGCCTTAAGCACAAAGAAATTCTATGCTGATGATAGCTGTACAGGTTGTGGCATTTGTGAAAAGGTTTGCAATACAAAAACCATCAAGGTCGACAGGAAACCTCAATGGGGAAGTAAATGTACCCAGTGTCTTGCCTGTATAAATTACTGCCCGGTCAAGGCTATTCAATACGGCAAAGGGACAGTTAACAAAGGAAGGTATACAAATCCCAAGGTTTCAATGCCTATATAAACAAACTATATAACTATTTAGTCTGTATCTTTCAGGTACGGACTATTTTAGAATATAGGATTTTATATATTTTGCTTGGTTTTCATTGAATTGCATTAAAATAATTATATAGTTCAAATTTTACATAATTAGAAGACTTTATCTAAAATAAAACGTATTACTATTATGAATAGGAGCGTGATATTATGACGATATTGAATAAAGAATTCTTCGACAGTAATGAAGTATTATTTGTGGGCTATTCAGGAGGTAAAAATCAACCTTTCTGTAAAATGATTTATGAGGCATTTACCAAAAACGGAATAAAGGTTTACCCTACAAACCCCAAAACAGAGGGGAATTATGATGTTAAGGTTTACAGGAGCATACCCGATCTGCCAAAAATACCAAAGACAGCGTTTGTGCTTTTGAATAAGGAAAATGCCCGCAAGGAGTTAATGGAACTTTACGAAAACGGGATAAAAAGAATATTATTTCAAAATAAAGGAAATATTGATGATTCCATACTTGATGAATGCTCAAAAATGGGTATTGAGACCATTATTGCCTGTCCCATGATGAAATTCGGTTCCGGTTTTCACAGAATTCATGCTTTCTTCGCAGGAGTGAGATAATGAATACCTTTCCACTGATAAGGACAAAATGGACAAATGAGCATTTCATGGCAGCGGCCTTTATAGTGCTTATGCTTTATATGCTACCATCATGGGTACAGAAGCCCTTGGAAGTACTTGATTTTTTTGCTGTAGTACTGGTCTCACTTATTATTGACGGGGCTGTGAACTTTATAAGGTATAGAAGACCAATATGCGGAGTATCGGCCGCCCTTACGGCAGGAATATTATGTATCCTGACTCCCGGAACAGCGCTGTGGATTCAGCTTATGGGTGCCGCCGTCTCTTTGTTACTTGGAAAGCACATATGGGGAGGGACAGGTAAAAACCCAGTAAATCCTGCTATGACCGGAGTACTTGTAACAGGCCTTTTATTCGGACTGAAGGCGGTAGATTTCAGTCCGCAGCTGCTGCTCATTCCGGCCTTGCTGCTTTCAATACCCTTTATCCTGTTCAGACCCTACGCTTCGTTAGGCTTTATGGCAGGAATGGCAGCAGCGTTGGTTTTGCAGCAGAAATTCGGCTTTGACAGCTACTTAGGGTATGGTGCTATATTCTTTGGCTGCCTTGTACTTACCGATCCGGTCACAGTGTCACCAAACCCTGTTTTGGGAGCTGCAGGCGGGGCTTTGACAGGTGCGGCTGCAATTGTGCTAACCGGGTCGCCTGTTGTGATGGCAGCCAGTGTACTGTTATTCAATGTTATCTGCTTTATTGCTGATAAATACCTGGAAATACCTCAAAGAAAGGTTCCCGCTAGAAAAGCAGTAAAGAAGATAGTTACTGCCGGAAATGAGGTCCTTTTCTATGACCTGTCTCTTTCGGGCAGTGAGGTGGCCGCTGTGGCAGAAAGTATAACACCTGACAGCCGGGAAATATTATCAAGAATTGAGAAAAATGAAGTTACAGGTCTTGGTGGGGCGGCTTTTCCAACAATACAGAAAATCAGGACCGTGATCGAAGCAAATGAAGAGAAAAAGTATTTTATTATAAACGGAGTGGAATGTGATCCCGGATTGATGCATGACCGCTGGCTTATAGACCGTCACATGGAAGAAATATGCACAGGCATAAGCCTTGTTCAGCAATGTATCAACTTTGAAATTACTGCACTGGCTGTAAAGGAAGGTACAGAGATAAAAGCCTGTAATGTTAATGTGGTTACAGTGCCGGATTATTACCCTGTGGGAGCTGAAGAGGCATTAATCAGTCATGTACTTGGAAAAGACCTGACAAGTGCCGAAATTCCGGCTAAAAAAGGAATACTTGTACTTAATGTTCAAACAGTGTTTTCCATATATGAAGCAGTTATGAAGAACAAAAGAGCAGATACAAAGTTAATCACCATTTCTGACTTAAAGGCGAAAACTGCTTATGTGACAAAAGTCAGGCTCGGAATGTCTGTTCAAAATGTGATAGAAAAACTTCCTCTTTCTTCCGGAAATATTTTTTTAGGTGGAGGGGTAATGCAATCTTGGAAATCCTCCGATGGGGATGTGATTGATAAAAATGTGAATTTTATCGCTATAGCTGACTTCCCGCACTACAAGGAATCGGTACAGTGCTCAGGATGCGGATTCTGTGTTGATAGTTGTCCAATGGGGATTGATGTAAAGCGCATCTCTCAACTGGTTGATTGTCAAAAAACTGAGGCAGTAAAAAAATATCAGCCCGAAAGATGTATCCAGTGCGGAAATTGTAGCAGAGTATGTCTTGCAGGCCGGAATCTTGCCTTACGTATCAAGTCGGCAAAAGCTGCAGCTGCTAAAGCTAACACATAAATCATTTTTGTCGAAGCTTTGTAAAGCCGATATTCTCAAGTGGTGGAGAATATCGGCTTTTGCATATGGTGTGAGTGATGACTATTATTATGCCAATAATCTAGAGGTCTCTTGGATAGAGAATTCTATCTATCTCCTCCATTTGGTCCTGTAACAAAGGACCAAAGTCCATGGCTTTTGCATTCTCTTCAACCTGTTTTACAGTTTTAAAGCCGGCTATAGGTACTGTACTTCTGCTTTTGCCCCATATCCACGCTAAGGCGCCCTGAGCAGGAGTGCGACCGTTGCTGGTCAGAATTTCTTTGACCGAATCAAGCTTCTTTAAGAACTCGGCCACGGGTTTTCCGTCTTTGAAGTACGTAACCCAGGAATGACCGGCGCCTCGAACATCATCTTTTGAAAATAGAGATTCTGCAGTAAATTTACCGCTTAGAAAGCCCATAGCCAGAGGACTGCGATTAATACTGGCAAGATTGTTGTTTTCACAAAATTTAACCAACTCACTATTATCATCGAAGACATTTAAACAGTGTTGAATGGCAGAACAATTTGCTCTTTCTGCAAACAGCCTGGCACCATCTATTAGGTCTGTGCTCCAGCCATAAGTGCGAATCTTACCTTTCTCAACAAGCCTATCCAGCGTTAAGCATATGGGCTCTACGTCAGATACCGGTAAATCCCCTACATGGAGCTGGTACACGTCAATGTAGTCGGTACTGAGCCTTTTAAGTGATGCATCGCAAGCTCTTTCTATGTAACCTGGTGTTACATTAGTACCATGTACTGTTTTTGTGGCTTCATTGCTCAGATATCCAAACTTTGTAGCGATCACAACGCTGTTCCTTTTTCCTGCAATTGCTTTTCCGATTACTTCTTCACTGTGGCCAACGCCATAACAATCAGCCGTATCCAGGAAGTTTACACCGAGTTCAAGGGCTCTGTGAATAGCTTTTATTGACTCATTATCGTCAACATCACCCCAGCCGTCGTACATCCCGCTAAGTATAAACTGTCCTCCGATAGCCCAGCCTCCTAAGCCTAACGCACTGACTTCAATCCCAGATCGGCCAAGCTTTCTCTTAAAACCTTCATTCATATTGAATTCCTCCCTTTCTGTAAATAAAATGTTACTTGAATCTACTTATCAAAGTTTAATACCATCTATGAAAACGGTTATGCATTTTGAGATGTCCTTATCAATTTCTTTTTCATCATAAAACTTAACTGACATGGCTAAGCCTATCATCATATAATAAAAGGATAAGGCTATATCATGTGCATTTTTATTCTGAATGCTTCCAGTTTTGATTCCTCTTTCAATAATAGTAGTGATTTTATCTAGGAAGAGCATTTCAATATCATATGTTTCATGTAAAATATAATCTTTCAAATATTCCGGTGGATAATAATAGTATCTATCCCAGAAAACCATTTTGGTATTATTTTTACAATTGTTCACATAACCGGAGAAAATACTTTCTAATTTCTCCAGGTAGTTTGTCTCTTCATCGAAGGCTGTAAGATTATTAATAAAAGCATAATAGTCCGCTAAAACATTATTGAATAGGGCTGTGAATATACCTTCTTTACCTGAGTAATGGGAATACAGGGAGGCCTTTTTAATTCCTACAGCTTTAGCAATATCGTCCATGCTGGTTCCAAAATATCCCTGGTTTGCAAATAATTCTAAAGATTTCTCCAGTATTTCATTCTTTTTCATATAACCTCCATAAAAACTACCTACCGTTTGGTAGTATTATATCATTTCTTTTTTTTCTCTGCAATAGAAATATGAATTTATGAGCACAATCTTTAACCAGTAATCAAATGACGGTGCTCAAGAAAATTTCATAAGTACCTTGTATTACGATGTAATATGTTATACAATAGCATTGTAAAAGATTTACAAAGGAGTGATTGTGCTTGAACAAGGAAATGATGAAAGGCAGCATAGATATTCTATTATTGTCGTTGATTCAAAAAGAAGATTTATATGGCTATGAAATCGCCAAAAGGCTAAAGGAAAGAAGCGGGGATTTGTACACAATGGGGGAAGGCACACTATATCCTGCACTGCAGAGACTGGAAAAACGTAAGCTTGTAAATGCATACTGGGGAGAGTCGGAAGGCGGAGGAAGACGGAAATATTACAGTATTACCGAGGCAGGAACTAGAGAACTGTCAGAAAAGCTTAAAGAATGGGACATACTTAATAATTTGATTACAGCGTGCAGGGAGGGATTTTTGTGCAGCAGTTTGATGAGTATATAACCCGGGTTGTTGGGAGTCTGAATATTAGTAAAAAGCATAAGAAAGACTTGGCGGATGAATTCATAGATCACTTGAATATGATGAAAAAGGATTTGATGAATAACGGTTCAACTGAGGAGGAAGCAATTGAGGAGGCTATTAGGCTTTTTGGTGACAGCAGGCTTCTAACGTTGAACCTGTCTAAAAGCATAAGGGGCTACAGGTCTGTTGCTAATACCCTGTTCGGAATAGCTTTTACATTTCTGCTTTATTTGGGCTGCTGTAGAGTCCCGGTACCAGCGATAAAAAGCTGGGACGATATTGAAAACGTTCAACAATTCATTATGAGCATGTTCGCTCTAGTTGGATTTCTTATTTTAATTCCTGTGGGATATTTTATGCCCATAATTAATAAAAAATCCGGAAATGCTTTTTGGGTTATGGCTGCAGCGCTTGTGATAGGTTCAGTTTTGTCAGCATTTTTTTGTACTGGTTTTCTAGGGATAGAAACAGTATATTTATCTTTTATATCAGGTGGAACTATCGGAAGTATTTTTGGCTTCAGCCTTCTAAAGCTTATAAATACAGCAGCCTGCAAGGTGGGCAGGAAATATATTAATGTCCTTAAATACTAGTCTGATTTTGAAGGTAAATGTAGTGTGCTTTTGACACTCTTAATTCAAAATGGTATCATATTACATATGGTGCTTTGCCAACCGGCAAGGCGCCATATGTTTTTATTGGGAGAAATACCATTTAATTACTTGTACAAGGAGGTTAATATGACAAAAAGACTAACACTTAAAACTTCTGCTTATGAGAACTTACTAGCTCATTTAGTGGATATGGAAGAAAGGAGGGTACAACTAATTAATTTATACTTTCAGGAATACGATAAACAAAGAGATGAATTTGAACATCTTATGGACAGCTACATAAGTCGTATGGACGATACAGTAAAGAATATGGAATGCTCAGAGAATTCAGATAACTATTTTCCCTTTGTATGCCTGAACAGCGAAATTGAAATTGAAGATATTGAAGAGTCTGAAACGTACAGTTACAGGATAATTATCCCTGAGACAATTCACGGTGGGGACAATTGCATAACCATGTTGTCTCCAATGGGTAGAGCTCTCCTTTGCAAAAATGAAGGAGAGATTGTTTCAGTTGATACGCCTTCCGGTGTTTACAGATACAGAATTAAATCAATACGGATATAATTGGCCTGTTTCAGTATACAGCGGCTCATATCAGGTAAAGACCCTTTAGCAGTTTTTCATTGGTTAAAGGGTCTATTATTTTCATATTAAGAATACTCGATTGTTTAGATACTTTTCCGGTAACTCTATTTACTTACACAGTTTCTTCCTTTTTTCTTGGCTCTGTACAGAGCTCCGTCAGCAGCTTTAATAACTTCGTCGGGCAGCCGGTATTTATCATTTTTCTCTGCTGCCCCGATACTTATTGTTACAAACAGCTGCTTACCTGTTTCAGCCTTCCCTCTGCCATTTTGGGTTTTATTTTTTGGCCTGTCGGCCGTACTATGTATGAAGCCCTTTTTTGATACGGCTTCTCTTAAATCTTCAAGGTGCGGCAAGGCCTCCTTCAATGCCTTGCTTGGAAATACAACGGTAAATTCCTCTCCTCCATATCGGAAAGGTTTCCCACCACCAGATACATTCTTTATACAGCCTGCTACCATCTTCAAAACCTGATCACCCACATCATGGCCATAGGTGTCATTGAATTTTTTAAAGAAATCAATATCAAGCATTGCTATGGTGTATTTACCGCTCAATTTCATAAGTTCATATTTCAGGGATCTTCTGGAGGGCAGTCCGGTTAACTCATCCAAAAAAGCCATGCTATATGAATCCTGAATCACTGAAACTATTAAAATGACACCCGAGACAGAAAGGAAAATGGGGGATGCCAATTTGTTTTCCTGAAGGACTAACGCTGAGGACACTGCTAACAGAACTCCTATATTTGCAGCGTCGAGATAAGCATTGGTCGAAATAAAACGGAGGATGGCAAATGCAAGGGCAACAATAAGAATTAATACTGAAAGTTGGGGGATATGTATTAAGTCATTGGTGTTCCACGGCAGTAAGCCCCATTCTGCTATTGCAACCAGAACACTGTTCTTCGCTTCCGACAGGTAAGAGACTATCTCCAGCTGTATAATGATAAATGCAGCGTTTAATAAGCCCCAGACAGTAAATACCCCACGTTCCCTTATAAGCGAAAATACCATAATATTAGTAGGGACAAGAATGGATGCCGCAGTTATAACTGCAGAAATTACAGAATTACCCTCGTTTGATGAACCAGAGGGTGTAAAGGCAAATGTTTTGGTGAGGGCAAGAACAAGTGCAATGAAAAATACCTTGCTTTTATTGAATCTCCAGCCCAGTATTGCCGCAATTCCAAACAGTAAAAAAGGTAAAAAATCTATAAGCCGGATCAGCCCCGACGAAAGGGTTTCAAGCTTGTTCATGCAAAGAATTGCTGCAGCTGGTAATCCTAGGGGTACTATTAGTGGTGCTGCCATCTGAAAGAATTTTTTCAAGGCGAAAGAACCATCCTTTTTCATTAGTTACCTAAATAAATACGACATATATAATTACGACATAATTTGCTAAATTCCTAATTGTTTTTTCATAATAATAACTTAGTATTGAATATTCTACCGTACATACTTTTCAGTAAATTCTCTGACCTTATTTTTATAGCCGGTTACATTAGTATCCAAGGAGTTTCCGTGACCTGCGCCTTGAACAATATATAAATCCTTTTCACTGTTCGAAGCTTCAAAAAGCTCATAAACCATACTGGTAGGGACAAATTTATCGGAATCTCCATGAATAAACAAAGTCGGAGTTTTGCTCTTTTTTACCTGCACAAGTGCCGAGGCTTCTTCGAAGGAGTAGCCTGCCCTGAGCTTGGTCAGAAGACTGGTGCTGTTCAAAATAGGAAAGGCGGGCAGCTTATACAGTCTTTTGAGTTGGTACTCCAGCTCGGCCCAAACAGAGGTATAGGAACAATCTGCTACTATTGCCTTAACTGCCTCGGGCAACCTTTCACCGCCAGTCATTAAAACCGTAGCTCCTCCCATGGAAACTCCATGAAGCACAATCTGAGATTTGTCGCCAATTTTATTTATAATAAAGTTAATCCACTTTAAATAATCATTTCTGTCGGCCCAGCCAAAACCGATGTAGTTTCCCTCACTTATCCCGTGGCCTCTGTCATCGGGAAGCAGTACATTATAACCGAGATCATAATAAATTTTTGCATAGGATCCCATCCACATACCCTTTGATGAATAGCCATGAGCTAAAATAGCAGTCTTATCCGTAGGTGTGGCGGCTGCAAGGTAATAACCCACAAGCCGTAGTCCATCCTCTGAAGTTATGGAAACCTCCTCGTAAGGCTGCTTGTTGAACCAGTCAACTTCTACAATGTCCTCCTGCTGAGCGCTGGTTGCTTCTACCACGTCTTCCGGCTGAGCGAGATATACTTTTGCATTAGCGGTAACTATTCCATCCATTTGTTGGTCAGAAGAGGTGACGCTCTCCACAGATACCGTGTTTATAAGAGCGCTGTCCTGAGACAGAAAGTCTTTCTTATTCCGGGCAACCGAAAGATTATAAAAGAAATAACTTGCTCCAATATTTGTAACAAAAATAATTAAAAGTAAAACGGCTAAAATCTTCAAGAACATTTTCATTACAACCCCCTGAAATAAAAGCTTGAGACCCCAATAATATAAGCTTAAACTATAATTAATTATACAATTCATAACCGTCGGAAGCAACAAAAGGAGGGGTGGCAGTTAATTCCTCCCCATATGGGTAAGGCCTAGAATTCTGATGTTTCAAGGTAATCCAGGTTACTTATCAGGACCTTTGCCGCGGAGGATAAAGGTACATTTTTCAACCAGGTAACACCTATATATCTGGATGGAATTTTCTCCATTGGCTTTATTTCGTAGAGAGTACCTTTTTCCAGTTCATCCTCTATGAAATTTCTTATTACACAAGCAATACCGAAATCATACTTTGCAAACTGCAGCAGTAAATCAATATTACCGAGTTCAAAATCAGGTTCTGCCTCCACTGAATTGGCCTCAAAATACTCACTAATGAAGGATCTTGAGTTGCTGCTTTTCTCCAGTAAAAGCAAAGGGTGTTTGACGATGTCCTTCAAGGGTTGCATTTGCTTGCTCAGGAATGCGTATTTGGCACCGGCAACAAAGCAATCCTGTACTTTGATGATGTTCTGGAAGTTAAGCTGGTCATCCCCGTAGGGCAGATTTATTATTCCAAAGTCTATTTTTCCGGCTTTGAGCAATGAGATTATTCCAGGAGTAGTGGGACATATTACATGAACCTTAATTCCGGGGTGGAGTGTCTTGAAAAGCTTAAGATAAGGGACCAGATAATACTTGCAGATTGTATCGCTGACGCCTATTCTCACTTCGCCCTCCAAAAGATTGTTAATATCTTTTATTCTGCTTTCGCCGGCTGCTATAAAGTTAAAAGCCTGTTCAATATATTTGTACAAAATTTCACCTTCTGGTGTCAGTTTTACACCTTTTGAGGTTCTGAAAAAAAGAGTGCAATGAAGAGAATCCTCCAGCTGTTGAATTGATCTGCTGACAGCCGGCTGTGTAATGTACAGCTGTTCTGAGGCTTTTGATATATTACCGTATTTAACTGTATAAAAAAATGCTCGATATTGTTCAAGATTCATAGATATAACCTACTTTTATAACTGGCATGTTTAATATGCATTTCATTTATATTATATCAGATACTATAATGAAATTGTAGTAAATAAACTTTAAATTTAGTCGCCACAATGGTGGCTCAAAGCCGTAAAACGGCTAAGGAGGTTAATTATGAAAACAAAAATTGGAATCAATGGTTTTGGAAGAATAGGCAGAAATACCTTTAAGGTGTTATTGGAAAAGTATTCGGAAGAGCTGGAGGTAGTAGCAATAAATGATCTGACTGATGCCGGGACGCTGGCGCATCTGCTAAAGTATGATTCAATCTTTGGGAGGTTTAATGGTACAGTGGAAGTTGTGGAAAACTCTCTGATTGTTAATGGTAAGAAAATAGAAATTCTGGCTGAGCGCGACCCCGGTAATATTGACTGGAAAGCAAGAGACGTTGAAATAGTGCTTGAGTCAACAGGGCTCTTCACAAAAAGGGAAAAGGCTGAGGTGCACATTACCAGGGGAGGAGCCAAAAAGGTACTTATTTCAGCTCCTGCTACAAATGAAGATATTACTATAGTTTTAGGTGTTAATGAAGAAAAATATAAGCCCGAGCTTCACAACATAATTTCAAATGCTTCCTGCACAACTAATTGCCTTGCCCCGGTAGTTAAAGTCTTGAATGACAGCTTTGGTATTGTAAAAGGGTTGATGACAACAGTTCACTCCTATACAAATGATCAGAAGATACTTGACCTGCCCCATAGTGATCTGAGAAGGGCCAGAGCTGCGGGAATGTCAATTATTCCAACAAAATCAGGAGCTGCCAAAGCTATCGGACTTGTAATTCCTGAGCTGGATGGACGTTTAAACGGTTTTGCCTACCGGGTACCCACTCCTGATGTTTCAGTAGTAGATCTGGTGGTGGAGGTTGAGAAGACAGTTACTAAAGAGGAGGTCAATGCTGCCTTAAAAACCGCCGCAGATGGAAAAATGAAGGGTGTTCTGGATTATTCCGTGGAACAGCTGGTATCAATAGACTATATAGGTAATCCTGCATCTTCAATAGTTGATGCATTATCAACAATGGTTATTGAGGGTAATATGGTAAAGGTAGTTTCCTGGTACGACAATGAGTGGGGGTTCTCGAACAGATATGCCGATCTTGCAGCATTTGTGGCAGGGAAAGATATGCAGCAGGCTTAAAAGCCTTGCTGCTGCTTCCAGAAGGCAAGTAATACCACTGTACCATGCCTTATATTAATACTTGACGATTTATGAAACTCGGAATTACTATTTAAATATGGAATTAAATCCAAATTTGGTTAGTACTTTTAAGGAGTATTAAGAAAGGGCGTCTGTATGAATATTAAGGCTTATTACCCGGAGGGAAAGAAAAAGGCTTTAACCTTTAGTTATGATGACGGACAAATTTATGACCGAAGGTTGGTTGAAATTTTTAATAAATATAATTTAAAGGGTACTTTTCACCTGAATTCGGGGACTCTTGGCAAAGAAGGCTTTGTAACCGAACAGGAAGTAAAGGAGTTGTACAAGGGACATGAAGTTTCCTGTCACAGTGTTACCCACCCCTACTTCACTCAATTGTCACAAGGACAGCTGACACAGGAAATACTGGGGGATAGAAAAAGCCTTGAAAGACTGGCAGGCTATATGGTAAGAGGAATGTCTTACCCCTTTGGCGTATATGATGAGAGAACTATCAAAACACTGGAATTCACAGGGATCGAGTACTCCAGAACAGTTAACGCCACTCAGGGCTTTAACCTTCCCGGGGATTTCCTCCAATGGCATCCCACCTGCCATCACAATAATGATTTAATGTCTAAATTGGACAGCTTTAAAAATCAGCCTCCCTGGTCAAGCATGCCGCTATTTTATGTATGGGGACACAGTTTTGAATTTGACAGGGAAAATACCTGGGAGCTAATAGAAAACTTCTGTTCAGAAGCTTCTGGAAATAAAGAGGTTTGGTATGCAACCAGTATTGAAATAAAGGACTATATTACGGCTCTTAGAAAGCTTGTGTTTAATGTAGATCAGACGCAGGTCTATAACCCCACAGCTGTGACAGTATGGCTTGGCCAAGAGAATAAAATTATTGAAATTAAACCAGGTCAACTCTATAGTTTATAGACAATTAACTGTTTACTCATAAAGTAAAAATAAGTTATAGGTAGTTAAATAACCGAACCAAAGCTATTAATATTCCTTTCGACAGGTAGAAAAAAAGTGCATTTATTGTATAGAATAATACATTGTTGTAAACCGGGATTGTGTGATAGATTAACTATATACTATCGGACAGGAGGGTTTTACATGTATTCAAACAATATGCGGGCCGATTCAAGTAGCCTGAAGCACAGATTTGGTTCTAGAGAAATAAAGCTCATAGGCTCAGACGGAACGATTATCAAAAACAAAGAAGTTCAGGTAAGACAGACAAAGCATAAATTCTTATTTGGATGTTCCGAATTCAGTTCGCTTTCATATAAGAATAACGAGCTAGAAGGGGAGGCAAAACAAAAAGCAGAGGAACGATTTGAAAAATTTTTCGATTTGTTTAATTTTGCAACCCTTCCTTTTTATTGGGGTAATTTTGAACGTGAAAAAGGTAACCCTGACACAAAGAGGTTAAGGCAGGCCGCCGAATGGATGGTTTCCAAGGGAATGACACTTAAGGGACACCCTCTATGCTGGCATACCCTGTCTGCTCCATGGCTGATGGAAATGAGTAATACTGACATTCTTAAGACCCAACTTGACCGCATCAACAGAGATGTTACAGAGTTCAAGGGTTTGATAGATATTTGGGATGTTATTAATGAAGTGGTTATTATGCCGATATTTGACAAGTACGATAATGGTATCACTCGTATTTGTAAGGATATGGGCAGATTAAAACTGGTCAGAGAAGTATTTAAAGCTGCCAGGGAGTCAAACCCTGAGGCTACTCTTCTAATCAATGACTTTAATACCTCGGAATCCTATGATATTTTGGTTGAAGGGCTCCTTGAAGCTGATATCCCTATAGATGCAATCGGTATACAGTCTCATATGCACCAGGGATACTGGGGGGTAGAAAAGACCCTGGAGGTTTTGGAAAGATTCTCACGGTTCAAGCTTCCAATACATTTTACAGAGAATACTTTGCTGTCTGGACATATAATGCCACCTGAAATTGAAGACCTGAATGATTACCAGATACCGTCATGGCCCTCAACACCCGAGGGTGAAGAACGACAGGCGAGGGAAGCTGCATTGCATTATACAACACTTTTCTCACACCCTAGCGTTGAATCCATAACCTGGTGGGATTTTGTTGACGGACTCTGGCTTGGTGCACCATCCGGATTCCTGACAAAGGATAATAGAGTTAAACCGGTTTATAATGAAATTCACAGGCTTGTAAAAGGGGAATGGTGGACCAAACAGTTTACTGCTGTGTCAGATGAACAGGGTATTGTGGAGGTTGAAGGCTATTTGGGAGATTATGAACTGGAATGCCAGGGAAAGACAATTTCCTTTACGGTTGATAGGGTAAATGACCAATTTAATGTGGTGATATAGGGCCACATTGTAAGTCCTGTATAAATCCCCGATATAAAATAATACTATGAAAAAATATTGCCCGGTTATTGTCGGGCTATATTTTTTTACTTGTTACTGTGCACTTCTTATATAAATTCCGGCTTTCAGAGCAAGCCTATCTTAAATGTTCCATTCGCCGTTCACTATTCACATTTTAAGGTTACAAATAATTGAAATTCTGTTGACATTTTATAACTATAGAAATATAATAAGTACATACTCAATGAGTTAATACTCAGCGAAATGAGGATGAAGATGCTGCACTCAACGATAACAAATAAACGTCAAAAACAGAAGATACAGACAAGAAGCCTGTTAATTGAAACTGCAATGAAACTTTATGCAGCCAATGGATTTACAAATACCACTACACTAGCCATTTCAAAGGAAGCAAAAGTCTCTCACGGCACGGTATTTACCCACTTCAGTACTCAGGGGGAGCTGCTTTCAGCTGTTATTGATGAATTCGGAAGCAGGATTAATTTGAGACTCCATGAGCTGGCGACAGCAAGAAACAGTTTTAGAGAACTGCTTGAGGCTCATATTGAGGGCTTAATGGATTTTGAAGACTTTTATTGCAGGCTTGTCAGTGAAAAGGGGCTATTGCCTAATGAAGCAAAAAATACCTTTATACTAATACAATCAGCAATATCTTTTCATATAAGTCAGGCATATGAAAGAGAAGCAGCCACGGGCTGTTTGAAAAAGCTTCCGGTACATATGATTTTTAATGGCTGGATGGGCTTGATCCATCACTATTTAACCAATAATGAGCTCTTCTGTCCTGGAGAATCAGTGTTACAGCGTTATGGGCAGGAATTAATAAATTACTATATGGACTTATTAACCGTAAGTTCAGATACAAAGTCTAATAAATATTAACAAAAGGTACATGGATTGATTACATAGGCTATTAATCGGTACCGGAAAGGAAAATCAAATGAACAGCAATACAAGTGTTAAACCAGAGTTCGGCAGTCCTATGGAAGTATTTCAGAGGGAAGCCCCTGAGGCAGCACAGGCTTTCAACAACCTAATAAAGGAATTGGCATCCTCCGAAGGATTGGATGCTAAAACAAGGCAGCTGATTTATATCGGAATGAAAGCATCCCAGGGTGATACTGCTGCTGTAATCGCACATACTCCAATGGCAAAGCATGCAGGGGCTACAAGAGATCAATTAAAGGAGACAGTTTTACTGACTCTGACGGTTTCAGGAATAAAAGGTGTTATAACCTGCTTGCCGGCGGCGTTACAAACCTATGATAATTGCTACTATGAATAGATTGGAGGAGTTATTGATGAAGACATGCATAGCGTGCGGAATGCCCATGAAAAGCTCATCTGAGTTTGCAATGGGAGATGAGACAAAGGATTACTGCAAATTCTGTTCAAGACCTGACGGAGAAATGCAATCATATGAGGAAAAGCTGGAAAGTATGACGGGTTTTATAGTAAAGACTCAGGGTTTGGACAAAAAAGTTGCAGAAAATACTGCTAAAATAATGATGTCAAAGCTTCCAGCGTGGGCTGGTAAATAGAAACATAAAGTAGTACGGGATTGTTGTCTGACAATCTCGTTTTTTATTGTCTGTGTTCTAGTTCGGAAAGGCACAGTTTTGCGTTTAACTTTCTATAATAAATAAAGGGAATAAAAATAAAATGTCGAAATAATTATTGAAGATAAGATGTTAACAAAAGCTTAAATAAAAGTTCATAAATACTTCATACTTAATTTAATTCATATCGGTATAATATATTGTAAGAAAAATTTAGAAAAAATTAATATTATTTTACAACATATAAATGTTTAATAACTCTATAACTGGGGATTTATTATTTTGAATACTATTGAAAAAGGGAGATCACGATATAATGATGATGAAAAGAACTACAGCTTTAACTTCGCTTAACGGCCTGGAGCATATGCTGGTTAGTGATGATTTGGAAGGCTTCAAGATGAGTTATTTGAAAATGCAGCATTTATACCAATCTGCAACTCGAGAAGTTAGTACTAAGCTGGAGATACTGGATGATGAATTTCAGGTTATTCACAGAAGAAATCCTATTCATCATATGCAGAGCAGAATCAAGTCAGTAAAGAGTATTCTCGAGAAACTGAGCAGAAAAGATCTTGAAATAAGCATTGATTCGGCAAAAGAAAACTTACATGACATAGCGGGAATACGAGTAGTCTGTTATTATATTGAAGATATATACTTGATCGCAAAAATGCTGACAGAGCAGGATGACATAGAACTCATAAGAGAGACCGATTACATTAAGAACCCAAAGCCAAATGGGTACCGGAGCTTGCATCTGGTTGTCAAAGTGCCGGTGTTTTTCTCGAATGGGAAAGAATTAGTGCCTGTTGAGATTCAAATCAGAACAATAGCGATGGACTTTTGGGCAAGTCTTGAGCATCAGCTCAGGTACAAAACCATAGATACTATTCCTCCTGAAGTTGTGAAGGAATTGCAGGACTGTGCAGATACCATTGCTGAGACCGATTTAAGGATGCAAAGGATATATAAGACCATTGAGGAATTCAATCTTAATGCCGAGGAGTCCGAGTAAATAAACTCATCGGCTTGCAGATATAGATAAACGCAAAACCACCTCACTCCACCACGGGTGAGGTGGTTTTGCGTTTAAGCTGTTGAAGTGGGCTAAGTTGGCCAGAGTATCTCACAGCCATGTTTTTCTGCTGCTTCAATGTATTCGGCCTGCGGCTTCCTGTCTGTGAGTATATAGCCGACATCTTCATAGCCGCAGGTCCTGCACATATATATGTTTCCGAACTTGCTGCTGTCACAAAGCAGTATGCGG
Organism: Bacillota bacterium; assembly: GCA_023393115.1. Taxonomy (GTDB): domain Bacteria; phylum Bacillota; class Clostridia; order Acetivibrionales; family DSM-1351; genus Ruminiclostridium. The sequence continues at coordinate 25,774 of JAEWMS010000047.1, forward strand.
ACATTAGAGTTTCTGATAAGAGCTTTTTTAAGCTTGGACTGCTCGAAGGAGGCGTCAGTTATTCCGTTTCCGGCTGTGAGTCCGCTGCAGGAAAAAATGGCAAGTTCGGCATTAAGATTTGACAGATAATCAAGTGTGTCGCTTCCCAAAAGAGAGTTGGAACGGGTGCTGACAACACCTCCCGGCATATATATTTTTGCCTCTGTTTTTTCAGATAGAAGCAGTGCATTCTTCAGGCCGTTGGTTATGACTGTGAGGTACCTGAATTGTGAAAGGAACGGTATAACCATACCAGCGGTGCTGCTGGAATCCATAAAAATAACAGAGTTTGAGCTTATAAAACTTATGGCCAGCTCGGCAATTTTCTTTTTCTCTCTAATGTTTTCGAGTTCTCTTACTGCGATGGCCGATTCGGCATCTGAGCTGTCAAAAAGTACTGCACCGCCGTGGGAGCGTTTTATGACACCGGCCCTTTCCATTTTGGCCAAATCCCGCCTTATTGTAGCATCACTAACATACAAATCTTTGCTTAATTCATGAACCTTTACACTTTTTCTAACACTGATTATATTAAGTATTTTATTGTGACGCTCTTCTTCAAACATAGCAACCTCCCGATTAGGACAACTTTAATATGGATTATCCTCAACATGAGTTGTCCTCTGGTAATGTTCGTGTGCGTTTAAATATGCTTAAATAGTAGCAAAAGATTGCTTAAATTTCAACATAATGAACAAATATAGACCCAAATGAACACGTATAATATAATTTAAATGAGAATAAAGACATTTATACATGATAATCGATAAATTAGGAGGGCAGAATGGACAACAAGAGAGTTTTGGCATTCGATTTTGGGGCCTCAAGCGGCAGAGCCATGCTGGGGGAATTTGACGGGCGAAAAATTAGAATGCAGGAAATTCACCGATTCAGTAATGATCCTGTTACTGTAGACAAAACCATGTATTGGGATATACTGAGGCTTTTCCACGATACCAGGCAAAGTATAACAAAGGCCAATAAAGAGGGAGGTTTTGATGCAATAGGTATCGATACCTGGGGTGTTGATTTTGCTTTACTTGATAAAAGAGGTAATATGCTTGGAAATGCTGTGCATTACAGGGATCTAAGAACTGAAGGGATAGAAAAGGATGTTTTTAAGCTGGTGCCAAAAGAGGTATTGTATAATACAACAGGAATACAGCATATGAGAATAAATACAATATTTCAGCTGGCATATCTGGCTAAATACCAGCCCGAAATGTTGGAAAATGCCGAGACACTTCTACTAATTCCGGATTTGTTGGCTTATTTCCTGACAGGTGCTAAACGCAGTGAAATAACCAATGCTTCAACAACGAGTTTGTTTAGTCCTGAAGAGAATAAATGGTGCTTTGATATTTGTGAGAAGCTGGGTATTAAAAAGAGTATATTTCCCGAAATAATTTATCCGGGTGAGACTTACGGGTTCCTGTGCAAGGATATATGCGAAGAATTATCCTGCAGAGAGGTTCCGGTTATTGCCGTATCTACACATGATACAGCCTCAGCAGTTGTTAGTGCACCTGCCGTAAACAAAGATTTTGTATACATCAGCTGCGGAACCTGGTCACTTCTGGGTGTTGAAACCGATAAACCAGTTATGAACAAAGAATCCATGGAAGCCAATTTTACAAATGAGATAGGTTTTAATAACAAAATCCGTTTTCTAAAAAACATCATGGGTTTATGGCTTATACAGGAATCAAGAAGACAATGGCAGAGAGAAGGTTTTGAAGTGGATTTCAATACCCTTGAAAATGAAGCACTTGAGGCCGAACCGTTTCTTTGCTACATAGATCCGGATGCACCTGACTTTGAAACTCCCGGGAATCTTCCAGAAAGAATAAGGAATTATTGCAGTAGAACAGGTCAGTATATTCCTCAAACCCGTGGTGAGGTTATGAGATGCATATATCAAAGCCTGGCATTGAAGTACAGATACACGGTAGAAAAACTGGAAAGTCTTACTGGAAAACAGTATAAGAGTATTAATATTATTGGCGGAGGTATAAAGGATACCCTTTTGTGCAGAATGACTGCCAATGCATGCAACAGAGAAGTACATGCAGGTCCTGTAGAGGCCACCGTAATGGGTAATATAGCAGTTCAGTTTATTACACTTGGGGCTATAAAGGATCTGTCCGAAGCAAGAAAAATCATTCGGAATTCTACTGACCTAAAAATTTACACACCGTATCAGACCGAGGAGTGGCAAGGGGCGTATGAGGAGTATGCAAAAATTTCATGTGATTCTAAGTAGTCAAAGATTTTATGCTCTTGGATGAGGATTATAAGAAGATTATGAGATAAATGAAGATTAAGGAGACAAAAAGCTAAAACTAAAAAGATAGTGAGGGAGTAAGTATGAGTGAAATTAATGAAGCATATGAACTGGCGAAAAGAGCCTATGCAAGAATTGGAGTAGATACGGACAAGGTTATCGAGAAATTAATGAAGGTAAAAATATCTCTTCACTGCTGGCAGGGTGATGATGTCTCGGGATTTCTATTTAAGGATCAGGAGTTAAGCGGAGGTATCCAGGTAACAGGTAATTACCCTGGTGCTGCAACCAATGTACAGGAACTCAGGCAGGATATCGAAAAGGCCTTAAGCTTCATACCGGGTAAACATAAGGTTAATTTGCATGCAATATATGCTGATACAAATGAAAAAGTAGATTTGGATCAATTGGAGCCGAAACATTTTGAGGGTTGGGTAAATTGGGCAAAGCAGCAAGGCCTTGGGCTGGATTTCAATCCCACCTGTTTTTCCCACCCAATGGCCGACAGTGGATTTACCATAAGTAGTGCCGATAAGGAAACAAGGAATTTCTGGATCAGACACTGTAAAAAGAGCCGTAAAATAGGTGAGTATTTTGGAAGGGAATTGGGACAGACCTGTATCACCAACTTCTGGTTCCCTGACGGATTTAAGGATATTCCGGTTGATAGGGAAGCTCCGAGACAACGTATGAAGAGTGCACTTGATGAGGTATTCACCGACAAAATTGATCCGAGACACAATATTGACGCAGTGGAAAGCAAGGTTTTCGGTATAGGTACAGAAAGCTATGTCGTAGGCTCAAATGAGTTCTGTCTGGGATATGCTGTTCAGAATAACAAGGCGGTATGTCTTGATGCAGGGCACTTCCATCCAACAGAGGTCATATCTGACAAGATAGCTACAGTATTGATGTTTACAGACCAACTGCTATTACATGTGAGCCGCCCTGTAAGGTGGGACAGTGACCACGTTGTAATTATGGATGATGAGCTGAATCATATTGCTCAATCACTTGTAAGGAACAATCTTCTTGAGCGCACTCATATAGGGCTTGATTTCTTTGACGGAAGCATTAATAGAATTGCTGCATGGGTTATCGGTAGCAGAAATATGATCAAGGCTTTGCTTAAGGCTATGCTTGAGCCAACAGAGCAGCTTAAGCAGCTGGAGCTTGAGAGTGATTACACCAGTAGGTTGGCTATGCTGGAAGAACTGAAAACCTATCCGTTCGGAGCAGTATGGGATTACTATTGTCAGACAATGGGAGTACCTGTTAGAGAAAACTGGCTTACTGAAGTGAAAAAATATGAAAGTGAAGTCCTTAAAATCAGAAGATAATAGCACAATATAATTATGTAAACCAAATTAAGAGAAAAGAGAGAACCGAGATGAAAGATATATTATCAGCACCTTTTATTACAGAAATATGCAAGCTAACCTCCAATCTGTACAGATTGGGTTGGGATGAGAGAAACGGCGGAAATATAAGCTATATAATACCGGAGACCGAGGTGGCCGAATACCTTGACATAAACAGAACGGTAAGGAATATTCCGATGACGTTTGACGGAACTACCCTGGCAGGCAGAATATTTGTTGTTACCGGTACCGGAAAGTACTTTAAAAATGTAATGGATGCCCCCGGTATAAATCTGGGAATAGTTAAGGTTAACAGGGATGGAAAAAGTCTTGATCTGCTTTGGGGTTACGAGGACGGGGGCAGACCTACCAGCGAACTGCCTGCCCACCTAATGACTCATATTGAGCGGCTTAAGGTTGATCCAAACCACAGGGTGGTTATTCACACTCATCCTACAAATACCATTGCGATGACCTTTGTGCATGATCTTGATGAAAAAGCATTTACAAGAACTCTCTGGCAAATGTGTACCGAATGTCTTGTGGTGTTCCCCGATGGGGTCAGCGTACTGCCATGGATGCTGTGCGGCAATGAGGAAATAGGTAGGGTTACTGCACAAAAAATGAAGGAGTTCAGAGTAGTTGTATGGGCTCAGCATGGCATATTCGGTACAGGAAAAGACCTTGATGAGACCTTCGGGCTCATTGAAACAGTTGAAAAAGCAGCTGAAATATTTATAAAAATAATGAATATGCCCATTAAACAAACTATTACTGATGAAAATCTGAAGATACTGGCTAAAGCCTTTGGAATAACTCCAAGAGCAGGATATCTGGAATAGGTTTCTCCACCGCATTAATTAATGTATTGACAAAACTAGACTATAGCAGTAGTTTTATGTTAGGATCAAGAAGGTTACTTCATCTATTGTCATTGCATTAAAATTGGAGGTAAATCTGTGATGGAGCAAATAAAGCTTTTTGACAGCGAAATTAAAGTAATGGAGCTTTTATGGGATAAAGGCCCTGTTACTGCCAAAGAGATTTCCATACTTGCCGGAGAAACAACAGGCTGGAATAAAAATACCACCTATACCATCATAAAGAAACTGGTTGAGAAAGGAGCCGTCAGACGGGAAGAACCAAATTTTATGTGTTTTCCCGTAATTTCAAGAGAACAGGTACAATTGGCCGAAACCTCAAACCTAATTAACAAATTATACAAGGGTTCAAAAAAACTATTCTTTTCTTCTTTCATAGGAAAGGAAAAGTTAACTCGTGAAGAGATAGAAGAACTGAAGCGGATTATTGAGAAAAGCGGCGAGTAGTTACCAATGCTGACATGGAGGGTGACATGCTGAACACTGTTTTTTATTCATTAATCAACATGAGTATTATTGCATCGATTATCGGACTTCTGCTTCTGATTCTGAGAAAGATTAAGCTTATCCCCAGACTGGCGGTTTATTGGATGTGGACCCTTGTTTTCCTGAAACTTATAATACCTTTTTCAGTATCAAGCAGGGTTAGTATTTTAAATCTAACAGGTTCTCTAGTTAAAAAAGTAGTGGCTGTACCGGGTATGAAGGAAAGAAGTATTAGCCTGAGTATGTCCAACTCAATTGGTGCAGCAGATACATATTTCCCTGTGACCTTTAAAACCGGTCAGCTGGAAAAAATATTCTCAATAGCAGCTTACGTATGGATAATTGGAGCCGTAGGTTCCGTTATTTTTGCAGTTATAATATATTTTATTACTTGCAGACGGGTAAGGTCAGCCACAGTGGACTTCGGCATACCTGGTATGAATATTGCAGTTGACCAACGGTTGTACAGGACTGATGATTATTTTAATAAATTAAGTTCAATGGTGGCTGCCCCGGTATACATCTGTGAGGAAATTAATACGCCTATGGTACAGGGTGTTTTACGACAGAGGATATTGATTCCGAAAGAGTGTCTTGGGGATCCTGGACTTAAGTACATTATTTTACATGAGAATATTCATGTGAAAAGAAAAGACAATTTAATCAGGATTATTTCTTTGTTTACAGCCTGTTTGCACTGGTTTAACCCACTAGCATGGATATTTATGACTAAATTTTCGGAGGACATGGAGCTTACTTGCGATTTAAAGGCTGTGAAAGAGCTTACATCTGATGAGAGAAAAGACTATGCACAGACATTGCTGGCTGTAGGAACAGAAGGGCAATATCAGGTGATGTCGGCCTTCGGCAGTTCAAGTATAAGTAAAAGAGTTATTAATGTGCTGAGTTATAAAAAGATAACAGTTTTTTCACTGACGCTAATGCTGATATTTGTTGCAGCTGCCGCAGCAGTTCTTCTTACTAATCCATCAAAGTGAGAAGGTCTATATGCCAATAGGCAGGTTATACAAGCAATGAAATGAAGACCTCTGGATGTGTCTAAAAATGTAAAATAAATATGGGTTTTAACAAATAAATAACTAGCTATTTTCACGTGATAATTGTCAAAATAAACTTGATTAAATATGGTTGGTGAAGTATTATAGAGGTATAGAGAGAATAGTGTCAAATCACTAAATTCAATAGGAGTGTGAGGGCGAGTTTATGAATATTAAGCCGGCAATAACAAAGATTAGGGAGATCCTTAAAAAAGTGGTATCATCGGCTTCATCGCTAATTAAAAATCTACCAAAAACCAAGGTGGGTCAAACTAGAAATAATAGTTTTGTAAGTAATGGAAAAATGTCGAATATTAAAGAAGTATCAAATAACTTTTTTCTTTTGAGAAAAGTTAAAATTCAGACCAGACTTATAGCATCCTTTGTAATATTGTTGGTTGCTGCGCTTCTTATAACCGGAATATTTTCATATACCAGCTCAACGAGTACAATAGATAATAAGGTTAAAACCTATTCAATTCAGGTCACAAGCCAGACTAGTGTAGTTTTAAACAATGAAATAGACCGTGTAGAGAACTACATAATGGATGTTGGTCTGTCTTCAACAGTTCAGGATGCAGTAACGGCAGACACTTCGGGAGACGAGTATGAGAAATTAATGCAATCAAGAGTAATATCTGATTTTCTGACAAATAAATTTGCAACAACAAAAGATATTCAGTTTGTTGGGTTTTTTCACGGAGAAAAATTTGATAGACCTGAAGTTTATAATGCTGCTTCTGTTTCAGTAGATAATGGAAAAATGTCAAACTTTGATACAAAGAAGCTTGAATGGGCAGATATTTCTGTTATATCTTCAGGTAAAGAAAAAATTGCACTGGGAGCAAGAAAGAATATTAATTCTCTGGCAAGTGGAGGTGTTGTTGCCAAAATGGTAATTATCCCCAAGGATAACTTTCTATCTTCCTCTTTCAATAACCTGAATATAGGTAAAGACGAAAAAACCGGTAAAGATTTTCCTATTTTAGTTGTAACCTCAACGGGTAAGATATTGTCGTCAAGAGATGAGTCAACATTCCCGCTGGGAGAGACAAATGATGCGTCAAAGAGCATAGGAGAAAGTATAAAGAAAGAACTGGACGAAAAGGTAAAAAATAAAATAAAGTATGAACAGAGAAAATCCGGAAACATCGAGATGGACGTCGGTAAGGACTTCAGCCTTGTGTCATATTCACAGATAGATGAAGACAAGGATTGGTACGTAGTTTCAGTGGTGCCATACAGCTATTTGAACAACGATGCAAATGATCTTAGAAGAAACATATTGATCATTGGTATTTTATGTATTATCTTTGCTCTGGTTTTATGTACTGTTATATCGAGAAGTGTTTCTACTCCTTTGAATAAACTTGTTACTACCATGAAGAGAGCAAAGGAAGGCGATTTGACAAGCAAAATTGATGATTATGAAAGCGATGAGATAGGGGAAGTATGTAGAAACTATAATGATATGCTTTCAAATATCAACGCACTTGTTTCACAGGTAAGACGGTCATCAATGAATGTTGTTAGTGCAGCAACTAAAATAGCAGCTGCCTCGGATGCGGCTTATACGTCCTCCGAGCAGGTATCCGTGACTGTAGAGCAGATAGCTAGAGGTGCAACAGATCAGGCAAATGAAATCAATGAAAGTGTTGCTCACATGGACAAGCTGTCAGAAGGTATAACTTATGTTAGTGATGACGTTTCACAAGTTACAGCCATAGCCAATAAAATAAATAATCTTAGTGAAAATGCCTCTAAGACAATTAGTGAATTAAATGTAAAATCAAATCAAGTTAGTGAGACTACAAACAGAGTTTCCAATAACATTACCGACTTAAGTAACAGTATGAAGGAAATACAGAAGATACTTAAGATAATGATTGGTATTTCTGAACAGACCAACCTTCTGTCATTGAATGCTTCCATAGAAGCTGCCCGTGCCGGAGAGGCAGGAAAAGGCTTTGCAGTTGTTGCAAACGAGGTTAAGAAGCTTGCCGAACAATCAAAGGAATTCACAAGCAATATCAACAATATCGTAGCTTCAATTGGCAAGAAAACCAACGATACAGTTGAAGAGGTTATGAATTCAAATGTAGTTGTAAGTGAGCAAATACAGTCTGTTAATAGTACTGAAGAGATGTTTAAAACAGTATTTGCAGCAATGCAGGAGGTAATAACTAATATTGAGAGAACAGAAAAATCTGTTGGCAATATTATGAAATCCAAGGAAAAAGTTCTGGAATCAATGGAAAATATCTCTGCTGTGGCTGAGGAATCGGCAGCAACAACTCAGGAAATATCCGCAAGTACAGAACAGCAGATGGCATCTGCAGAAGAACTTGCCAATAATGCACAGGAACTGAATGAAGTTGCGGCAGCCTTGAATAGAGAGCTGGATAAATTTAAAACAGAATAGTCCTTAACATAAAAAAAGTTCCGGGTAACCGGAACTTTTTTGTTGGTGCCCAGCATGATCGCATCTGATCTCTTACAAACAATATTTTTATTGTATGAGGGGATATAGCTAATCAAAAAATGGGACTATTCGCAAGCATGGAGCAGTGGCTCAATATACTGCTGAATAAACTGAACACGGTCGAAGATGTTCGGTTTGAAGGTACCGGCTACCGCGATCACCGTGTTATTCTCCGGGTTGATATAAATCACGTTTCCGCTATTACCAAGGGCGGCATAGGCATGACTGTCCTGATCTGGCCTCCACCACAGATAGCCGTATCTCATATTGGCGAAGGCTTCATCGGATTGAAGGCGTGACTGCGTACTTTCGGTAATCCAGCTTGACGAAACGAGCCTTTTCCCATCATACATTCCGTTATTAAGACAAAGCTGACCAAGCTTTGCCATATCACGTGCCGAAATACACAGCCCATATCCGGCGGTGGCAACGCCCTGCGGGTCGCAGAACCAGATGTTTTTCCTTGGCTCCTTGGAAAGGATAAACGTTTTGTGTTCTTCGGCGGTCAACGCTTCATAGTTGCTGTAAGGTGCAATGTCCAGCGGCCCAAACAGGTATTGATTGGCAAAGTCAACTGTCTTTAGACCGCTGGTCCTGGTGATGATGCCGGTCAAGATATGGATGCCCAGCGTCGAGTATCTGAACTCGTCCGTTATCCCTCTCCTGCCGCCTAAAAGGTCTAGTGCGGCGACTGTCCAGTCAGGGCTGGTGCAGACTTTTGTCCACGGCTCGCTGCGGTATTTATACGGTGCAGTCATAGTTAGCAGGTGCCTTAGAGTGACCTGCTGTATCGTCTTTTCGCCACGCTTCGCGGTATAGTCCGGGAAGAAATCCAGCACCGGCTGCTCTACATCTCGGATGAAGCCCTGGTCTATTGCAATACCAATCAGCAGCGACACAACGCTCTTGGTTACCGACATGACATGCAGAGTATCAGAGGGTGTAAAGTTGTGCCAATAGTCGCTGTACACCGTCCTTCCATTTTTAATCGCTACAATCTGACAGATGTTGGGCTGATGCTCGGATATGTATGCATGCAGTATTTCTCTATTCATTATAATCACCTGACCTTAAAAGTTTTTATGTGGTATCCTTTCGTACATATAGCCTATACACTCTGATTGTGATAATTTCTACCATACAGTATAAACCTTGCTGTAAGGGAAAGGTCAAGTTCTGTTGTTCTGTTACTCGTTCTGTTACTTCTAAACTGTTTATTATAATTGGTATAATAATCTTGAAATGTTCAAATATATAATCAGGCTAACAATATATAATAGTTCCAAATTAAGTTAAATTACCTTACAGGATTGGAGTTATATTTATATGAAAAATTTATATAAAATAATGATTATTTTGATCACATCCTTGTTATTTGTCGGTTGTATGGGAGGCTATCAGGAGACCACCGGCAGTGAGGAGAATTCAACATACAAAAAAACAGCCAAAGGGAAAGCAACAGAAGATATAAATGTGGCCGGTGAAACTAAATATGAGACTGTTAAAAAAATAAATGATGCTAAGACAACTAAAATTGATGAAGAGAATACCTTGGAAGGCTTGACAATTTGCATAGATCCCGGACATGGAAAATTAACAAAAAAGGTCAGTAAGACAGAACCTGTAGCACCCGGCTCCCAAATTATGAAAGCAGCAACAGCCGGCGGAACAGTCGGTACAGTAACAAAGATAACTGAAGAAAGCCTTAATCTGACAGTTTCATTAAAGCTTAAAAAGGCTCTGGCTGAAAAAGGGGCTAAAATAATAATGGTAAGAGAAAGTAATGTTTGTAATATGACCAATATAGAAAGAACCGAGTTTTGGAACTCATCCGGTGCTGATTTGACCATAAGAATCCATGCAAACGGTTCTAATGACAAAGAGGTTTCGGGTGTACTGATGATGGTGCCTGGAAGTAAGTATATTAAAGACAAAGAATTGCTTGAAAAAAGTGCCCTGGCCGGAAAATATATAATGGAAGCTGTTCTAAAAAATACAAAGGCTGAATCCAAGGGAACAGTAAAGAGCACTGATCTAACAGGGTTTAACTGGTCTCAAATACCAGTGGTTCTTTTGGAGATGGGATTTATGACAAACCCTGATGAGGATAGGCTGTTAAACACAGAGGACTACCAGAATAAAATTGTTTCAGGAATAGTAGAAGGTGTGGAGAATTACCATAAATCACCCCTTTCCGGGATAGAGGGAGTGCAAAGGGGGCAATAGTGCCCCCTAGCAAACAAGATAATTTGCGTATAATTTTCTTCTATGGTATATAGAAGAAGATGTCATCCGATAGCTTCAAAGCCCTGCTCACCTGTTCTGATTCTGTAGCATTCCTCGACAGGCTGTACAAAAATCTTGCCATCTCCGATTTTACCTGTTTTAGCAACCTTCATGATTGCATCTACGGTAGGTTTAACAAATTCATCGTTTACTGCAATCTCAAATCTAACCTTTGTCAACAGGTTTACCGTATTTACATTTCCTCTGTAGCTCTCAGTATAACCCATCTGCTGTCCACAGCCCTTAACATGGGATACTGTCATTTTATGTATTTCTGCGTCAAACAGAGCGGCTTTTACATCTTCTACAGCTTCGGGTCTCACTATTGCTATTACCATTTTCATAGCAGTGCTCCTCCTTTCTCGTAAAATAAACTATTACTAACCGTTACTAAAATGTTATTACGACAGGTTAAAGAGTTTGTTCCGGATTTGCATCAATTCTGTGGAAGGTGAGATCAGCACCAATAAATTCTTCGTGCTCGCTTACCCTTATACCAAAGATCAGGTCAATTACTTTGTATAATATAAGACCTGCAGCAAAGGCATATACAAGAGCTAACAATGAGCCGGTTAACTGAGCCATAAAACTTAGGTCATAAACTCCTCCAAGAGCCTTTCTTCCAAAGATACCGGCAGCAATGCCTCCCCAGGTACCATTTATGCCATGTAAAGGCCAGACTCCCAATACATCATCAATTTTCCATTTGGCTTCCAAACCAAAAAAGATAATAAATATAAGTCCGGCTATAACACCGATAAACAGTGCTGCAAACGGATGAACAACATCCGAACCTGCGCAAATGGCTATCAATCCGGCTAAGGCACCATTATGGGTAAAACCAACATCATTTTTTGAGAAAATCAGACCTGAAATGGTTCCGCCGACCATTGCCATCAGTGAGTTTAGGACCACCAACCCAGATATGGCATCTACATTCTGGGCACTCATAACATTAAAGCCAAACCAACCCACTATCAGAATCCAACTTCCAAGTGTCAGAAAAGGAATGTTACTGGGCCTGGTATTAAATTTACCGCTAAATCTGCCCATACGGGGTCCAAGAATAATTACTGCGCCCAAGGCAATCCAACCACCAAGAGAATGAACAACAACTGACCCTGCAAAATCATGGAAGGGAGTACCGAAAACCTTTTCAAAAAATGAACCCTTTTGCCCCATAAAAGAGTTTTTACCCCATACAAGACTCTCAAAAAAGGGATAAATTATTCCGCCGAGAATGACAGCTCCCAGAGATTGAGTAAAAAACTTCATTCTTCCTACAACTCCGCCTGAAATTATTGCAGGTATACATGCTGCAAATCCAAGAAGGAAAAAGAACCTAACCAGTTCCAAACCGTTTTGTTGAGTAAATATACTGTTGTTTGAATACAGTACAATTCCGTAAGAGATTGGAAATCCAATTATAAAGTAAGCAACTGTTGTCACTGACCAATCAAAAATAATTTTATTAAAAGCATTAACCTGATTTTTTCTGCTTACACTTCCAGCCTCAAGGAAAGCAAAACCAGCGTGCATAGCAAGAATCATAACTGCTCCCAGCATTAAAAACAATACATTGACAGAGCTCATGTATTATACCCCTTTCGAAATTCAATTGAAAATATCATTTTGAATTAATCCAGAAACACGCCATTGTATTTCGTTGAAATAAAATAAGAAATAAAAAGATTTCAGAAATAAAAAAAGAAGAATAGCTCTTCTTTAATCATCTTATATCTGAAGAGAGCGTCGTTGCTCAAATGAAATTATTGATTGCATAAAAATTCTAATACAAAATATATCTAAAAGCAAGAGTAATTTTATTTAAGTATTTTACAAAAATTATATAATTTTGTACAATATTAATTAACTATTTATTTACATTAATGGTGTAAAAACAGAAATTGAGGAGTGCGTATGTTTTCATCGGATAGGTCTATTGCTACCGAGCCCATAATAGATATTGACAGCTTAAAAACTTACTTTCCCCAGTATTACAGTTGCTTGAGCGAAGCCGAGCTTAAACCTTATAAGATAATACTATGCTCTAATTTGATTCTCCATAGGGAGGAATCATTGGAAAAGCTTATATTGATTTATAGCTCAAAGCTATTAATAATAAAAAATATTAACAGCAGCATTACCAAGCTTAAGTTAACTTTTGAGGAAATTAACTTTGTTGTAAATGAAGGGCTTCCAAACTCAAATTGTATAACAATTGATTATAAATCCGAATTAAAGGAACGTATTTTTTACGATTCCAATGTAAATGACCTTGTAAACGGTCTATTGGTTGAACTTCGTAAAAAACTTATTGAAAACTCCTTTTGTGCTGAAGAGGAAAATAATTCAGATTTTGCTTTTTCGGATGCCGAGGAAAACAGATATTTGGGGGCTGCAATAGCAAAGGCGGCTTTATTAGAGAAGGCTACAATTATATGCAGTATTAAGCAAAAGAAAGTATATAATTATCCGGGCTTGCTTTTTAGTAGAATCATGACCCCGACTCATTTTACCATTATGACCAGAAATGAAATTGTTATTTTTATGGAAAGGACAACTTCCAGAGCAAATCATAACATTTCAGGTGATCTTATTCACATACCGCTGCGTGCATTAAAGAATGTTACCCTGGAAGCTACAGGGAAGGGTATGATAATCAAGTATGTTTTTAACTCTGAAAGAAAGCTTGAATTATTTTATGAAAATGAAAGGACTGACCAGCTACTGAAGATTATGTCGTATATTAATAGTTTAATATCAAGATAATAGATAATAGTGACAATAAAGATAATTAGGACAAGTAGGAAAAAATGCAGATTCTTGCTTGACCAAATATGTTATATAAAATACAATCAGAATAATAGAATAAATTACATTAAATCAAATCAAATATCAATAAATTTTATTACATAAGAGGTGTTCTATGGGGATTAACAATGATATATTAACTAATGTTCTAAATGCATTTGATGTTGACAGAGAAAGTATGCTACGCATCGCAGGTCTTTTTAAGGATACTTTGGAGGCCGGCCTTAAAGGTGAGAAAACCTGTCTGAAAATGCTCCCGTCCTATATAGGAAAGCCTACCGGCCAAGAAAAGGGCATTTTTATGACTATGGATATGGGTGGAACCAATCTCAGATGTACAAAGTTTAAGATCGAAAACGGCAATTTTGAGAAGCTTGGAGAGATAAAGGAAAAACTTATTAACAAGGAGAAGAACTTCGATCTTACAAAGGCAGAAATCACCGCAGATAGATTGTTTGGATTCATGGCAGAATGTATGGAGAGCATAACAGATGCCGGTGAAAGTATGTATCTTGGGAATACCTTTTCCTTTCCCTGCAGGCAGGAAGGTATTAATGAAGCATATTTGATTCACTGGACTAAAGAAATTGCAACCTCAGGTGTAGAGGGACAGAATATAAATAAACTCCTTGCGGATGCATTAAAAGCCAGAAACATTAATATCGAACCGGTGGCCATTCTTAATGACACCGTTGGTACCTTGCTGGTAGCCATGTACAGCTATCAGGAGGCAGATATCGGTTCGATTATGGGAACCGGGCATAATACCTGCTACCTGGAAAATAATCATCCGTTGAATGGCGGGAAAATGATTGTTAATCTTGAGTCTGGAAACTATAATGTTGGACTGCCGGTAACAAAATATGATGAAATTATAGACAAAAATAGTCAAATGCCAGGGGTACAGCTCCTTGAAAAAATGGTTTCAGGTTATTACATGGGGAGTCTGGTAAAGGAAGTATGCAAGGACCTTTATAATAACAAGGTGATTTTCACATCTTCCACTTCTGATACAGGTACTTTCTTCAACCAGAGTTTTAATGCTCTGATGGTTGAAAACTTCATCCTCTATCCTTCAAAAACCAGCGAACAGTATAACTGTACCATGGAAGATGCCGAAATTATCAAAGCCGTTTCACAAGCAATTCTGAAAAGAACAGTACGGCTTGTAGCTGCTTCATATCTGGGGATACTGTTCCATCAGGAAAACAACGGACATAGAATTAACAATAAACATATTATTGCAATTGACGGTACTATATACGAAAAAATGCCAAAGGCTCCGAAGTTGATGGAAGAAGCCTTTGCAGAAGCATTAGGTAATGACGCTGAAAATATCGGAATTCGCCTGGTTAAGGACGGATCAGGGTTGGGTGCCGCCATAGCTGCGGCTGTTGCTACAACACAAATGTAGAAATGCTTGTATTGTATTATTGTTTTGATTTCTGCATAATAAAAATGATGACCCTCTTGGTAAAAGAGGGTCTATTATTTTGAAAATTTGATGCATGTTGTTTTGAATATTACTTTCATTGCCGATTTGACTCTTTATACTTTTCCAGACAGCCGCTATAGTAATTTATTTTATAGTTTATATGCTTGAGATTTTTGTTTAATTCCTCCATTTGTCTCAATACAGAATCTCGGTGCTCCAATAACATCTCCAGACGGCTTTCAATGGTGTGATCGCCCTCCAGTACATTTTGAATAAAACGCCGGATCTGTTTTATTGGCATACCTGTATTTTTCAGGCAGCAAATAAGACCAATCCATTCAATATCATTTTCAGAAAAAAGCCTGTTTCCGGCATTATCTCTTTCAACAAAAGGAAGTAAGCCTTCCTTATCATAATAACGAAGTGTATATGCCGTTAGTTTCATTTTTTCAGCTGCCTGCTTTATAGTATATTCCAATTTAATTCCCCCTCTTATCACTTATGTCTATTACTAAATTATACTAATATAAATTTTACCAGAAAAACTAGTGCAATACTAACATCACGAAACACGAATCAAGGAGTTACCTTTTCATTTTACGTGATTTTATAGTTTAGATTATTGACTTATAGTAAACTATAAGGTATAGAATTTCAACTATAAAACTGTAATTGTCAGCAGAAACTACTGCTGGAATTAGAAAGAGGTGTTGAAGATGAAAAAAATAAGTATCGGTGGTGTATTCAAAGCATCAGATATTTCTCTAGGGTGTATGAGAATTACCGAACTGTCAAGAAAAGATGCGGAAATACTTATAAATACAGCTCTGGAAGAGGGCATAGATTTTTTCGATCATGCTGATATTTATGCAGGAGGAAAATCAGAGGAACTGTTTGCTGAGGCTGTTGATATGAGACCTGCAATAAGAGAAAAGTTTATCATTCAAACAAAGTGCGGCATAAGGCAGGGGTACTTTAATTTCTCAAAAGAGCACATACTTGAAGCCGTTGATGGGAGTTTAAAAAGACTTAGGACGGAATACATTGATGTACTGCTTTTACACCGCCCGGATGCTCTTGTGGAACCTGAGGAGGTTGCAGAGGCTTTTTCCATACTGGAAAGCAGCGGCAAGGTACGGTACTTTGGAGTCAGCAACCAAAACCCGATGCAAATAGAACTTTTAAAGAAATTTGTAAAACAGAAGCTCATAATAAATCAACTGCAACTAAGTATAATGCATACTGGTATGATAGATGCCGGAATTAATGTAAACATGAATGTACCGGGTTCCTTTGACAGGGACGGAAGCATACTTGATTACTGCAGGCTAAATGATATTACCATACAACCCTGGTCTCCTTTCCAATATGGTTTTTTTGAAGGAGTGTTCCTGAACAACGATAAGTTTCCTGAGCTTAACAAAAAGATAGATGAGATTGCTGAAGCGAAAGGTGTCACAAATACAGCAGTTGCAATAGCCTGGCTGCTGAGGCATCCTGCAAAAATGCAGCCCATTGTCGGGACAACAAATTTAGCAAGACTGAAAGATATCAGTAAAGCATCAAATATTCAATTATCAAGGCCTGAATGGTATGAAATATACAGGGCTGCCGGAAACAAACTACCATAAGTGATTAGTCTGCCTTTCCTAGCAAAATAGCTTGTTCGTCAGGGGGGACTCACCCCCCTAGACGAAACACTTACAAAAAACGATATCTAAATCTATTTTTTATAGACATATAATTTGCCATTTTTCGGACTACTTATATGTTTTCCATTGAAGCCATTTTTCTTGAGTGCTTTTAGTAAGACTTTCATATAAAAACCGTGACATACAATTACTATGTTATCGTCTGATTCCTGATCTAATGAGGATATAAAGCTATCCACTCGCTCTAAAGTATCTTTTTTGATTTCGAACTGAGATTTATGCTGAAAATGCCATGCAACCCTTGCCGATATGCACCAAAAAAAATAAGGTAATTTTACTTTTGTTTTAAATATAGGGCACAGGGGTACTTCCCGTAATAGAGCAGTCGTCACTATTTCTCCTTTGTATATAGCTTCAGATGTTCTGATGGCTCTTGGTAAATCGCTTGAAAAGCATCTATTCCAACTTATATGGTCTACTTTCACATCATTCTTTATAACATCACTGATATCATATTCTACTACCCAATTTTCAAAGTCAGCCGAGTTCATAAAAAATTGAATATCACAATTAACCTTAAAGTGCCTTACTAATCCTATGTACATTATTTCCTCCTGCAAGTATCGTATTATTTACTATACGGTTATTTATACTTGATGGTATGAATTATTTTATTCTTGTTCAGTATCTTTTTTGGAAAAGATTCTTTCAAAAAGTTGTCTGTTATTAACCACACTCTGGTCTGTAGGCCTGTATTTTGCCGCTTCTTCATTATGCTCAAAAGCTTTCTGATAGTCACCCAAATTATAATAGCAGACACATAGCTGTAAATGAGGATACCAGGTATAATAGGCCATGTATATAAAACTCCACCTGTTAGGGTCTGGTACCTGTTGGGTTGCTAATTCATACCAGAATATGGCCGTCTTATATTCTCTTCTTCTGTGAAAATTGTAACCGATGCGGCTGCAGGCTTCAGCTCTGGGAGCAGAGTAATTAAACGATTGGAAAAGCGACTTCAATTCATTGGCACTGTCTCCCAGTGCGCGATAACAGTCACCTTTACAGATGCAGGCGAATATCTTGTCTTCCACCCAACCCTCTCTCATTTCAAGGTTTTTATTGTAGCTTTCAATAGCCTCCTGATGCCTGCCATTCTCACGCAATTCGTTTCCGTAGTAGAAATAGTCTCTAGGTGAAAACGTATCTCCGCGGGCTTTTTTGTTTTCAAATATGGAAACAGTGCGTCCTACTGAATGGCGGACTTT
This sequence comes from Bacillota bacterium, assembly GCA_023393115.1. Classification (GTDB taxonomy): domain Bacteria; phylum Bacillota; class Clostridia; order Acetivibrionales; family DSM-1351; genus Ruminiclostridium. Next base: position 43,820 of record JAEWMS010000047.1, read on the forward strand.
TTTATGAGTAACTGCGACATCCGAGTTGATTATTTTTCCGTGGACATCTATATAATTATGACAATCTCCGTACCACTGGAAATTCTTTTCTCTTTTTACTAGTCGGTTTCGTCGGTATCTGAGAGTGACATTCCCAAACTCATCGGTCCCCGCATCGTAATACATGGAAACAGAATCAACAGAAGGATCAAGAGTTTCCTTTAGCTCCTTGAATTTCTCTCTATCTGTCTCCAGAAGGACATCGTCAGCATCGAGATAAAGTATATAGTCCATTGTAGCATATTTATATGATTCATTTCTGGCCTCTGCAAAACTGTTAGTCCATGGGAAATCAAATATTCTATCGGTATATCTTGAAGCTATTTCTTTTGTTCTGTCTGTTGAGCCAGTATCAACTATGTTTATTTCATCCACAATATCCTTAACTGTATCCAAACAGCGGTCAAGGGTTTCCTCCTCATTTTTTACAATCATGCAAAGACTAATGGTAACCATTGATTTGTCCTTTCATTTTATTTTATGTAGGATAGCAGGATACAAAGTATCCTGCTATCAGATTTACTTCTAGTTGCCACACTGTATTCCATTATGGGAAAACAATAGCATTAATATCTCGATTAACAGCTGAAACTGTTGTTACAAGTACTGCTGAAGTTACAAAGACACGAAGGGAATAAGTGCTAGTTGTTGTATCCACAGCTGTATCAACTTGTGTGCTATCTATAGGCATACTCTGTGATCCAATCTGCAGAGCGGTGTTTACAACTCTGGTATCAATTAAAGTAGCATCTCTATACAATCTAACTTCATAGTTAAATATTCCAACAGCTAATGCACTTATATCTATTGTAAGTGCATAGTCAATTTTTACAGTATCACCCGTAGTGACAGGTACATCAACCGAGACTACAGTTACTTCTGCTCCAGCTGGTAAAACTGAGATAGAGCCGGCTATTTCATTTGAGATTAGTACAGGAACATCAGCTGTAGGTCCAGTAGGGCCAGTTGGACCGTTTATAATAGGAAACTTCAAAATATCCCGATAAAGACAACAAAATAAAGTACTAGTCATCACTTACATGAAAAAATTGACAATTCTATATTGATATGTTACGATATGAATGAATTAATAATTATTCATTCATATCGTACTAGGAGGCATTAGCCCATGGAAGATAAAAAGGCGATAATTTACGAGTGTGCAAAAGAGTTATTCAGCGCAAAAGGATTTAAAGAGACTAATATTTCAGAAATCACAAAAAAAGCCGGAATGGCAGTAGGAACCTTTTATAGTTATTACCCCTCCAAAGAAAAACTCTTTATGGATATTTTTCTGGAAGAAAACGCAAAGATGAAACAAGCCTGCTTTCAGTCACTTGACCTGGAGCAATCCCCAATGGAAGTAGTTGGTCAGATGCTTAATTTAAACGTTGAGGGCACAAAATCAAATCCTATTTTGAGGGAATGGTACAATAGAAGCGTGTTTGAAAAAATCGAGCAAGTCTATCGAGAGGAAAACGGCGTTGATACCGTGGATTTTTTATATGACGATTTTTTAGAACTCATAACACTTTGGCAAAAGCAAGGGAAAATGCGCAAAGATATAGATAGCAAGATGATTATGATGGTTTTCGCGGCAGTCATAAATGTGGATACCCATAAGAAAGAAATTGGAATTGAGTATTTTCCAGAGGTACTGCATCTTATGACGGAATTAATCATGAAAGGTCTTATGGACTGCTCCGAATAGTAAAACGGAGCAGTATTTTTAGGCTGTTATATGAACGAATATAAAAATATTCATTCATATATAGAATTTTATAGATAGTGTTAACTAAGCTATGAAAAATTGAAGTTGATAGTATTGAACTTTGAAAAGTGAAGAGTATACCTAAGAATTAAAAATTTTTAGTAGCAGTTTCCGCATTTATTCCACGGTCCTCTTGCCA
>JAEWMS010000080.1 GCA_023393115.1 Bacillota bacterium
AAATATTGAATAGTATTATCCGGTAGTTATATCGCTTATATTTTAGGTTAAATAAGGATTTGCGGACGAAATAGAAAAAGATGGGCCTTAAATGCATATGAGACAGATAAGATGCATAAATTCATTACACCGGTTTTACTCATATTCCAAGAATCTCTTTTAATTTCTTTGTATAAAACCGGGTAACAAGTATCTGTACATTTGATTGTACAAGTTTTTTGACAAAGTTGAATTAACCCATTAAGCTATCTTCTCTATATAGTCCGAATTATTTAGAAGACTCTTATGGCATCTGAAAAATCTTTCCATCAGGAAGTTGATGATAGAATGCTCAAGAAATATTTTGTTTTTTCAATATGATAATAGCGATAAATGGTGGGAGTGAAGAACCCTTGATTTTCAATGGTTTCCAGATAAATGTCGAGGAGAAGCGAGGATTCAAGAATGCTCAAAGCATGCTTATGACGTCGCCCTTACGAGTTCGAATCCTTATTCTTTTTTATATGGCAAAAAGCCTTTAGACTATTATCTAAAGGCTTTTTACCTGGCGGAGAAGCGGGGATTCGAACCCCGGCTAGGATTACTCCTACTAACGGTTTAGCAAACCGTCCCCTTCGACCTGCTTGGGTACTTCTCCATTTATTATAAGCTGACTCTTAGTGAGTCAGCTTATATTCATTTGGCGGAGAGAGTGAGATTCGAACTCACGGTAGGCTCACACCTACGCCGGTTTTCAAGACCGGTGCCTTAAACCAACTCGACCATCTCTCCAAGTAAGCTATCGCGTCAGCGACGAACTTAATTTTACAATGAATCTGACCATTTGTCAACACCTTAATTACTAAAACTATATAAAAACCAAAGTGCAATTACTGCCAATTTTCATTTCTATTGTATTTATCCTTTTTTATCCTGTTACTTTCTTGTTTAAAGACTTCATATCCTTAGTAAACGAACTTTCAGGGCAATTCTTTGAAAATTCGGCAAATGTCTTTTTTACACCTTCAAAATCGGATGTTTTGTAATAAGCATTAGCCATATAGTAGTATGCATCGTCAACATAATATTCATTCTTATTCGAGAAATCTATAGCTCTGGTAAAACTTAATATAGCTTGAGTATAGTCCTTCTTCTTGTAACTTTTATATCCATCCCTGTATAATTCTAATGAAGCCTCTTCAAAGCTTTTCTCCGAAAGCTCCCTATACAGCTGCATAGCCTTAGTACTAAGATATGTTGTATTAATATTGTATTTTAGTATTACTGCACAGCTTATATAATCACCTTTAATATAATCTGACTGAGCTTTTAGTAATAAATCTGCCGCACCGCTTGTATTACTATATTTTGCTTCAAGATCACTGCTTCTTTCACCTTCATCAGCCAACTGCTTTTCGGCTTCAATCAGTTTGTTTTTAAGTGCATCTATCTCTTCTTTAAGTCTTTTATTCTCCTTAACAGCACTATTGAAATCAGTTACTGCATTTATTTTTGCTTTTTCCTGGGAGGATAATTTATTTTGGTACTCACTAATATTATTTTGAAACTTAACCTGACTGTACGCTGTTAACAATAACACGATGAAAGCCCCTGTAAACAAAATCAATGCATACATCCATATCTGCTTTTTCTCGTTTTTACTTTCCTTATTATTTGTAAATTTAAGGTTCATTATTAATGCCTCCGTATGCCTTACAGCATCAAATATAAACTACATCTGAGTTGTATAGTTTCTTTCTATGCTTGTCTTTCTCGCTATATCAATTGCCTGTATTTCTTCAGCAGATAAAGTATACTTTGATTTACCTGAGGAAACCGGTTTTGCATAAGTGGAAGAACTATCCCTGGCGTATATTCCGCTGATCACTATACCGGAATCATTGTTATCCAACATTGCAATTGAAAAGCTTAAATCACTTCCAACATTATCAAATGCATTAAATCTGACTATTCCAACCTTCTGAACACATTGTATCAATTTTCTCTCTATTTCATTCATTTTTAATTCAATATCTCTGTTTTTTGAATTTACGTTATTAACACTGTCCAGACAGGTCTCCAAAAGTTCTTCCATATTTCTATCACTTAAACCATTCATAAATCTTTTATACTTTGTTCTTACCCTGTTAGTTTTCTTTATGTTTGCAATGAGTAAAAAGCAATTAATTATTATTATGAAAAATGCTATAGCAAACAAGACTAAAATCTCAAATTGTAAATTTAATATATTATTTATAAAGTCCATACTAACCTCCATGACTTCACGCATAGCGCGTACACAAATAGAAATGAAAAGACATAGCAATTATTAAGTTATTTAACCATTTTTTAAGCCATATGGCTTTATTTGTCCAAAATTTAATTTTTAAGGTACTCTTTCTTCTGAAATAGTAATCATCTTGACACCACTAAAAAAACTCGTCAAAATCGATTTTAAAAGGTCGTTATTTTACCGGGTTTTGTAAAAAAATTCTAATAATCTATCAAGTTCATCATTTGAATAGTATTCTATTGTTATTTTTCCTCTATTATTATTTGCTTGTAACTTAACTTTTGTACCTAGAATATTTTTTAGTTTATCTTCAACGATTTTAAAATCGGGATTATCTATATCCTTTTTCTTAACAGTCTTATTTTGAAATAATTTCTTTATATAAGATTCAGTTTCTCTTACGCTTAATTTATTTTCAATAATGTACTCAGCTGCTTTTAATTGAACCTCCGGTTCTTGTATTATAACCAGTGTCCTGGCATGTCCACTGGATAAGTCACCACTTACAACATACTTTTTAACTTCATCGGAAAGACCAAGAAGTCTCAGTGAATTTGCAATAGCAGGTCTGCTTCTTCCAATGGTCTCTGCAATTTGCTCCTGAGTCATATCAAACTCGTTCATTAAGTGAAGAAAAGCATCTGCTTCTTCAATAGGATTTAAATCTTCTCTCTGAAGGTTTTCAATTAATGCAACCTCCATGACTTGTTTGTTTGTAAATTCCTTTACTAAAACAGGCACTTTACTTAAGCCTGCCAGTTTAGCAGCTCTCCATCTTCTTTCACCTGCTATTATTGTATATCTGCTATCATCTTTCCGTACTATAATTGGCTGTATTATTCCGTGCTGCTTAATTGACTCCGAAAGCTGAACAAGTTTTTCATCATCGAAATGCTTTCGAGGTTGTCCTGCATTAGGCTCAATTTCATTAATTCTAAGTTCAACTACCCCTGAATCATCCTCAGTAGCCTCATTTGATATTAGCGCCCCGAGTCCTTTTCCCAAACCCTTCTTTACCATTTATTTATACCACCTCTTCAGAATACTCTATTACTTCTTCTGCCAATTCAATGTAACATTCAGCACCTTTTGATTTTGCATCATATAAAATTATAGGCAAACCAAAACTTGGCGCCTCGCTAAGTCTCACGTTCCTTGGTATAACAGTTCTGTAAACTTTATTCCTAAAATATTTTTTGACTTCTTCAACTACTTGAATTGATAGATTAGTTCTGGCATCAAACATAGTCAATACAACACCTTCAACATCCAATTCGGGATTAAGATGCTTTTGTACTAACTTAACTGTGTTCATTAACTGACTTAAACCTTCCAATGCATAATATTCACACTGAATAGGGACGAGTATCGTATCTGCTGCTGTTAAGGAATTTAACGTGAGAAGTCCTAATGACGGTGGGCAATCAATTATTATATAATCATACTCTTTTTTTATGTAATACAGTGCTGCTTTCAATCTGTTTTCTCTCGATATAACAGACACAAGCTCAACTTCAGCACCTGCAAGTTGTATATTCGAAGGACACAACATTAGGTTATCAATGCAGGTTTTAATTAAAGTATTTTCTATTGCTTCGTCATTAATAATAACATCATATACAGATTGCTTGATTGTTTTTTTATCTACACCAAGGCCACTTGTTGTATTCCCCTGGGGATCTATATCAATAACTAAAACTTTTTTGCCTTTATAAGCAAGGCATGCACTTAAGTTTACTGCAGTAGTCGTTTTTCCAACGCCACCTTTTTGGTTAGCAATGGCTATAATCTTTGCCAAGAAACTCTCACTCCTTATTGAGTAACCTAATTCTACTCATCAATCTCCATTTGAAAATTATATCATAGGGGAAATAATTATACAAAGAATTTAATCCAATTGTAAAATGTTTCACGTGAAACATTTTACAATTACATAAAAAAACTTGCTAAACTCATTTAAATCTTTTAATTAGTACGCTAAAATCAATCAAGGCTGTTCCTACTATAATATATTAACTAAACTAATACTACTATTCCTATTTTGTAATACTTATAAAATTTTTTTGAGTACTTATTTTAATACTCATTTTTACATATTAAATCCAATTAAGAATAATTTTTCGGTTTATATCAATAATAACAATCATAATAATATAGTAAAAATAAGAACATATAAAATGAGTATTTGTCGACTAATTGCATAGAAGAGAATCATTGATTTTTCATAGGTAAAGACCCTTCTAATAAATATATGAGCTGTAATAAATAAAACAATAAGATAAATGATATTTTTATCCAACTTCTATAAAAATTATAAGCAATTTGATATTTAATTAAGTTTTTACTATTTGATTTCAAGTAACTTTCCATATTAAACACTAACTATACATATCCATATACAATTATATATCAAAAGAGTAATCATATATATACTAATAAGGAAAATAAACTAAAGTTTTAAATATGTTTCACGTGAAACACTGAGGTTACAACACCACATTTTGCAGGAAGGAGTAATGTATACGCCTCAAACGGAATCTCTAGTTTATTACGTCGCCAACATGTTTGTCCTACTTTGTCGGGACTACTGATAAAGTTTACGATTACATAAACCAACGGGTTTAAAGAAAGTATAAACATTTCAATTAAAGTGATTAAGCGCATAGCTAATGTCTATGTGAACTTTGACGACTTCAGTCTTAGAATTCTATATACCCTACAAGTAAATAAAGAGCCAATCACAAATTAAGTGGTTGGCCCTTCGAAAAATTTATAACAAATAAAATAGCTAATTAGAAATCAAGGTTGGTAACATCCTTTGCATGTAAATGGATGTATTCCTTTCGAGGTTCAACTTTGTCTCCCATAAAAGTACTGAATACTTCGTCAGCCGTAATAGCATCCTCAAGTTCCACCTTCATTATTGCTCTTGTTTCAGGATTCATTGTTGTTTCCCACAACTGGTCGGGATTCATTTCTCCAAGACCTTTAAATCTTTGAATATTTACGTTAGGATCGTCCTTTCTCCAACCTTTTTCTTTGAATATCTTCTCAACCTGCCTGTCATCATAGGCATAATATTCTTCTTTTCCTTTATAAACTTTGAAAAGTGGAGGCATAGCTATATAAACATGTCCCTGTTCTACCAGAGGTCTCATATATCTAAAGAAAAATGTCAATAAAAGCATTCTGATATGAGATCCGTCAACATCAGCATCGGCCATAATTATAACTTTATCATATCTCAATTTACTAGTATCGAAGTCGTCACCAATACCGGCACCTAATGCGATTATTACCGGGGACAATTTCTCATTATCAAACACTTTATCAATTCTGGATTTTTCAACATTAAGCATTTTACCCCAAAGAGGAAGTATTGCTTGTATTCTTCTGTCTCTCCCCTGTTTTGCAGATCCTCCCGCAGAGTCTCCCTCAACAATAAATATCTCTGTAACAGATGGATCTTTTTCTGAGCAGTCTGCAAGTTTTCCAGGCAAAGTACTTGTATCCAACGCACTTTTTCTTCTTGTTAACTCTCTTGCTTTTCTTGCTGCTTCTCTTGCTCTTGCAGCAGTTAAACATTTTTCCAAAATAATCTTTCCGACAGAAGGGTTCTCTTCAAGAAAACTGGATAGTTTATCAGATAAAACATTTTCTACAAGTGTACGAATCTCACTATTTCCGAGCTTCGTCTTTGTCTGTCCTTCAAACTGAGGTTCCGGAAGTTTAATGCTTATAACTGCTGTTAAGCCTTCTCTTACGTCCTCACCTGAAAGATTCTTGTCACTTTCCTTTAAAAAATTATACTTACGCGCATAATCGTTAAATACCTTTGTAATGGCAGTTCTAAAACCGGTTAAATGGGTACCGCCTTCAGTAGTTGCTATATTGTTTGCGTAACTGAACACATTTTCGTTGTATCCGTCATTATACTGCATAGCTATTTCTACTATGTTTGCATCCTTAATACCTTCAACAAATATAACACTATCATGAATAGTATCTTTTGTCTTATTGAGATACTCAACGAAAGAAATAATTCCGCCTTCATAGTGAAGATTTTTTACAATTGGTTCTTCAGGTCTATCATCAATAAGCATAATTTTTATGCCTCTATTTAAGAAAGCCATTTCTCTATACCTTGTAATCATGGTATCAAATTCAAAAACAATATCTTCGAATATTTCCGGATCAGGCTTAAATGTAGACTTTGTACCATGCTCATCAGTTTCACCAATTATTTCAACGGGCGTAATAGGTGCCCCTCTTGAATATTTCTGTCTGAAAATATGACCTTCTCTTTTTACTTCAACCTCCATACTTTCGGACAACGCATTAACAACAGATGCACCAACACCATGCAATCCGCCTGAAACGCTGTATGCGCCGCTTCCGAACTTTCCACCGGCATGAAGTATAGTATGTACAACTTCCAGAGTAGAAATTCCCATCTTTGGATGAGCACCAACAGGTATACCTGTTCCATTATCAGTAACAGTAACCGAATTATCCTTATGAACAACAACTTTTATTTCATCACAACGTCCAGCTAAAGCTTCATCTACGCTGTTTGCAACTATCTCATATACTAAATGATGTAAGCCTCTTAAAGATGTGCTTCCAATATACATTCCAGGTCTTTTTCTTACAGCCTCAAGACCTTCTAATACTTGAATCTGACTCTCATCATATGAATTCACATTACTATTTTCACTCATAATATTGTGTTTTTCTTCCTTTCAAAAAGCAATTTATACATTTGAAATTTCTTTAATAAAACTTGATCTCTTTTGAAGAGTAACAGAGGATATGGGCGATAAATATATCTTACTTTTTTTATCAGTCTCAGTTATTATAAAGGACTTTGGAAGATCTTCTGAAATACTTTCAATGAAGCCTTCTTCTTCAGCAATCTTTAAAAATTCCTTAGTATCCTTTGATATTGTTGTAGTATCTATATCCATAATAGCTATAACATTTTTTATTGGAATAACTACGTCTCCACCTATATGCAAAAACATTTCCATGTCCTCCCACGAACGCTTACCTTTAATTTTACCTTAATAACAAATTTATTGCAAACTAACATTTGATAATGTATTGTTGATCACTGAAAATGCCATTTTCAATGATTAAGTGACTACACTTCCTTCAATTACCCTGTAATAATTGCAGTTTTCACTAAGGGTACTTCTGAAATTACTATCACTAGTACAGGTTATAAAAGTCTGAACCTTTGTAATACTGTCCATTAAATATCTTTGCCGATTATCATCAAGTTCAGACATCACATCATCCAATAATAATACAGGATACTCCCCTGTTTCCTTATAAATCAATTCAATCTCAGCAATTTTTAAAGATAATACGGCAGATCTCTGCTGACCCTGAGATCCATAAGTTTTAAGACTTTTTTGATTGATTGAAATATCAAAATCATCTCTATGGGGACCTACTGTAGTAAACCCAAGGGCAATATCTCTTGTAAGACTCTTTTCCAATGTCATAATATACTTGTCAATTATGCTACTTTTATTAATATCTTCACCTATATGAAAACTAGAATCATAATTAAAAGATATTATTTCTTTTTCTACAGTAAGATATTTATGTTGATTTTGGGCAAGCATTGACAAAGACCTGGCAAAATTCTTACGGGAAATAATTATTGAGGCTGCTACCTCAGCCAATTTAGTATTCCAGATTTCCATAGTGTCTAGTAAAGCTGAATTTGAACTTACGGATTTTAGTAGAGTATTTCGCTGCTTAAGAATTTTTGTCAGTAACTGAAGGTCGTAAAAATACGATGGCTTTATTTGACTAAGTGTTATATCAACAAATCTTCTTCTCTCCTGTGGACCTTGTTTAACAATTAACAAATCCTCAGGAGAAAAGATTACTGCATATAAATTTCCCATTAAAGCCCCAATTTTCAGTATGGGGATTTCATTAATTTTTATTTGCTTTTTGTGATCTGTTAAATAAGATATACTTATATTTTTATCTAAACCGGTATTTTTAACAAAGGTTTCAACTTGAAAGGAATTACAGCCGAATTTAATAAGTTCAGCATCCTTCGAAGTCCTGTGCGAACGTCCGGAGGCGCATAAATAAATGGCTTCAAGGATGTTGGTTTTTCCCTGGCCATTATCACCATAAATAATATTGAAGCGATCAGAAAATAATATTCCGGTATCACTATGATTCCTAAAATTCTCTAATTTCAAGCTTTTAACAATCACTTTACTACCTCTGTAAGCTGACGTAAACTACAATCTAAATTATTTTTGAAGAACCTGATACTTTTTGTTTTCAAATTCTACAATATCACCGTTTCTCAGCTTTTTTCCGCGCTGTATTTCTATATTTCCATTAACCTTTACAAAGCCATCGACTATAAAGCCCTTAGCCATGGCTCCATTATCAACTGCACCCGCCCACTTCAAAAACTGGTCCAGTTTAATATACTCGGTGTTTATTTCTACGATTTCCATTTATCCTCCGAACTGGTACAATTATTTAACTTACCGTACTTCTATATTCTAACAGCCTGAACCAGATAAGCAAATTCGTTGTTATTTTCTACAACTGGTCTTAACGTACATGGAGCATTAGTGGTTATAAAATATATGGTTGCCCTATCTTCATCAATTGCTTTTAAAGCATCAATTAAATAAGCAGGATTATAACCTATTTCAAGATTATTTCCTTCTATTTCAACTTTTATTTCTTCACGAACTGCACCAAGCTCGGCATTTGAGGTTATGACTATTCTGTCATTTCCAATAGAAAGCTTTACAGGGCTATTTTTATCATTCATTGAAATAAGGGATGCTCTTTCAAGACTTGATTGAAATTCTTTTATATTGATTATTACCTTTGTTTCAAATTCCTTATTTAACAAACTGTTGTAATTTAAGAATTTTCCTTCAATCAATCTGGAAACTATTCTCCAGGACTGTGCATCAAATACTATCTGGTTGTTTGAGTTGTAAATGAAAACTTCTTCATCACCTGCTTGAAGAATTTTTGATATTTCATTCAAGGTTTTTCCAGGTACAATTACACTAAAATCCCCGATTTCGGTATCAAGCATTTTTCTGCGTAAGGCTAGTCTGAATCCATCTATAGATACTACAACAAGTTCATTGTCCTTAACTTCTATAAGTGATCCGGTTAAAACAGGTCTATTTTCATCAGATCCCACAGCAAATACAGTCTGTCTAATCATATCCTTTAATTTACCCTGTGTCAAAGTTAAAACATTTTCTTTGTCAACCTTAGGTAAAGCAGGATAGCCGTTAGGATTTATACCTTTTATTTCGAAATGAGAGTTTTCACATTCTACAACAACAAGATTATTATCTTTAACCTCTATAAGTACTTCCGAGTCTGGTAGCCTTCTTACAATGTCACCAAATATTTTAGAGTTGATAACAATTGAACCAGATTCTCTGATATCTGCTTCAACAAAACACTCTATACCTATTTCAAGATCATTTCCTGTCAGTTTGAATTTATCCTCGGCATTTAAAAGTATTCCTTCTAGTATAGGTAAAGTTGTTTTTGTTGATACAGCTTTTTGTACTATATTTATACCGTTAAGTAAATTTTCCTTTGAGCAAATAATTTTCATGGGTACCTCCGATATTTTTAAATATAATTAAAAGAATAAAAAAAGTAATAATAGTAGTAAGTGCTGTTAGAACTGTGAATAACTTCTGTAATTCAGGAATACAAACAGTTTGAAACTGTTAATTATTTGTTGAAAATATGTACTGTTTTATTAACAAAAAAACTAAGTTATCCAAAACTCTAAGTTATACACAAAGTTTAATCACCAAATCAACAAAAACTGTGAATAAAATTTGATTTTTATAAAATTAATTCCCAACTATATTCTTTTTTATATCTTCGATTGTTCTTCTTAGTTCAGCACTATTAGCCATGTCCTGACTTATTTTTTCGCAGGCATGGATTACTGTTGTATGATCACGGCCACCAAACTCGTCACCAACTTTAGGCAAAGACATATCTGTCATTTCCCTACATAGGTACATGGCAATCTGACGTGGAAAAGATACATCTCTGGATCTTCTCTTGGATTTAAGTTCATCTGTTTTAAGATGGAAGTAACGAGAAACAGCTTCCTGAATAGTTTTTGAATTAATAACAACTGCTTTACTGTTGTTAAACATATCCTTTAAGGCTTCAATTGCCATATCTACGTTGATTTTGTTTTCAGTCAGGGTTGAATATGCAATTACCCTGTTCATTGCACCTTCCAGTTCACGAATGTTGGATGCAACCTTGTCGGCAATGAAAACCATAACATCATCAGGCACATCAAGGTTTTCCAACTGAGCCTTTTTACGAAGAATAGCAATTCTTGTTTCAAGGTCGGGTGGAGCAATATCTGCGATAAGACCCCATTCAAATCTCGATCTAAGTCGTTCTTCGAGAGTCGTTATATCTTTAGGAGGCTTATCACTCGAGATAATGATCTGCTTATTTGCTTCATACAAAGCATTAAAGGTATGGAAAAACTCTTCCTGAGTTCTTTCTTTACCACCGATAAACTGAATATCGTCAATGAGAAGTAAATCAATATTTCTATACTTGTATCTGAATTCTTCATTTTTGTCATCTCTAATTGCATTAATCAATTCATTAGTGAACTTCTCAGAGGAGACATATAATACTTTAAGTGAAGGATTCTGACTTAAAACAAAATGTCCTATGGCGTGCATAAGGTGAGTTTTACCAAGTCCAACTCCCCCATACAAAAATAAAGGATTATATGCTTTTGCAGGTGCTTCAGAAACTGCTAAAGAAGCAGCATGCGCGAACCTGTTTCCATTTCCTATTACAAAAGTGTCAAATGTATACTTAGGATTTAAGAATGAACCTGAAGAATCCTCAGTATATTCTTGTACTGCAGGTTTAGCAGGTGTTTGTGAAGGAGTTGAAAAATAAATATTATAATCCTTGTGGGTTAATTGTCTTAGTGCGTTTTTAATTAAGTAAGAATATCTTGATTCAAGTATTCCTTTTTGAAAATCAGCAGGAACTCCTAAAGTAATTGTATTGGAATCCATAGACATAGGCTCAATAGTAAGAATCCAGGTATTAAAACTGATTTCTGTCATTTCCCCTTTTAATAATTCCAATGTTCGATTCCATATATCATTTAGTTGTACATTCATGTTATTTCGCCCACCTTGGTTAATCATAATAAGTAAATTATCAAGCGTTTATTATCATGCTGGTACTACAAAAGAGCTACTGGATGCTGACGTGTTATATCTAAATAAAAATCAAAAAAACAAAAAAATAAAAACCATAATAAAACATATACATTGTATGTATATAGGAGCTCTGAATTGGTTATTTTAAATTTACCAATTGTGCATATATATTACACGGACTCCTTGTAGATATTATCGTTTTTTATCCTAAGTAAAGCATTTAGATAATTAATCTTTTGTAAACTGGATAAACTTATAATAAAAAGTTATTAACAACCTTTAAGCTCAAAAGCACAGGTTATCAACAAGTATTAATAAATATATCAGAGTTTTGTGGAAAATTCAATACGAAAAAGTGAAGATATCCACAAAAAAATATTTTTTTGCATGATATATCCACAGGCTATATAGTAAATACTAATACTAGTAACTAGATATTGAAATTTATATAACAAATTCACCATATATTGATTTTATCCGTTAAAAAAATAAAAAATATACAAAAATATACGAATATTAATAGCCTTGACAGTTTGAAAAGTATTAATATATAATAGGTCTGGTGTCTTTAAAAGAAAAACACTTTTAAGTTTATATAAAGGAAATCAGATCGGGGGTGTACCAATGTTAAGAACATATCAACCTAAAAAAAGACATGCTAAGAAGGAACACGGCTTCAGAAAGAGAATGAGCACAGCAAATGGAAGAAAAGTATTAAGAAGACGTAGAGCAAAAGGAAGAAAGGTTCTTTCAGCATAAGACCGCATAATTGTGGTCTTTTTCTTTAAAACTGCGTTCGGATAATGCTTTGACCTCAGACCTGCTATTTTCTGTTGGGCATAAATAAATTTTAAGGTAGTATGGTATGAGAAAAATTGTTACTTTAAAAAAGAATTATGAATTTTCAAGAGTTTTTAATAAGGGATCTTTTTATGTTGGAAGGAATATAACAATGTATATCCTTCCAAATAAATCCCACTCAAACAGGATTGGACTTTCAGTTTCAAAGAAAGCCGGAAAGGCTGTTGTTAGAAACAGAAAGAAAAGACTGATCCGTGAATGTTACAGACATTACGAGGAATATATAAAAAACGGATATGATATTGTAATTGCGGCGCGAAGTGACGAGAAAGTTCCGAATTATGGAGCATTGTTAAAGGAGTTCAAATATCTGCTAAAAAAGCTCCAGATTCTAGATCAGGAGAAATACGATTGTTCAAAAGAGCTTTAGTTTTAGTAATAAGGTTTTATCAAAGGTTTATATCACCTCTTAAAATGAAGCCTACATGCAGGTTTTATCCTTCATGTTCACAATATGCCATTGAAGCTGTTATGAAGTATGGGTGTTTAAAAGGCAGCTATTTGGCCATAAAAAGGATATTAAAGTGTCATCCCTTTCACCCGGGAGGGTTTGACCCTGTGAAATAGATCGAATAGACTATAGGAGAGAAACATGGGATTTTTAGATTTTATCGCTAAGCCGCTTGGCCAATTCCTTTATTGGATATATAATACAGTGGCTTTTGAAAACTATGGACTGGCTATTATTATTTTCACTATAATTGTAAGGGCTGCTATGATGCCTCTTACTTTGAAACAGTACAAATCAAGTGCTGAGATGCAAAAGGTTCAACCTCTTATTAAGGAAATCCAAAGAAAGTATGCCAATGATAAACAAAAACTGAATGAAGAAACAATGAAGCTATACCAGGAGCATAAAATAAATCCGGCCGGCGGCTGTCTTCCTTTACTGATCCAGATGCCTATATTGCTCGCTCTGTGGCAGGTAATTACAAGACCTCTTTATTTTATGTTGAAGTTTTCACAGGATAAGCTTGATACTCTTGCTAGTCAAGCAGGAGTATTAAAACATACGTATAAAGAAATTGAAACCATTACTTATTTTATTAAAAACGGCCAGGGTAGCGAAGTAGGAAATCTGAACATGTTTTTCCCCAGTCAAGGTGGAATTAATCTTGGATCAATACCTACCTATCACCTTGATCAACTTACAGCAGACCCCATGAAAATCTGGCTGCTTTTATTGGTAGCTATAGCCGTAACAACTACCTTTATTACGGCACGACTGTCAATGCCAAAAACAACTGATAAAGCAGCCAACCCAATGGGAAACAGCATGTTGTATGTATCTCCCATAATGACATTAATTTTTTCCTTCCAATTCCCTGCAGGTCTAGCATTATATTGGATTGCTGGTAACATTTTTGCAATTGGACAGCAACTCTATGTTAATAAATATGTCCTTAAAAAGAAGGAGGTAGAGAGTAAATAATGGCTTATAGTATAGAGAAAACAGGTAAAACCGTTCAGGAGGCCATTTCTGCTGCATTGTCAGAGTTGAATCTCAATCAAGAAGATGTTGAGATAGAGATTTTGGATGAAGGAAATAAAGGCATCTTCGGTATTATTGGTTCAAAGGTTGCTAAAATTAGAGCAACTGTTAAGGAAGTTGAAGAAACAAGCCGTGGTGATATTGCATCAGATTTTTTATACACAATTCTGAACAATATGGGTGTTGACGCTGAAATTTCTGTAAATGAAGATGAGGAAAGCATAGTAATAGATGTAAATGGTGATGATATAGGTATAATTATCGGCCGCAGAGGAGAAACAATGGATTCTCTGCAATATTTGACCAGTTTGGTGATAAATAAAGGCTATGATGATTACAAAAGAGTAATTTTAAATGTAGAAAACTACAGGCAAAAGAGAGAGGAAACTCTGGTTAAACTTGCTAACAGATTGGCAGAGAAGGTTGTTAAGTATAAGAAACCAGTTACCCTTGAACCAATGAACCCTTATGAGAGAAGAATAATTCACTCAACTCTCCAGGGACATAAATATGTTGAAACCTATAGTACAGGGGAAGAACCAAAAAGAAAAGTAGTTATAACATTAAAATAAATATGTTTCCCTTTGAAATGGTTTGAGGAGTATATTCCTTGAACCATTTTGTGTTATTTTAATTTTATACCTTGAAATGGAGTTTATATGCATTTTGAAGATACTATTGCAGCATTATCAACACCATATGGAACAGGTGGAATAGGAGTTATCCGTGTAAGCGGGGATTCGGCCTTTGAGGTTTCGGGAAAGCTGTTTCGTTCAACCCGGAGCATGGAGGAAATTGCTTCACATACTGTAACCTATGGAAAAATAGTAGATCCCGAAATCGACGAGCATGTTGATGAAGTTCTGCTGCTTAAAATGAAAAAACCGAATACTTTTACCCGTGAGGATGTAGTTGAAATTCACTGCCACGGTGGTATCGTTGTAATAAACAGAGTTATGGAGCTGCTGTTCAAATACGGCGCAAGACCTGCAGAGGCGGGTGAATTTACAAAAAGAGCCTTTCTTAACGGCAGGATAGACTTATCCCAAGCTGAAGCCATCATTGACCTTATTAATTCAAAGACAGTTGAAAGCTCCAGGGCTGCAGTAAGTCACCTTGAGGGCAGACTTTCCAATAAACTGAAGTTATTAAGAGGAGACCTGGTGGAACTGTTGGCCCATATCGAGGTGACTGTTGACTATCCGGAGCATGATATCGAGGAAATCACAGGTGAGAAGGTTTATGAAAGTTTGAAAAAAATAAAAGCAGAGCTTTCTGACCTGACAAAAACCTTTGACCGCGGCAAGCTGCTCAGAGAGGGCATAAATATAGTAATTGCCGGAAAACCAAATGTCGGTAAGTCCTCACTGCTCAATCAGTTTGCCGGAAGCACCCGTGCCATTGTTACAGACATACCCGGAACCACAAGAGATATAATTGAGGAGTATGTAAATATCAAAGGCATTCCAGCCAAAATAACAGATACTGCAGGAATTAGAATTACTCAGGATATAGTCGAAAAGATTGGTGTGGACAAGGCCTACAAAGCAATAGAGGATGCTGATCTTATAATAATGGTAATTGCAGCTGATACAGGTATCCTCAAGGAAGATAGGGAAGTACTGAATAGTATTTCGGGCAGAAAAAGTCTTGTTCTCATAAATAAAACAGATTTGGTTGACAGGGCAAAGCTTGATGATATAAGAAGTCAGCTGGAGGCAGATATAATACTTGAGGCATCAGTGATTAATGATGAGGGTATTGAAGGACTTGAAGAAAAAATAAAAGAGCTTTTCTTTAAGGGCGACATAAGTAAAAACGAAGAAGTCCTGTTAACAAACGCAAGACATAAGAGCTTGGTGGATAAGTCCATACATGCAATTGATCAGGCATTGAATTCCTTTGACATGGGAATGCCGCTGGATATGGTTACAATAGATATTAAAAGTTCCGCGGAATACATTGGTCAGATTACAGGGGAATCTATAGATGAAGCCGTAATGCATAATATATTCAGTCGGTTCTGTATTGGTAAATAAGTATTATACTCTATAAATAGAAGTAGAAAGGAAGAATCCTGATGGATTATTTCGCTGGAAGTTATGATGTAGTTGTAGTGGGTGCCGGACATGCGGGCTGTGAAGCTGCCTTGGCCGCTGCAAGACTGGGCTGCAAAACAATAGTTTTTTCAATAAACCTGGACAGTATGGCAAATATGCCCTGTAACCCCAGTATAGGAGGTACCGCAAAAGGACACTTGGTAAGAGAAATAGATGCCTTGGGCGGAGAAATGGGAAAGAACACAGATAAGACCTTCATCCAATCCAAGATATTGAATAACTCAAAGGGGCCTGCGGTATATTCACTTCGTGCTCAGGTAGACAGACGCAGGTATCAGACAGAAATGAAGCACACCCTTGAGTTACAGGAAAATCTTGATATAAGACAGGCTGAAATAGTTGAGCTCCTCACTGATGAGAATAAATCCAGGATTACCGGAGTTAAAACTCACACAGGTGCTATTTTTGAATGTAAAGCAATAGTTCTTACAACCGGGACCTATCTGAAGGGCAGAATAATTATCGGAGATGTCAGCTACAGCGGAGGCCCTGACGGTATATTCCCTGCCAACAAGCTTTCTGCCAGCATGATGGAACTTGGTATAGAGTTATTGAGACTAAAAACCGGAACACCTGCGAGATTAAGCAGAAGGAGTCTTGACTTTACAAAAATGACCGAGCAGCCTGGGGATGATTTAATAATTCCATTTTCCTTTGAGACTGAAAGTATTGAAAAGGAACAGGTATCCTGCTGGTTGACATACACTAACAAAGATACACATGAGGTTATAAAAAACAACCTTCACCGCTCTCCTTTGTACAGTGGAAATATTACCGGAATCGGTCCAAGATATTGCCCGTCCATAGAAGATAAGGTAGTAAGGTTTGCCGACAAGGAAAATCATCAGGTCTTTGTGGAGCCAATGGGTCTTGATACAGAAGAAATGTACCTTCAGGGAATGTCAAGCAGTCTACCTGAAGATGTTCAGATGGATTTTATGAAGACTATTCCGGGACTGGAAAACGTCAAGGTTATGAGAAGTGCATACGCTATAGAATATGACGGGATTGATGCTACTCAGCTAAAGCTGTCATTGGAATTTAAAAATATTGAGGGTTTGTTCTCGGCAGGACAGATTAACGGCAGCTCCGGGTACGAAGAGGCGGCAGCACAAGGTATCATAGCTGGAATAAATGCTGCCATGAAGGTACAGGGAAGAGAGCCACTGATACTGGACAGATCTCAGGCCTACATTGGAGTACTCATAGATGACCTTGTTACAAAGGGGACAAAAGAACCCTACAGAATGATGACCTCAAGAGCGGAATACAGATTACTCCTGAGACAGGATAATGCTGATTTGAGATTAACTCCCCTGGGAAGAAGTGTAGGACTTATAAGTGAAGAAAGATATCAGAAATTTCTTGAGAAAAAGAAGCTAATTGATAACGAAATTGACAGACTAAATAACAGCTATTTGCCGCCCAGCGATGAAGTACTCAAATATCTTGAAAGCAGGGATAGTACAGCAATAAAAAGTGGAATAAATGTGGCTGAATTGCTAAGAAGACCCGAAATCAGCTATGAGAGCCTTTCTGAAGTGATGGAACTGCCTGAGTTGCCCAGATCTGTAAAAGAACAGGTAGAGGTGGCAATTAAGTATGAAGGTTATATAAAGAGGCAGATGCAGCAGGTGGAACAGTATAAGAAACTGGAGGGACGCAGGTTACCAAAGGAAATAGACTACTCTTTTATACAGGGATTAAGGCTTGAAGCAAGACAAAAGCTTACGCAAATCCAGCCTGAATCAATTGGACAGGCATCAAGAATAACAGGTGTCTCTCCTGCAGATATTTCAGTGCTGTTGATACACCTGGAGCAGATGAATCGGAGCAATAACCAAAAAAAAGAATGTTAATAAAATAGTCTGTAGGCTTAATGAGTCTCAAACATGGGATCTGGAGGAGTTATGTTTTTGGATAATGAATTAACCCAGTTGTTGAAGGAAGGTACCTTGAATTATGGTAGGGAACTTAACCAACAACAAGTAAGCAATTTTGGCACATATATGGAACTACTCAAGGAGTGGAATCAAAAAATAAATCTTACGGCAATAGAGGACGATAGGGAAATAATAATAAAACACTTTATAGACTCAATGAGCATTCTACCCTATATAAATAATGAGAAGCTGAAGGTCATTGATATAGGTACAGGTGCGGGATTTCCGGGAATACCTTTGAAAATAGCCAATCCACAACTGGAAGTAACCCTTCTGGATTCACTTGATAAAAGAATAAAGTTTCTCAATGAGGTAATAAATGCAACAAATATTTCCGGAAAGGCTGAAATATCAGAAATTAAAGCTGTGCACGGAAGGGCTGAGGACTTTGGTGTAAACCCTCAGTATAGAGAAAAATACGACATTGCAGTTGCACGTGCCGTTGCCAATCTTCCGGTTTTACTCGAATATTGTCTACCATTTGTAAAAATAAACGGGATTTTTATTGCAATGAAGGGGAGTAACACCGAGGAGTTAAATAATTCAACAAAGGCTCTCGACATATTAGGTGGAAAAATTGAGAAAATTGAAAAATTCGAATTACCATCGACTAATATAGAAAGAAATGTCGTCATCGTAAGAAAGTTTAGACAGACGCCGACAAAATACCCAAGGAAAGCGGGTAAACCTTCGAAAGAACCGTTGATATAGGTATTAATATCCAGATTTTTACAATTTTTTATCGAACGATTTTTTCCTGGTAATAAAGGAAATGACATAAAAGAAAAGAATTATCCTTTGAATGTAATTTACAATATATGGTAGATTACTAATGAAAATATATTAATATATACAAAGGATGGTGCCGTTATGTTAGAGAGCAAGCTTCAGTTTCCAAAGCAGGAAAAAAAGGATGAGTTAAAAAATATTACTTATGTTGGTATTGATTATATAAGACCCAACCCATACCAGCCAAGAAAACAGTTTAATAAAATAGCACTTGAGGAATTGTGTGAATCAATTAAGCAATACGGTGTATTGCAACCTATTAATGTAAGGAAGATTTCACTCAGTACTTATGAACTGGTGGCAGGGGAGAGAAGACTAAGGGCTGCTACCATGGCTGGATTGAAAGAGATACCAGCAATTATTGTAAATGTTGATGACAATGATTCTGCTGTAATGGCATTAATTGAAAATTTACAGCGAGAAGATCTTAGCTACATGGAAGAGGCTGAGGGCTATAGCAATCTTATTAACGAGCATGGCTTTACCCAGGAGGAATTGGCTCAAAAAATAGGAAAAAGCCAGTCAACCATAGCAAATAAGATCAGACTTCTAAAACTGTCTCCCCTGGTAAAAAAGATTCTATCAGATAATAATTTAACAGAAAGACATGCAAGAGCATTATTAAAACTCCATGACGAGCAGCTTCAGTTAAAAGTGTTAAAGCTAGTTTGTGAAAGAGGACTTAATGTAAAAAAGACAGAAGAACTGGTTGAAAAGGCTATAGATAAATTCTCAAGGGATATAAGGCAAAAGCCGGCCGACAGAAAAATGACCAAAGCTATTAAAGATGTCAGGATATTTGTCAACACTATAAAGCAAGCAATAGACATTATGAAGCAATCGGGTGTTAATGCCAAAGCGGCTCAGATAGACAGAGGAGATTATATAGAATTTGTAGTCAGAGTACCAAAAAATAATATGGCCTAGTTTAGTTCAGCAAAAGAAACCATTAAATTATTGAACAAGTGTAGGGTGGACGGTTATCCGTCCACTTTTTTATTTCAAAAAAATTAGATAATATATTGATATTTATTTTAAAAGAGTTATTAGAACAGAGGTGAGAGATTGTATTTTATTCTCAATTATTATAGTGGCCAACCAATGTATTGTTCTTTTTTCTTTATTAGTGATATTATCAGTCATTGCAGGTTTCACTGTAAAAGTGTCTTATTTTCGGACCGTTAATAAAGTTAGGCTAATGGCGTAACAGGTGGGATATAATATATATATCAACAATATAAATATAGCAAATAACAAAGGGTCTTCTATGTGCTTTCAGCATTACAGCTAATTGCCTTAAAAGATGAAAAAAGTGGACAGTTCGTTAAAATTTTATTACAATATATAGTGGACTACTTTGAAAAAAGCGAGTTTTTATCAAATGAAAAGAGGTAATGATTTAAATGGCAGATGAAATAAAGGAGCAAAGAATTATTCCCATAGACATTGAATCTGAAATGAAAAAGTCTTTTATAGACTATGCTATGAGTGTAATTATAGACAGAGCACTGCCTGATGTTCGTGATGGATTAAAGCCTGTTCACAGGCGTATACTCTATACCATGTTTTCTTCCGGGTTTACACCGGATAAGCCATACAGAAAGTCTGTTGCAACTGTCGGTGAAGCGTTGAAGAGCTTCCATCCCCACGGTGATGCTGCAGTGTACGATAGTCTTGTGCGTATGGCACAGGATTTTTCTCTGAGACATCCACTGGTTGATGGACACGGTAATTTTGGTTCACGTGATGGTGACGCCGCAGCGGCAATGAGATACACTGAAGCAAGGCTTGCCAAAATCTCCATGGAAATGCTTGCTGATATAAATAAAGATACTGTAGATTTTAAGCCGAACTTTGACGAACATGAGGTTGAACCTGTTGTTTTGCCTTCCAGATTTCCAAATTTATTAGTTAACGGTTCTTCTGGTATTGCAGTAGGTATGGCTACCAATATACCGCCTCACAATCTGGGCGAGGTTATTGACGGTATTTGCGCGGCAATAGACAATCCTGAAATAACAATTGATGAACTTATGAAGTATATCAAAGGTCCTGATTTTCCGACGGCAGCAAAGATTATCGGAAAAAAAGGTATAAGAGATGCATATAGAACCGGCAGAGGACGATTAGTTGTACGTTCGGAGGCAACTATTGAGGAGATGCACGGAAACAGGCATAGAATTATTGTTTCTGAAATACCTTATCAGGTAAATAAGGCTCGTTTAATAGAAAAAATTGCTGAATTAGTTAAGGATAAAAGGCTTGAGGGTATATCCTTCCTACAGGATGAATCGGGAAGAGAAGAACCTGTCAGAATTGTAATTGAACTAAAACGTGATGCTAACCCAATGGTGGTATTGAACCAATTATATAAGAATACCCAGCTGCAGGAGACCTTCAGCGTAAACATGGTTGCAATTGTTCCTACAGAGGACAAGCTTTATGAACCAAGAACCTTGAATCTGAAAGAGGCTATTGATTACTACATAGTGCATCAGGAAGATGTCATCAGACGTAGAACAAAGTTTGAACTCGACAAGGCAGAGGCAAGAGCTCACATATTGGAAGGCTTAAAAATAGCCCTTGACCATTTGGATGAGGTTATTAAAATAATCAGGAATTCCAAGACTGAAGCTCTGGCGAAAGAAGGTTTATCAGAGCGTTTCGGCTTCAGTGAGAAGCAGTCCCAGGCTATAGTTGACATGAGATTGGGTCGACTAACAGGCTTGGAAAGAGAGAAGCTGGAAAATGAATATAATGAGCTTCTTGAAAAAATAAAATACTATAAAGAAGTTTTGGCGAATGAAATCCTGGTTCATCAGATAATAAAGGATGAATTAAAGGTTATCAGGGACAAATATGCCGACGAAAGAAGAACAAAAATAGAGATAGATGAAGATGAAATTGACATAGAGGACCTTATCCAGGAAGAAGAAAGTGTTATCACAATGACTCACTTTGGATACGTCAAAAGGCTTCCGGCCGATACCTATAAGAGCCAGAGACGCGGAGGAAAGGGTATCATTGGTCTTAGCACCAGAGAGGAAGATTTCGTAAAGAATCTTTTTGTAACCTCTACTCATAACTTTATCATGTTCTTTACAAACAAAGGAAGGGTTTACAGACTCAAGGCTTATGAGATTCCGGAAGCAGGCAGACAGGCAAAGGGCACAGCTATAGTAAATCTTCTACAGTTGGATGCGAATGAGAAGGTTACTACTGTTATTCCGATTCACGAGTATAAGGAAGGTCTGTACCTTGTAATGGCTACCCGTAACGGTCTTGTTAAGAAAACTGACCTGATGGAATATGATAATATAAGAAAAGGCGGTCTTGCAGCAGTAACCCTAAGAGAGAATGATGAACTTATCGATGTCAAGCTAACTGATGGAAAGCAGGATGTCATGCTATCGACGGTCAACGGTATGGCAATCCGTTTCAATGAGACCGACGCCAGACCAATCGGCCGTGTTTCTCAAGGCGTAAAGGGTATAGAACTGGATGAAGATGATTATGTAATAGGTATGGAGGTAGTTACCGATAGCACTACTTTGCTGGTTGTAACTGAGAATGGATTCGGTAAGAGAACCGAACTTGAGGAATATAAGGTACAAACCAGAGGAGGTAAAGGTATACTCACCTACAGAATTACTGAGAAAACCGGAAAATCCATAGGAATGATGCTTGTTTCAGAAGAAGATGATATAATATTAATTAGTTCAGACGGCAGCATCATCAGAATGAAGGTTAGTGAAATTAGTATTCTTGGCCGTGCGACTCAGGGAGTAACCCTCATGAGAATGAGTGAGGGCAACAATGTAGTAAGTATGGCAAGAATGGTAAACGAAGAGTGTCCGGATGGAAACGACTGCGAAGATTTAGAGAATGAGGATGTCGAGGAGACATCAGACAATTAATTATTTTATCAACACGGTGATGCTTAGGTAATTTTGTCAGAATAGCCGGATAAGGCTTTAGCAAATGCTTACTTCAAATATTAGAAATAGGACAAACTTCACAGAGAGGGGCCGTTGCAAAACTAAATTAGTTTTGTAGTGACCCCTTTGCTATCTAAAAAATGTAAAATGCGGGTCCCGAAGGGCCCGCAAGTGTTGTATAATTATGTGGTGAACAAAAAATTAATCCAACACAAAAATTATACTAAATTTAACGGATACTATCAATTAGTTTTGCCTTTAAA